>JBCCSG010000300.1:0-9264 GCA_039200565.1 Cyanobacteria bacterium P01_D01_bin.50 | reverse complement strand
GGAGTCGCAGGAGTTGGTTCCGGTTTATCTTGCCGATAATCAGATATCTGCACCTCTGAGGGATTGGCTTTATTTCCAAACCAATCCGTTTTCTCAAGTTCGGATGCAACTGGACTTAAGCCTTTGACACGCAAAGTTTCCAACATAGCGGTTTTTACTTCG
Source organism: Cyanobacteria bacterium P01_D01_bin.50 (assembly GCA_039200565.1). Taxonomy (GTDB): domain Bacteria; phylum Cyanobacteriota; class Cyanobacteriia; order Cyanobacteriales; family Nostocaceae; genus Rivularia. The sequence goes on along the minus strand of JBCCSG010000300.1, from coordinate 9,102 downwards.
TCCAAACGAAGCCTTGTATTTTGGGCAATTGTGACCAAGTTGAATCTTTGTGTTGCTTCCCTTCTACTATTGGAGATAATATTCAGCTTGACCAAACCACTTGCTGCTAATTCTGCTGAATCAATTGGAATAGTTACCCAGGAACCTGTGCTGGGGTCAACATATTTTAATTTCGCTTCTTTCCCTGATGCTCCAAGATTGATCCGTTTCAAAGCTTCAATTTCAGAGCTATGATTAATTACTTCTTCATGCTGGTTATAAGCCCGATTTTGGGGGTTATTTTGACTGGCAATAACGAAGTTGCTATATCTCGCGCTTGCTTCTAAAACTACTGCTTGCAATAAACCAGGATTACTTACTAATCCCGAACTGTAATCATTACGAGTCAAATATTCCCGGAAGTTGCTATCAGCCGCATCTAAATTTTGAGATTTTTGCAAAAGTTCGGAGTACGCTTCTTGAGACGGGTTTATTTCTGTCGAGCGTTGACCAGATAGAACTGTTGCAATTGCAGCAATTACAACTAAAATGACTGTTGCAACAAAAATTGACATCAGCCAAGGGTTAGTTAGTAAGGAATCTAAGTTTTTTGACCCTATAAGATTGATTAATCCAGGTGTTGCAGCACTTGTTTGTACTTTTCCGTGAGGATTTGGCACCCAGCTTTCATCAAAATCATCTGTTGGATGTTGATTATTTTGATAAATGTGATTTTGTTGTTGATGTTGAAATTGCATCGTTCTTCAAAACCTGTTTTCTATAGTGCCTTAAGATAAGTGCTGCGACAATTCCCCCCAAAATAGTCCCACTAATCCCACCAGCCATTATTTTGATAAAAACTGGTTTTGGTGGAGAAGTAATAGAAACAGCTATTGTTGCAACTGTTGTTGTTGTTGTGATTGCGGCAGTAGTTGCAACAAATCCTCCTTCCCTCATGAAATCAGCTATGATTCGACGGTCATTAAAGAAAGCTTCATTGATTGTTGGCGCGATTACTTGTACAGCTGCGGTTGCTAATTTTGGTGCAGTCTCGATTACTTCTTCGACGATGGGGATGTTGATGTATTCTTTGTCTTTGTTGAAGGTAGGGCTGCCTTTCGAGATGCTGCTAACATCGGATGTTCTTGTTCCTCCCAGTTGATTGAATTCCCCAAAAAATTTTGCTCAAACTGAGTCTCAACAGCATCAAAGGCTTTATCAAAACCAGAAACCGTTTGATTTTGATTGATGGATGATGCTTCCGTACCGTTCATAATCAAATCCTGAGTTTGGCGCAGAAAAGCTTCGCGAAATAGTGCGTAACCAACCTGAGATATTGATTGAGATTTCAAAAGCAGCTGATATAAATCATAATGGTAGCTGCCAGGATTTAATTCTTCTGGAGAGGTACCGATACGTTGCTTGAAGAATTCATTTAAATTAAATCTTTCACCTAATACTTTTTGTTGGGTTTGCGCTTCTTTCTGAAACTGTTCTAATTCTTGTAGCCCTTGTTCAACAGTTATTTGTTTCTCCTTACACACCCGGTGGAACTCTTGAATTTTCTGTTTATCATTTGGTGTAACTGCGTTTTTAACAATTTCAATCTTTAATACCTGACAAATTGATTTGAGCAGTTCTAATGGAATCTCAAGCTGCTGTGCCACCAAAGTTAAATTCATCATCTTCAATTTCTTCCTCTAATTTATCAACTAAAATCTGTGCTAGAAAGTGAGCTTTTTCTTCCGCCGTCAAGAACTCCGTAACAAATTGACGCAAGCTCATACGCCGTACTGAAGCAATATATTTTTTCAAACCACCTATTCCCAAAACACTATCTACATAGGCATTTTGCTGTACGCGCAGAAATTTGTAGGCGATGTAGAAATCAGCTAAAGCTTCGAGTTCATCACAACTAAAATAAGTTGCTTTCTTTGGTGGTGTAAGTCCTGCCCACAAACACCAGTTTTTAATTGTCTGAAGACTAACTTTACACCGTTTAGCTAGTGTACTTTGGGTATAAAGTAGCTGAAGATTTTTCATGCGAATTTATCCCAACTGCTTTTCAACTATTAATTAGGTGCAATTAAAATTCAAATATAATTGAATTACAGTTGCGCTTCAATTTACACAACAAATATAGACATAAGATTAAAAGCGTTACAAGTTAAATAGTGAATAAACTTAAAATTTCTAGTTTTAGGATAATAAGAAAATTACTGATTGAATATCAATTTACACCTAATCATTTACCGCTCATAATATCAAGTATTATGCTCGTATTCCTTACTATTTGAATAAATACGACTACATAATTGCATCAAATCTTCAGTTTTTAAATTTAATTTATCGGCGACTCTGGCAATCTCGGAAAACGCAGGATAATTATCACCAGATAGCAAATTTATCAATAATTTGAATTTTTCTCCTATCAATTGTTGAGCCACTTTTTCGTCAAGCTCTTTAGCTCTTTTCTCAATTAGTTCTTGATCTTCTTGCTCAACTAATTCTTTAGCTTTTTGCTCAACAAGCTCATCAAGCTGTTCTTGGAATGATTGAAAGCTTTGAGAAGCAATAAGTAACTTGTCTTTAAGGGAGAGCGATTTCATCCACACAGCAGCAGCATCAGGAGAAAGAGTCGGTTGGGCTTCCTTATTTGCTTTAATATCGCTTGTTGAAGTTGGTTGAAGTAATTCTTCTAAAGTTATTGAACCATCTAAATAAGCGAAAAGGGATTGATGAGAACAACCAATAAAACTTGCTAACCTATCCAAAGAGTCTGCACTAAGTCCTGCTCTCTCGCTTTCCCAAGCACTCCAAGAAGCATGACTAATACCCCTAAGCTCTTGAGAGCGTGTTTTAGTAAACGAACGCAGCGACTCATTGCCACGGAGTCGCTTACATAGAATGGAAAGCCGTTTCCTGCGTTCGTCATCACCACTTGACATAAATTAATCTACTTTTACTTCAAAGATACCATAGGCATTTCAAGAGTTTACGGGTCTTCCAATGGAAAATAATTATGCGATTTGTATGGACTTTTATGCAATAGAGTATTATTATCTAATTAATCGCAAATTAACCATAAAAACCGACTGTTGATAAAAATGCCAAAATATGAAGTTTTCCGACAGCTACTTGGCTAAAGACGAGTAAAAGAGTGATTTATGAGAGTGCGGCTCATAAAAACTGCACTTGTGCGTTTTAAGCAGTCGTTTATAGTCTCGATTAATACCCATACAAGTATTTATCAAATAAATAAAGTAATACTTAAGTATTACTTACTCTTTGAGTAAACACGGCTGCATAATTCAATCAAGTCCTCAATTTTTAAGTTTAACTTATCTGCAACTTTGGCAATCTCAGAAAACGCAGGATAATTATCACCAGATAGCAAATTTATCAATAATTTGACTTTTTGCTCAACTGGTTCTAATCGTTCTTTTTCATCTAGCTCTTTAGCTCTTTTCTTGATGAGTTCTAATCGTTCTTTTTCAACTAGTTCCTTGGCTTTTTGCTCCACAAGGTTATTAAATTGTTCTTGAAACGCTTGAAATCCTTGAGATGCAATAAATAGCTGTTCTTCCGGCTGAAGTGACTTTATCCATGCCGCAGCTGCATCGGGGGAAAAATCCAAGTCATCCTCTACCTCAATACCACTCGTTAAAGTTGGTTGAAGTAGTTCTTCTAAAGTAATAGAGCCGTTTAGGTATGCCGAGAGAGATTTATAAGAACAGCCAATGAAACTTACTAATCTCTCTAAAGAATCCCGACTTAAATCTCCTTGCGCTCTTTCCCAGACACTCCAAGAAGCATGACTAATGCCCCTAAGCTCCTTACTACGCCTTTTGGTAAACGAACGCAACGACTCCTTACCACGAAGTCGCTTGCACAAAATAGAAAGCCGTTGTTTGCGTTCGTCATCACCAATTGGCATAAATGAATTTATATTTTTTTCCAAGATATCATAAGCATTTCAAGAGTTTACAAACAAAATAATGACTAGTCTCTCTCCGAAGTGTATTGACTTTAATACGCAAGAGTATTAGTATCTAATCAATTGCAAATTATCCGTAAAAATCGACTCTTAATAAAAATGCAAAAATACGAAATTTTACGTCACCTAGCGACTAAAAACAACGAATAAGTGAGAATATCTATTTCAACTGACAGTTGAGTTGAGTTTATTCATCCGTGGTTGTTTTTACTCTTTACCCATTCTTCTATAAATTCTCGTGATTTTTCGCTCATATTGGTTCCTTCACGAGCGCACCAAACTTTAAAATCTCGTCGTAACGACTCAGGCAAAAAAACTCGGAAGCTGACTGTTGGATCTTCTTTCCTGTCATTTGTCATAGATGGGTCACATATATCGCCAATAATAAAGCCTATTTTGCATTCTTATGTCCAATCTGCAAATACACTATATGAACCATTTAGTATATATGACCTATGTAGGCTATTGTTTGATTGAATGTAAAAACTTCCACCCATAGAAAAATGCATAACTACAAAATTTTCCAATACCTATCAACCGAGAGCATAGAACCTAGAGAATTTCTACGTTATTGCTTTGGCATAGACAAGTTCACTAGCGAAGCAATATTAGAGGAAGAGATTCGCTTCGGATACAGCACAAGATGCATTAACCTAATCTCAAAATTATTGGGTATGCAGAAGAAAACAGTAAGGGAGTGGGGTGACAATCCAAATTTTGAAGGAATGCCGCAACACGCAAGAAAAACTTGCAGCTACGCGCAGATAGCCTTATCTCCAAAAGTGTTGACGGGAATTGCCTCTCGTCGGGATTACACAGCCCCGAGATTAAGCGCAATGCAGTTCGTAGAGGAAACACTTTTAAACGGATTATCGCCTTCAGAAAGATTAAAAGAAGTAAGTTCTACTAAGTTTCGGGGACAATACCTTACGTTACTATCGGAGACTTTGAAAATATCAAAGCGGACGATATACCTTTGGGGTACAGACATCGAACTCCCAAAAATGCCCAAATATCACCAACATACTTTAGCGTATGCGCTCGCAGCATATCGCAAAAAACAGCAGCAGAGCATCGCTGCTTAATATTGTACCTAGTCGGATAAATAAAAATTGGTCTTAAAGGAAGACCAAATTAATATAAAACTAGCTTAGATAATATCATGCAACTACTGGAAAAATCAACTTATCACCAGGTTCACAATCTTGACGCGAATCCCGTAAAGCACATAGAGAAAAGTACCGAGGAATACGTTCATGCTAGTTTCTTGCTATGGGAATACAAGCAAGCATATAGCAAGAGAGAGTATCGAGAATTACTCAATGAGTTTGGCTGGGATAAAGGCAGCACCGAAGAGAAACGAGCGCTCAAATTAGCAGAAAATTTTCAAGATTTTGCATATCGTCCCCACGCTCTGTTTCAAATTCCCGTTACAAAGCTACTAAGATTGTGTTCGGAAAAATATCAGCCAATAATTGAGCAGCTATCTGAAGTCGAAGAAGATTTAACCTGTGCTTACGTAGATGATTTGATAAAAGAGAGACAGGCGCAACTTAAAAAGGAAAGAGAATCAGCGCTACCAAGTAAGCCTTCTATATGGCGTAGAAATTGTAGAGGGGAGCGCTACGCACAATTCCCCCCTATGTATGAGTTTGACGAGCAAACGGGGTTATTAACTCAGAAATTAATGGATAATTATGGGTTAATTCCTCAAAATATCCTCAGAAGTGCGATAGCCGATTTATATCAAAAAATTACGGAAGCAGATGAAGCAGATGAAGCTGCTGAAAATGCTGACAAAAATGTAGCTGATGTGGAAGAAAATAGTACTCAAAAAGTTAACTCTAATCCTCAACAAACAAACTCACAAAACAGCACAACTCAAACTGTCGAGGATAAATGGGAAGAATTAGCGCAGCAGCTAATTACTGATATTCAAAATATCGGTAGAATAAGCGATTCTTCAGGTCAATTGATAGTCGAGTCTTGCCAACGTTGGGAAGCAACAGTTCCACAAGATAAAAGATGGGATACCATATCGAACATAGTTGGACATGATGCAACATCGCTCAAGCATCTTTCTAATTACGCTTATAACCACAATCCACAATGGAGAGAGACTTGGGGAGCTAATCTTGCGAATTATCATAGCTTCGAGCAAGAGCTAGCATGGGTGGATACCGATGTTCGTAACGATGCTCTGGTATCTATGGGCTTTGATATACCCGCTACGGTAGAAATCAAGACAGGCAATCTTCAAAATAAACAAGGTAAGGTAATCGGATTAAATGGAGATAATATTAATCCCATTTTGGTCAAGGTTGACGGATTTAATCATTATTTTCATTGGACAGAGTTGGAAGTAATTAAAGAAACAGCTAGGTCTAGGTTTTATACAAGTGTCGAAGAACTACAAGAAGAATATTTAGAGGAACCCGAAGAATCGGATTTAGAATTGGAACTGACACCACTCGATAAGGGAATAGATGCTTTAATACAGGGAAATTGGGAGGATATTAGAAACATATTTAACCAACACCCAGAAATCAAGGAACAGGCTTGGAACGCACTTTCACGAAGGCAAAAACAAAGAGTAATTGATATCACTCCGGAGAGCATCAAGGTATTAAATCAAGCTAAGAAAGAGGGTGTTATCGAGGAATATAAGGAAATAGCAAAGGGAGTGTATAAGATAAAACTTCCAGGTACGCTAATATGGGAGTCACGAGCCTTTCACGAGATTGAAATATATCACCAGCTTCGTAAATGGCGAGAAAATATATCTTACTCGGCGTTATAAAAAGCTTCAATGGGTGCAAAAGTTTCATAACAAATACAGATAGGAGAACGGGAATGAAAGACATTTCTGATAGTTATCAATTTGATAGCCGAAGCCAATCCAGATTTGGAAAGTTGTTTGCAACATTTGGGAATTTGGTTAATTAAGCAACCCCCTGTAAATGGGGCGCGAATGATTCTCACCGATTTACCCTAACTATCCCAAGAAAAAGCCAATAAGATTGAATTAGCAATGTATCATTGTGGGTTTGCGCCAATTGAGGATTTGTTTGCCAAGTATCGAGATGATTTGCAAGATGATTTACGGGAATACCCGGGTTTTATTGGCGGTACCTTTTTATCTGCAATAGAATCGCTTTACGGGGTCTTGTCAACTTTTGGTGATCGAGACGTATCGTGTTTGGCAGAAGGCAGAGGGCAGAGGGCAGAGGGAAGGAATAAGGGAGAAGGAAGTTACGATTTTAACTCTTGAGTTTATTTAAAGTAGAGACTAATATACTTTGCATTTCATCAACTTCATTCATAATAGGAATAAAGAGATTTTTATCGTCAAGAATATCTACTTCTTTAGCAATAATGAATTGAGTATCTAATTCTCTTAAAGAGCCTAAAGCAATATAAACAAATTTGATATATTCCTGTCTAGATTGCCTTCCATAACCTATGCCTTCGGCACGCTGCGCTATCAGCAATATTGGATGCTACTGATACTGATGCGCGTCGTATCTGGCTTGTCAAACCATATGAACGAAGGCAGAAGGCAGAGGGCAGAGGGCAGAAGGATCAATTGGATGGGGTTTCTGACCCCAACCAATTGTAAGCACCGTGTAGACGGTGGGGTTTTATACCCTTGTTCCCTTCGGTCACAGGCAGAGAGCAGGAGCCAGAATTCCCATCACGCCGACTGCCTCCTGCCCTCTGCCTTTCCTGATAATTCATGCTTTGGAAATGATTGCGTGAACTTATAACAATGAATAGCAAGTTGCACTGCCCTTTTCCATATAAATTGATTTCTGTAACTCATGATTTAAGGGTGAGGAAAGCAGAAGATTTGAAGATTTGAAGTACCAATAAATATATCCAAAAATACTCCTAGCTCTTTTTTACTATTTGATTAATTAATATTGATTATTCTCTCTAAATATTTTTTTATAAAAATATACTAATATGAATGATGAAGAGTATGTTCTGTTTTAGATTTGTAACAAAAATCTTCTAGTCAGTAAATCTAATTTTGCACGACCATACATCTGTCGCTTCAACATTTTAAGCCGATTAATTTGTCCTTCTACAGGTCCATTACTCCAAGACATTGTGATAGCAGCTTTTACTGCGCTGTAGTCTTCAAATAAGCTTTTAGCAAAGCGCTTAAAAGGAAGTATTGTACTGTTATATGCTCTCTTGAGCCAAGAATCTAATTTCCATACTTTTTTTTGACGAACAAGAGATATAAATTTTTGAGCCAATTCAATTCCTTCTTTTAAGCTAGGACTTTGTGCTTTTAACAACATGATTAATTCTTCTTGTTCTGACTTTGATATTAAAGAAACGTCCGAATTACCTAAAATCAACCATGCTGCACTGTAAGGAGTAAGAGGTTTTTTTGATGCTTTAATAATTTTCGGTAGACGTTTAGTTGAATATCTCTGTCGCTTTTTTAAACCTTGACATTCGCGGAGGCGTGTAGTGTAACGACTGACAGTAGTATAGCTACCAGAAAATCCTTGTTGTTTAATTTCTTCAAATAATATCTTAGTTTCACGACAACCTTCATTCCATCGTTTTATAATGTAATCTTGGTAAGGGGTTACTAAACTTCGACCTTTATCACTACGCCCTCTACGTTCTATAAAAGTAGGATTACGAAGACATCGAAAAACTGTTGTACAACCAATACCTAATTTTTTAGCAATGGCTTTTGCTGACCAACCTTGGCTATGTAGTTCCCATATTTTTTGATACTTTTCAAATCGTCTTGTCCGACGTTGTTCTGCTTTTTTTTGTTGCTTTGTTGGCGCTGGTGCTAATGTTGGAGTTGTCGAAACAACGATGTTTTCTTCATCTTTAATTACAGAACTTTGATTTCTTATTTTTTCAACTTCTTTAAATTCTTTGTTATGTGTTCCAAAAACTTCATAAAGCGTTTGGGCTAAATTTTGTAGTAAGTGAAAGCGGTCTGCAACTTGAATTGCTTCTGGTGCGCCTTCTTTAATTCCTTTTTCATAAGCTCTTGCTCTATCACGGGAAACAATCTTAATCCCAGGATGTTCTTTTAACCATGAACTTAAGGTTTCGGCAGAACGGTCTTTTAATAAAGTTACAGGCTT
>JBCCSG010000299.1:0-9275 GCA_039200565.1 Cyanobacteria bacterium P01_D01_bin.50 | reverse complement strand
TAAAAATAAAAGGAAAAAGTAATCATTTACTCTTTCCTTCATATTTTATCAATATTAATTTTTCAATCAAAAAATTTAATATTACTTTTTCGCAATTACCCATACTGCGTGGATAATTCCAGGAATATATCCGAATATGGTTAAAACAATATTAATCCAAAAGTCAAGACCGATACCAACTTGTAAAAATACTCCCAAAGGGGGAAGTAAAATAGCACAAATTATGCGAATTAAATCCATTATCTGCCTCCTATAAATATCAGAATGAGTCGAATCATAACTGTATCCCAAACATAACATTTCTATATAAAAGAGGCAGGTACAGAATCAACCACCGCTAATTTTGGCTTTGTAACCCAGTTTTTTCAATATCTCTAATATTTTTTGCTTGTGCTCGCCCTGAATTTCAATTTCGTTCTCCTTAACCGTACCACCGCAACCGCATTGACCTTTTAACTGTTTTAATAGAGCTTGTAAAGTTTCCGGTTTACTTTGAAACCCTGTAATTACTGTAACAGTTTTACCTTTACGCCCAGCCCTGGTTGCTTGTACGCGTAAATCTTGCTTTTGGGGAGGTAAATCGGGTGTTGCTCTTTGAGTCGCGGCGGAGTTATCGTCACCAAATTCTCGCCAAACGGCGGATTTATCTGAAGATTTACGTTTTGCAGCAGCCATAAGTTTAACAAACTAGTTGATAATTATGATTTTAGCGAAAGCTTAGCTTTTTCTGGTTATTGGGGATTGATCGCACCCTAAATTGTTCCCTCGACTTCCGCAGTGCTACGGTTGAGCACGGTAGTACAAACGTGTTATAATAAAATGTTTTTGATTAATTAGTATTACTAGTCTTAAGTATTATTTTTGACAGATTAATGTAGTAAATCAACATTTATTTTTCTGTCAAATTGATAATTATGATACTGAGTCAGAATATTTGCTGAGATAGGGCTTACACTTTTTTAATTCTTCATTTATAATTTTGAATCACTTAATATCAAAATTGCCTTAATTGGCTAGCCTTGACGACTAACGAAGGATATGCAAAGATTCTTTAAAATAATAAAATACCTAAAAAAATACTGGTATAGAAAGAAACTTTCATATCTGGGTTAACGTCTCAAGACCCTATAAACCATGCCTTTTTGCCCATGAGCCGAAAAACTATTCTTGGCATTGCTTTTACGACAATGGTTGTAGCAAGCGCGATGACGACAAAGCCCGTACCGGGGCATACGTCAACTAGTGAATTAAACGATCGCGAACCATTGTTAATTCGATCGCATCCGGTAAGGCTATCTACTACTGTAAGAACTACTGATTTAGAAAGGTCAATATTTGACAAAATAAATCAATATCGAGTCCATCGGGGATTGCCCAAGCTGAAGCTAGATGCCAGAATTTCTAAGCAAGCGAGGATTCACAGTCGGAATATGGCTAAGCATCAAGTACCGTTTAGTCATAATGGATTTGCCAAACGAGTGGATACTATCTCTATTAGCTACAACAGTGCTTCTGAAAACGTAGCATTCAACTCCGGATATGACGATCCTGTTGCAGAGGCGATAAAAGGTTGGATTGAAAGTCCAGTACATCTTAAGAACATTAAGGGTAAATATAATTTAACTGGGGTTGGTGTCGCCGTGAATAGTGAAGGTGAGTATTTTCTGACGCAAATTTTTATTCTGAGTAGATAATTTTGATTTATGATTTTTTTTAATAAAGTAGCGTTCGATCGAAATTTCATTTTGCTGGCGCTATATTGATTTTTTAGGATTCATGGGATTACAAGATTTTCAGGTTTGCGATCGCGATTTTGATGAAGCCACTCTCGGGGAGTATTTGAAATGTGAAGCGATTGCTGTGGATACCGAAACTATGGGATTATTACCTTTACGCGATCGTTTATGTTTGGTGCAGATAGCGGACGATAAAGGTAATGTTACGGTTGTACGGATTGCCAAAGGACAAAATGTTGCCCGAAATTTGCAAAAACTTTTAGAAGCAACTAATGTCCTGAAAATATTTCATTTTGCCCGTTTTGACTTAGCAACGTTACGTCATTACCTCGGCATAATGGTAAATCCCGTTTTCTGTACCAAAATTGCGAGTAAATTAGTTCGTACTTATACTCCCAGACACGGACTTAAGGAGTTGGTGCAACAATTAGAACAAGTAGAACTCGATAAAACTGCTCAATCTTCCGATTGGGGTAACGCCGCTAATTTATCCGACGAGCAACTAAGTTACGCAGCTAACGATGTGCGTTATTTAGTCAGCATACAGCGAAAGTTAGTAGAAATGCTCAAACGTGAGGAGAGATTAGAATTAGCCCAAAATTGTTTTGCATGCTTACCAACAATAGTCAGTTTGGATTTATTGCAGTTTCAAGGTTTGTTTGAACATTAAAGTACGCAGTAGCGAGCTCTGTGGCTCGCACTACGTTAATTAATTGGCGATAGATTCTACAATGCCCTCAGTAGAACCACCGATTGCTTTCCATGCAGCAAATCCACCCTTCAGTTCCGATACATTTTCAAAACCAGCGCATATCAAAGTTTGTGCGGCTCGCTTCGTTTCTGCATCATTAGCGCCGTAAATGTAGATATCCCGACTTCTAGATAAACTTTTGATTGCTGTCTGTGCCAAATTATCCATCTTCATGGATAATGCACCCATGATGTGGCCATTTTTATAAGTTTGGCGCGAGCGCACATCAATGATTGTAAATGCAGGTTCACCCCACTGCAAGCGAGACTTAAGAGCGCGAGGATCTGACTTCTTGTCTACGGGAGGTTGTGATGAGATAATATTTTCAACTTGATTGTTAGCCATGTGTTCTGCTCTCTTTTTAATTTACTCAAACATTAAAAGATAAGCAGTTATGCACTTCCATGTATGTCAATCGCGAACCTATTGCACTCCACAAAGCAGCATTTTTTTACCCATAAGTATAAAAATTTCTACTACACGAGCAAGGCAAACTTACTTTCTAGCCCACGGAGGTAGACTTTGTTTATATAGCCCCACCCTTAGAGGGTGAGGGCGGCTCGCTACAATTCCTAAACATCTATCCTCACAAAACACTCGGCAAACCCACCTTTTTTGGCTCTACAAACTTACCTTTAAAATCCACAGTATTATCTTCAAAAGTTCTCGCCTTAGCTAAATCATTTCGCAAATGGGCACGCTCCATCTTATCTTTAATGCCACCTGAGATATAAACAAGTAACCGCGTTGCTAATTCTTTCCCCGCAACTAATACCCGCTTACGATTCGGATCGTATAAAACCCCATACCAAATAGATTTAGGAAATTCCATTCCACTAAAACCACCTTTACTATCAAATTTTCTGAGCTTTTCAAATATCTCTTCTATAGAAAAACCTTTTTCAAATATTAAAATACCCAAGGCTTTCGCTAATGCCATTTGTCCGACGGGACGAAATAATATATTACCTTCTCCACCATCTTTTTCAAAACTAAACCGTCGGAACATTGGAGTATCTTCATATTCCAACACTTTATAACTTGGCAAACTCGCTAAACGATCAAATAATTGATTAAAATCTTCGATAGCTGATTCTAATTCTTCATCTTCAGGGCGCATGGGAATTAAACCTTTATCTAAAGGCTTCCAATGAGAATATTTATGTTCTAAATAACGCTCTGACATCTCTTTTAAAGCTTGTAAAGTCGTTAAAACTGTTGACTTTGCTGCCACCGTCGCACTATTCCAATTTACGCGAGCTTTCCTACCTTTACGCTGTGCTAAAAGTGGATGACTAACAGCTATCTTTCTAGCAACAATAGAAAAACCATCGTCTTCATTTAACTGTGCTAATTGTCCTTTACTCAAGGGTACAGCCATCAAGTTGACATGTACAAAAATTGACCTGACTCTGCGTCTTGCTTCTTCGCGAGTTTCTCCTTGGGCTACAGCACAAATAAATTCGATACCGATTTTTTCTTGGGGTAATTGTTGTAAATATTCAGCTTCAACTCGGTATTTATCAATTAGATCGTCAATACTAATAAAACTATTTGCAGCAGCTTTTTCCTTCTTATAACGTGGTAATTTACCAGTTTTGAGTATCTCCATCAAACCCTGTACCGCCATTAATCTATGCTGCCCATCAAGTGCATAAATAGTTACATTTTTTTCAGAAATATCTAGCAAACCAAATTGACCATTATTATCTAAAGTAGTAAATTCCGTAGTAGATTTTTCTGCTCGTCCATTACTATCCCATTCAGATGCTTGAGGATTATCAACCCAAGGCTGACTAATTACAGCTAATACAGGAGGAAATTTATGATTTTTTCTTGCAGCTAAATACTGAACTAAAGGTGCTTGTCGCGACCAATCTAAAGGGCGTTGTTGGATATCATCTATACTATCAGCGTCAATTTCGATATTATCAGTATCCGGATTGTACTTACTTTGCAATAATGGTAAAAAAGATGCAAAGCGAACCTGACTAGCAAACCATTCCAAAGTCACAGAACCCACATAAGCTTGACTACCACCCATTTCTGTTTTTTGGACTAGTAACTGTTGATTTTCGCTAACATACTTGCTTAATAAAGAAGAAAATTTCTTTTTATCTTGACTGGAAATAACCTCGGGTGAGGTAGATGCACTATTTTTCATTACAATTCTTAAAAATCTAAAATACTGGCATCCAAATACTATATATAAAAATGGAATATAAAAAAATAAGTTTTTAAAAACCTGAAGTGGTACAAATTTATGTAATACTAGTTTTTGCCCATATATATAAATAAAAATATCAGATAATTGAGCGTGGCGGCGACATAAACCGGCATCAGCTAGAGGCAGGATTTAATATATATTCGCCGATACAGTAAACGAAAATTTATTTGTTTCCCAGATTTACAGTCTGGGAAATATTCGCTGAGTGCATTAGAGGACAATTTAAAATCCCGGCATCCAAAATCTAAAATCTAAAATCGAATGACTATTGCCCAACAATCAGAAAAAAAAAACCAGCCAGCAGCCGTTACAGTAATTGATAAAATTCCAGAAATTACTAGAGAAATTCAAGAACTGTATTTACTAGACGAAATACCTTGGATTATAGGCGTATCTTGGGGTAAAGACTCCAGCACAGTTTTGCAACTTATTTGGAATGCGATCGCCACTTTACCACCAAAAAAAAGAAATAAAAAAATTCACGTAATTACTACCGACACCCTAGTAGAAAATCCCATAGTCACAACATGGGTTCGTAATTCGATGCAGTTGCTAGCATCCGCAGCTAAAGAAAAAGGCATGCCCATCGAACCTCATTTGTTGTTACCGGTGATTCAAGACACATTCTGGGTAAATTTAATAGGTAGAGGTTATCCCGCTCCCCGCAATCAATTCCGTTGGTGTACGCCGCGTTTGAAAATTAATCCAGCTAACCAGTTTATTAGGGAAATGGTTAGAGCTAACGGCGAAACAATTCTAGTCTTAGGTACTCGCAAAGCCGAAAGTTCAAGACGAGCCGCCACAATGCAAAAGCATCAAGCAGGTAGAATACGCGAGCGTTTGAGTCCAAATGCGAGTTTACCCAACTCTCTAATTTACACCCCCATCGAAGATTGGAGTAATAACGATGTTTGGATTTACCTCAATCAATGTGAAAATCCTTGGGGAGGAAATAACAAAGATTTATTTTCCATGTACCGTGGTGCCACAGCAGATAATGAATGTCCCTTAGTAGTTGATACATCAACCCCTAGTTGCGGCGATTCGCGCTTCGGGTGCTGGGTTTGCACCATGGTAACTAAAGATAAATCCATGGAAGCAATGATTCAAAATGATGAAGAAAAAGAATGGATGCAGCCGCTTTTAGATATTCGTAACGAATTAGATATTCAAGATGACCATGATAAACGAGATTTTCGTCGAATTTGGGGAAACGTGCAACTATTCGAGCGTAACATAGATGGTGAAACCTCAGTTCAACCAGTACCAGGACCTTATACAAAATATTGGCGGGAATATTGGTTAAAAAGAGTATTAGAAGCGCAAACTCAAGCTCGTCAAACTGCCCCGGAAAATATGCGCGATATTACTTTAATAACCCCAGATGAACTCAGTCAAATCAGACGTATTTGGTTGGAAGAAAAACACGAATTTGATGATAGTTTACCCCGAATTTATCAAGAAGTGACAAGCGAAGAATTTATCGATCCACGTCCAGGTGCAGGTTATAGTTTATTAGGTAGCGATGAATGGGAAGTATTAGAAGAAATCTGTGAAAACGACGCGATGCATTTAGAATTAATGGCTAAACTGTTAGACACAGAACGTCAGTATCGCAAAAAATCGCGGCGCGTGGGAATATATGATGCATTAGAAAAGTGTTTTGAAACAAGTTCGCGAAATCAAGAAGAAGCGATCAAAAATGCTCACTTCAAACGCGATTTAAAAAATGCTGCAGGTGAAGGTGATATTGACAAAGTCAAACAATTAACTTTAGGTGACGTTACGGCAGAACAAGTAACAGAAAAAACACAAACTTGGGCAAATAGAAAATTCAATAAAAAGAAGTCAGATAATGATTAGTAAGTAGTGAGTAGTGACTAGTTAATAGTGAATAAAAACTTCTTATATCAGGATTTTGAGAGTCATCATAAATCATTTTTTTGTAATTATTAATGGAATTATTTCGTTCTCCGTTAGTTAACAGTTATTACCAGCTAACATTGAATTTAATTTTCCGTGAGATTGATGAATAGCACATCATAGGCTGTATTAACAATTAGTTCACTCCTCACCATTCCCTACTCACTACTCACTACTCACCATTCCCTACTCACTACTCACTACTCACTGCTCACTACTCACTGAATATGATATTCCTAGAACTTGTTTTAGAAAACTTTGGTCCTTATTATGGTCGTCAGGTAATCAATTTAGAGCCAAGCGATGATGATAATCCTCATCCAATTATTCTTGTAGGTGGCATGAATGGTGGTGGTAAAACAACCTTAATGGATGCCATTCGTCTCGCACTTTACGGACACCGTGCCCAATGTTCTAGTCGTGGGAATTTAAGTTATAATGACTTTCTCAATCAATGTATAAATAGCCATAAATCACCAATAGATAAAACTCGTGTTGAATTAGCTTTTGAACATATTGAAAACGATCGACCAGTCAGATATCGTATAGTTAGAACTTGGGAAAAGAATCCCAAAGAAGGTAAAGACCATTTAGGTATTTTAGATATTCGTGATTCGGATGAATGGCTGGATGAGGGATTAGTAAACATTTGGGATGAATATATTGAAAATTTATTACCATTAGGAATTTCTAATTTATTTTTATTTGATGGCGAACAAGTAAAAGAATTGGCAGAACTTGAAATTCCGCCTACTATCGTAGTTGAAGCTATTCGTGCCCTTTTAGGGTTAGAATTAGCGGAGCGTTTAACAGTCGATTTAGAGATATTAGTTAATCGTAAACGTAAAGAACTTGCGGATACAAAAGAACTTGCTAATTTAGAAGAAATAGAAAAGCAACTTAAGCATCTACAAGAAGAATATGAAACAACCAAAAAGAGAGAAAAGCAAGAATTAGAATTTTTACAACAAGCAGAAAAAAATCAACAAAAAGCATTTGATAAATTCCTGAGTGAAGGCGGAAAAATTGCTTCCGAAAGCAGTCATTTAGAACAGCAGAAAATCGAAAAAATTAAAGAAGTAGAAAACACTCGTCACCAAATGTGTGAATTAGCAGCGGGTGTTTTACCATTATATTTAATTGAACCCCTACTAAATCAAGCTCAACAACAAGGTGAAGCAGAATTAAAAATTCAACAGCAGCAAATAGCACGAGATATATTGATAGAACGAGATCGACGTTTACTAAATTTGATTAATAAGCTAGATCTTCCCAAAAATAAACTTACTCAAATCAAAACATTTCTTAACAAAGACGTAGAAAGCATAAACACATCATTCAAACAATCACCTTGGTTGCGAGCAGACACTGAAACTTTAAGTCAACTAGGCAATCTTCTCTACTACTTAAAAAATGCTCGCAATATTGGTAAACAGCAATTAGAACAGCTAAAAAACCAAGAAGAAGAAATTATTACATTAGAAAGACAAATACAAGCAGCAGCCGCACCAGAAGATTATCAAAAACTAGTAGAACTAGTCAAACAAGCACAAAATAAAGTTGCCGAGATCAAAAGTAATTGTGAAATAGTAAATCATCGCTTAACAGAACTACAAAAAGAAATAGATCAATTAAAAAAAGACTTAACAGAATATAGTGTCACAACCATCGAACGTAACAGTAAAGAAAATATTATAGATGCATCAATCAGAGTACAACAAACCCTCAAACAGTTTCGCGAACGACTTACCTTAAGAAAACTCAACAAATTAGAAAACGAAGTCACAGAATGCTTCCGGTACCTGCTTCATAAATCCGACTTAGTACACCGTATCGTCATCGACACCAACACCTTCAGCCTTTCCTTATACGATTTAAACTCCAAACCCGTTGACAAACATCGCCTATCAGCAGGTGAAAAACAACTCCTGGCGATCGCCTTTCTCTGGGCACTAGCAAGAGTATCGGGACATCGTTTACCAGTTGCGATCGATACCCCTTTAGGGCGCTTAGACTCATCCCACCGCAGCAACCTAATAGAAAGATACTTTCCTTCCGCATCCCATCAAGTAATATTACTCTCCACCGACACAGAAATAGCAGAAAAAGAAGTAAAAACCCTACGAAAAAACGAAGCGATCGCCCGCGAATACGTGCTTAAATACTCTCAAAACACCCGTCAAACCACGGTAGAATCGGGGTATTTTTGGTAATTGGTAATTGGTAATTGGTAATGGGTAATTGGAATTTTGTAGGGTGCTGTGACGGTTACGATAATTTACCACTTATAAGTTTAGAATTTGAAATTACCGTCACGCACCATTTTTATTAATTGTTAATTTGTAATTGATAATTGGTATTTAAATTAATGGTGCGTGACGCTCGTAACGAAATTGTAACTACGTATTTACATTTTTCAAAGCGTCACAGCACCCTACAAAATATTATTCTGATTTGAAATTATCGTTACGCACCATTTTTATTAATTGATAATTGGTAATTGGTAATTGGTAATTGGTAATTGGTAATTGGTAATTAAATTTATGGTGCGTACAGCACCCTAAAAATATTACTCTAATTCACTATTTTTCAAAATTTCTTCAACTTGTTCTGTTTCCATTTGTTCTATCTGCTCAAG
>JBCCSG010000298.1:0-9276 GCA_039200565.1 Cyanobacteria bacterium P01_D01_bin.50 | reverse complement strand
GATTGCTGGTTTTATTCCTACAATGTATGATGCCCGTACCGCTCAAGAAAGTCGGACTTATGAAGCAATAAAAGAACAATTATCGCCCCTAGCTACAGTTTTTGACCCCATACCCAAAACAATCGCCTTTGCCGATGCTAGTGAAGCTCGCTTACCATTAGCTATAACGAATCCCAAACACCCAGCAATTAGGGTGATGAAAAAAATTACTTCGGGCTTAGAGAAACTACCATGAATAAAGCAACTAATAGAACAACTAATAGAACAACAACTAATAAAACAACCAAGAAAAAACAACCCTACACCAGTAAACTCCAAGGTGTCGGAGCTTTACTTGGAGAAGGGGCTGCCCCGAGTGATACCCAAAACAAAAATGACGCACCGTCTTCGAGCATAGCTATTGGAGCAATCAAATTACCCGAATCACAACCCCGGCGTTACTTCGACCCCAATAAATTAGAAAAACTATCTGCATCAATAAAAGAACTGGGAATTATCGAACCTCTGTTAGTGCGTCCTTTACCAAAGAATAACTACGAGTTGGTCGCCGGAGAACGCCGTTTCAAAGCCTCTCTCATGGCAGGACTGACCGAAGTACCCGTAATCGTCCGCGACATGGACGATGCCATTACCCATAAAGTACGCTTAGTAGAAAACCTGCAACGAGAAGACCTCAACCCCCTGGAAGAAACCGAGGGAATTTTGGAGCTGTTAGCATTGCAGTTGGATACTTCTCTTGACGTTGTAATCAGCTATCTTACAAAGATGCGAAACGTTTGCGACCGTCATAAAGATAAAGAAAACGAAGTGAGACATAACGTTATGTCTCAAACCGAAACTAAGGTAATTGAGGAACTATTTACATCGTTAGGAAAGATGGGTTGGGATTCGTTTGTCAAAAATCGTCTGCCATTACTCAAGCTACCCCCTTCGGTGCTGTCCGTATTACGGCAAGGGAAATTGGAGTACACCAAAGCGCGGGCGATAGCGAAAGTTAAAGACGAAAAAAAGCGGCAAGATTTGATTGAAGTAGCGATTGCAGAAAACTTATCCCTCGCTCAAATCAACGAACGTGTCAAAGCAGCCAACAAATTATCAGCAACAGTAAACCCGCTCAAAGAGCGCTACAAAATTGCACTGCCGCGCTTGCAAAAGTCCAAAGTGTGGGACAATCCCAAAAAACAGAGGACTTTAGAAAAACTACTATCTCAAATTGAAGCGCTAATTGAGGAATAGTATTACTTTCAGTAAAAAACACATTACTATAATGGTAAACAAAAAGTAGCACGTTCCAACCTTCAACGCTGTTATCGGAGCATTCCACAGTTACATGGAAGGGATACAATTTATTATGTTAATTAGTAGAAAAATGTAATTGGCATTGGGGCAGGCTATAAATTGTTATGGATAACATTTTTCAAGCGGTAGGGGTAATACGTGGAGAAGTCATAAAAGAAATAGAGTCCGAACAAGAAAAATTTTACGTAATAGTCAAAACAGAAAAGGACACAAAAAAATATCGGCTATTTTACTCCCCACATTACCGTAAGACACTATCAGCATTGAAACTAGAAATCAAAAATCATGGAAATAATCTACGACTAATTGTTTTCCCAAAAATTCTCCATTTACCGGCGCTTGATAAACCGCACCAAGTCCGATTTCAGCTAGTGGGGTTTGACGATGGTTCAAATAAAGGTGTAGCCTCCTTGGATGATTTTGAATTCAAACTGGCTGGTAAATGGCAATTTATCTCTGTTTGTAAAACTCCAGTTATCAGCGTTCACAGGAATTTCACTGAAAACACGTTGGAATATTTCAAATCGCTTTCCCAAGACAGTCGCAAACTATTTGCAAGTGCGTCGCACGTTCCCCTGCTATGGGATTCGGCTCCGGTTCCCCCATTCCGCTTCAATCCAAAACTAAAAAAAGACCAGCAAGGAGAAACGTTTTTTGTACAAATTAAAGCCAAATTCTTACCGGATAAAGACTTGTTTAATTTTGATAGTTTAATGGGTGTACCCACGACGGAATTGCCCAAGTTTATTAAATTTAAAAAAAGGAAAGGCAAGAAAGATAAACAGAAATTGGAGCAAAAAGCTTCTCAAAATAAGCCTTCTCCATCTAAAACAAAGCTAAAAAGTAAAAAGGATAAAAAATCGGAGCCGTTGCAGGAGACTATTCTGTTGGAGCCGAGTTGAAAATATCATCGTCTTTGCTGGTAAATCGGGATAATTAGGGGTCAACGCAATTCGCAATTAACAATGAGCAATATCACCCTCCGGGTGACGCAAGCTACGCAATTAAAATCAGTGGGGGCTTGAACCCGCCAAGTACGGAGCCACAAACTTCGTCTGAATACAGACCACTGTTGCTTGCGTCGCCCTGAGCCGCACCCTTGCGGGTGAACGGGCGATACTTCGTTTCAGTGGGGTCTTGGAACCCAAGATAATGACAATTCTTCAATTTGTTTTGTAATAAATATGATCAATTGCGTTCACGAAGTGACTCGTTAGAGTAATTGCGAATTGACAATTGTTTGGTAAAAGTGGCAAAGCTGACACGAGCCACCACGCGATGCCTAAAACCCATGTCCCAAGGTAGTTTCATAAATTTTTTTCAACTTTATGAGGAAAAATGGGATTTTGACCAACTGAATACACATATCAAGCTGTACCATTTGAACTATCCCAAAATGGATGAGCCTGAAACCGGCAGTAACATTGAATTGGAGAATTTTCGCCATTCTTGGTCTGGTGATGCGCTTATAACTTCCATTTCCAACTAAAATATTTTCAGCTCTGGGATAATCTACATTTGGACTTTTATATATGCCAGCTAAGAAGAATCCAATTAAAACCTGGGAACAGAAATTTATTCAAGTGCTGTCGAAGATTGCGGGTAAGTATGGGTTAGAGATTGTGACTTCGAGTGGCTATTATGACAGGAGTTTGAACTTAGTTAGGACAAACGTTTATTTTCAACCTGAAGATAAGCTAGTTAACGGGCAGGACCGTTGAACTTGAGATGAGCGATGGGAATGCAGCAGTTATATTAAAACCGAATCATACCGATAGTTATGAAGCAGAAAAAAGATATACACTTGCTAGTATTACCAACGGCGAATATTTCCAAGAAATTGTAGACGAGATTGATAGGCAGTTTAACGAAAATTTTTTGCAGCGGAGTAGGCAGAATAAAAAGGCTGAACCGATTGATTTGTCGAAACTTGAAGTATATCCAGAGTTTTAGGTTTTAAAACTACAATTTATCAGTTAATTGTTGTGCTAATTTCAAGTGCGATTATCGTGATAAAAAGCTTAATTTATTTGTGCTGAATCAGTTATCGACGAGAAGGAGTAGGAGAGTATATTGGAGAATTTTCGCCAGGAGAATCTTCAAATATTGCTCCACGCTTGATTAAGTTACGTTTTAATTGTTCAGAAATTCCTGTGGCGTAACTAAATTGAGTATTTTGAACATTTGCATAATTGAGGTTGGCATTACTGAGGTTGGCACCAATAAGGTAGGCACCAATGAGGTTGGCACCAATGAGATTGGCACCAATGAGGTTGGCACCAATGAGGTTGGCACCAATGAGATTTCTTTTTTGAGTTGGCTGATTAACAATTTTCCAAACTAAGTGCCATTTGTCTTCTAGATTTGTTGAAGAGTCGATTATTGTATTGCGAAGGTCGGCACCAATGAGGTAGGCACCACTGAGGTCAGTACCACTGAGGTCAGCACCATTGAGATTGGCACCAATGAGATTGGTACCACTGAGGTCAGTATCGCTTAAATCCACGCCATTTAAATCTCTATCTATAGCCCCTTGGCTAACAATCTCCTGTACTAATTGCCATTTGCTATCATTAACCTGAATATTTTCAACCGGAAAACCATTTACTTCTTTCAGTTCTCCCGATTGTATGTGTTCTACCAGTTTTTGAATATCTTCTGGAGAACCTTCTATATTTAACTTAATGCTACCTTCTTTAATATCATTGATTTTTATAGTATCTCCCGAATGTTCCCGTAAAATTAATTCAATAATTTTCAGATTGCTAACTGAATTTATATTACCTTCTAATGTAATAACTGCTTTGACTGTATTGTTTTCCCCATTTATCACAGTTACTTGACGGCGGATAGTTCCAACCATTCTCCCTTCTTCATTACCTGCTAACTCATTGCAATCCTTTTTACTGGAGAGTTGTAATGATTCTTCTGCTGGTAATCCTGCGATTTCTCTCCAATTCAGTTTTAGCCCATCACATATTCTTTTAAACGAATCAAACTGAACTGGTTGAAGTTGAAAGAACTTTGTAACCGTGGAGCGAGACATTAATTGTGACTTCGCAAAGTTGCTTTTTGACTCAAACCCCGACCTTATTAAAGCCCTTTTTGCTATCTCTATACCTTCCTCCGAAGCCGTATAAGTTATTTTGTTCATGGTTAGAGGTTTGCACAATCAAAACTTGGTCAAAAAGCAATCATATAATTTTCACAAGTTGTTTACAACACAATCACTAACTGGTCAATATCTTGAGCTAACCGAGTGACATTAGAGATGTAATTAAAACGGTTAAGTGAATGAACTTACAATCTCAGTCATCAATAGAATTAGTTATTGCTCAAGAACGCTTACGCCAAGCACGCTATAGCTTTAACCTAGCAATTGTTGCTACAGCTTTATCCTTCTTTATTAGTTTATTAGGTGCAGGAATACTTTTATCTGACAAAGCCCCCCAAGGAACAGTAATAGCAGCTGTAGGTTTAGTATCTGGAGTGCAGTGTACAAAATTTGCTAACAACGCTAATGACAGACTTGATAAAATTTTAGCTGAACTTGAGGAAAGTCACTAGAACTGTGACGCTCTACATACCTTGTCCACCCACCTTAACACCACATGCACGGTAGGAATAACAGTAACAAGGGGGTACTATAAGGTCACTATGGAGTACTCTACCTAACTGCCACAATTAGACTATCTGGATGGTTTTCGGTTACTGTTGGGTATTTTCGGGGTACCGTGGGGTACCTTTGGGGTACTGTATGAAGGGAGTCGATAAAATTGGTTAATTTCGGCTTATCTGCTTGCCGTAATTATTTTGGTGATAATTCCGTTTTTAATTCCCAATTCTTCCGTGTAAGAAAAAGTAAGTAGAAATTAAGAAAATCGTTTTTAGGTTATGAGCGAAATGGAATAATACCGGGGTTTGTAGAAGGCGATACCGGGCACCGCATCTGCGTGAGTTGCAGAGATTTTTATATATCTATTTGGAGCAAATGTATTTAATTGTACTTATAAATAACTTTTTGCTGTTGTAAGGTATCAGATAAAAAAGATTTGTCTGTGTGATGCTAAACAACCTAGATATATTATTTAATGCATTAACTAAATTTAATTTATTGACTAACATTACTAGTCCGATTAAGGACAAGTTACAGCGCAATGAAATTGTTATTAAAATACTCAAACAATTTAATTTAGCTCCAGAGCATCCCCCAGCAGATTTTAGTGGTGTTTACGTCTATACCTTGATTGAATACGGGGTTGGTAAACCAAGATGTTTATTAGAATTATTTCGTCAAGAGGATATTAAAAAAGCTTTTCGCAAAGCCTTTGACCATAATAATTCTTCAATTTTGCTAGGTGAAGTTGAAGCTTTTCTTGATGCTTATGCTTTAGGGGATGAAATAAAAGCCCTACAATTAGATGTGATGCGAGAGGTGGCAGCGTTCGCTACTATTTTTATTGAAGTTACCAAACGTAGTCGTACATCTAAGGAAGTTTTAACTTCTAATCAGATAACTTCTTTACATCAAAGTGTCGCTGTTATCCAAGAACAACTAGAACGGTTGCCGACACTAGAAGAAATTCGCACAGAAATGACACAGTTAGCAGCAGGAGAAGACAAGAGAAGAGGGGTGAATGAGGGGAAATTTCTACCCAAATCTCTCACATACGAAAATGAACTTGTAGCGAATGAGAATCCCGTAACAGCAGAAGTAGATACAAATATATATATTGAGCGACCTCCAATTGAAGAGAAATGCTTAAAGGCGATTTTACAACCCGGTGCGTTAATTCGCATCAAAGCACCGCAGAAAATGGGAAAAACTTTGCTTTTAGAGAAAATACTGGACTATGCTAGGCAGCAGGGTTATCAAACAGTGAAATTAGATTTGAAGCTTGCTGATAAATCTACACTTACTGACTTAAAAACATTCTTACAGTGGCTATGTATTGACGTTTCCGATATTTTAGAAAAATCACCAAACCTGAATGAATATTGGCAAGATAGCTTGGGGTTAAATACTAGTTGTACTCGTTATTTTCAAAGATATTTATTAGCTTCTCTTGATACTCCTTTGGTTTTGGCAATTGATAATTTTGAGCGGTTGTTTGAATGTAACAATATTTTCTCCGAATTCTGCTTACTGTTGCGGAGTTGGTATGAAACAGCCAAGCAAACAGATAGAATGGGCAAAATTTGGAAGAAACTCCGCTTAGTGGTGGTTAATTCTACTGAAGTTTACCCGACCCTGGACATTAATCGCTCACCTTTTAATGTTGGTTTAGCCATCGAACTACCTGAGTTTAACCAAAGCCAAGTAGAAGAAATGGCTCACAAATATCAATTAGGTAGTCAGTTCGGAGAACAAGAAATAATTAAATTAATGGCTTTAGTAGGGGGGCATCCTTATTTAATCCAGGAAGTAATTTCTAACCTCAAAAATCAGAAAATATCTCTAGAATCACTATTAAATCTTGCACCTACAGAACAAGGCATTTTTAGTTCCCATCTGCGACAACTATTAGAAACTTTACAGACTGATTCTCAGTTAGAGATAGCTTACAAAGAGGTTGTGACAACGTTGGAACCAGTCCAACTTAATCCGGAAATTACCTTTAAACTACACAGTTTGGGTTTGGTTAAAATCCTTCGTAATGATTGCGTTCCTAGTTGTGATTTATATCGCCAGTACTACTCAAGATATAAACAGGTAAGCTATGCTTGATGAATACATTCATGAGTATATATTTTCTGGCAGCTTACCCGAAAATGCCAGTACATATGTCAAGCGGGAAGCTGATGACGAATTATATGAAGCGCTACACCAGGGTAAGTTTTGTTATGTACTGAATTCCAGGCAAAGTGGAAAGTCCAGCTTGCGGTTGAGAACCATGAGTCGGCTTTCTGCTAATGGGGTAGAATGTGCATCGATTGATTTATCTTCTATAAATATCCAAAGTGCTACCCAGGAGAATTGGTATGCGGATTTGATTACCAAGTTAATTGATAGTTTTGTTCTAGATGTAGATTTTGAAAACTGGTGGAAGAAGAACCAGTTAAACTCACCTTTGATGCGATTTAGTAATTTTCTAGAAAAGCATCTATTGGTTGAAATTCAAGAACCGGTTGTAATTTTTATTGATGAAATTGATAGTGTTTTAAGTCTTAACTTCCCTACTGATGATTTTTTTGCATTTATTCGTGCTTGTTATAACCAGCAAGTCGATAATCTCGTATATAAACATCTGACATTTTGTTTGTTGGGAGTCGCATCACCCAGCAATTTAATTCAAGATAAACAACGCACTCCATTTAATGTTGGTAAAGCTATTTCTCTCAAGGGGTTTAAATTACATGAAGTTGAACCATTAGAAAGAGGTTTAAAAGGAAAATTTAGTCACCCCCAAACGGTGATGCAAGAAATATTAAATTGGACGGGAGGACAACCGTTTTTGACGCAAAAGTTGTGTCAATTCATGGTGGAAGAGTCGGAGAAGGAAAAGCCGCGTAATGTTGAGCAAGTTGTTAAATCAAGGATTATTGAAAGTTGGGAATCCCAAGACGAACCAGAACATTTACGCACTATTCGAGCCAGAATTTTAAGAAATGAAGAGCGTGCTGCATATTTGTTGGAATTATATCAGCAAATTCGACGTTTAGAAGAGCAATCTTCGATTACAGCAGACAATACAATTGAACAAAGTGAATTACTGATTTCTGGATTAGTTGCTAGACGAAAAGGTAAGTTACAGGTTTATAACGCTATATATAAAGAAGTTTTTAACAACAAGTGGATTGAAAATGAATTAAAAAATTTACGTCCTTACTCGGAAAGTTTTAAATTTTGGGTAGCTTCTGAAGGTAAAGATGAATCTCGACTGTTGCGGGGAAAAGCTTTAGCAGATGCATTATATTGGGCTGAAGATAAAAATTTAAGTTATCAGGATAAACAGTTTTTAGCAGCTAGTAGGGAGAAGGAAATTCAGGAGAAAATTGCTGCTGAGGAACAAGAAGCAAAGTTAGTAAGGGAGATGAAATATAGAGAAGCAGTAGAGCAAATAAATCTAGTATTGAGTGAAGCGAATATTAAAGCTAAACAGCGGATTCGGAATGGGACTATCGTTTTGATTTTGGCTTTGTTGGGAACAGTAGTTTTAGGAATATTAGCAACAAGAGAAGGGCATAAAGCATTAAAAGCACAAAAAACTGCTGAAGAGGCTGAATTAACAGTCAGACAAGCAGAGGATAAATCAAAAGAAATACGGAATAAATTATCAGAAGAAATGGAAGAACACAAAAGTAAAATTAGTTCTTTAAAGATTAAAATGAAATCTTTCAAAGAAAAAGTAGAGGATGCAACTAAACTCGAACAGAAGATTATTGAAAATAAAAAAGCTGCAGAAAAAGAGTTAAATCTTACAAAAAAGTCTCTAGAAGTGATGAAAAAGCAATTGAAAGATTTACAACATAATAGTTTTAATGAAACATCACAAATTCGTTCTCTAACTTCAAAAACTCAAGGGGATTTATTAAAACAGCATCAGCAAGCAAACGCAGAGTTTATGAAAACTTCTGAGACTAGGAATAAGCTGAAAGAAAAACGTAAAAGAGGAGAAAGATAATCAGCAAGTCGGCTGCCCAGTTGTGGTTCTCGGATTTTTAAAAGTACCGTTCTGCCAACGTACCCAACCGCACCAACTGCTCCTCGTGTGGCGCTTTTTAATCCCTGCGTTCTCCCGATACAGATTGAGAACTGGTCATGAGTAGATGCGGTTACGGTTGACGAGTGTTCCGTTACCTCGGACAGTAGCAATGTAGCCTTATTACTCTATTACTTACAATACATTTAGACGATTGATTAAGACTTATATGGTTTATGTTTCCGCCTTCAAGGTTCATTAGTAGCATCTGCATTTATAGGTAGTAAGTAGTAATGAGTTTGACAGCATATACGAATATTTGTTTGTAGAATTG
>JBCCSG010000297.1:0-9283 GCA_039200565.1 Cyanobacteria bacterium P01_D01_bin.50 | reverse complement strand
TATCATCGACGCGGTTTGGGAGAGCTAATGTTAGGGGAAGCGATTCGTCAAAGTCCTATTTTGGGTTTGAATACGTTAATTGGTTTTATTTTTGCTCATAATGAAGCGAGTTTGAAACTGTTTAAAAAATTTGGTTTTGAAGGTTGGGGATATTTACCGGGAATTGCGGATATTGATGGTGTAGAGTGTGACTTGGTGATTTTGGGGTTGAGGGTTGGATGAGGGAGAAAATAAACTAGTAGCCTACCAAGGACAGAGCGGCCTGGTAATATATTAACTACTCACTATTCACTACTCACTACTCCCTGACTAAAATTATTTTTTCCCTCTCCCCCTTAAGCTCAAAATCAAAAACCCAACCATAAGGCTGGGCTTTTGGGGGTTTTATAAACTTATTCAAAAACTTATTTATCGATTACCATGACCATCTGATTACTACTACCATAGGGTTGTGGGAGATTTCGGAAATGTTGAAAAATTAATCGATTTTTTTTGAAGCTGCATTTATCAATGTTTAGAATCAATCAACCAGATGGTTGGGTAAATCTATGGATATCGGTTAAATACGGATAAAAATATACGAATTGATTGATATGAGAAACTAAATTACAAATCAAATTACCAAATCATCTCTAAATCCAACACAAAATTCTGTAAAACATCCTCACCAGATAAACTATTGGGATTATCTAAAATTTCAACTTCCTTTCCAATACGATAAATCTGAACTTGACGGCTTTTACGATTAATCAACCAACCCAAACGTACCCCATTATTAATATATTCTTCCATCTTTTTCTGAGTTGTTTTCAAACTATCGCTTGGTGAAAGTAACTCGATGACAAAATCCGGAGAAAGCGGTAGGAATTTCGTTTTTTGTTCAGATGTTAATGCATTCCATCGTTCTAATTTTACCCAAGAAGTATCGGGAGAGCGATCGGCACCATTAGGAAGTTTAAAACCACCGAAAGAATCAAAAACGATTCCCAACTTATTTTTTTGATTCCAAATCCATAATTGAGCGGTTAATCCTGCATTACGATTGCTGCTTTCTCCTCCTACTGGTGGCATAATTATGATTTCCCCTGTTGAATTACGTTCAAATCTTAAGTTTTGATTTGCTTGACATAGCTGGTAAAATTGCTCGTCAGTTAAATCAATAATGGATTTGAAATCTACTGTTAAAGCTTGCATAGTAATATTAAGTATTTTTTGTAGGGTGCTGTACTGTGCGATAAATTATCATTCATAACTCAATAGTTTGAATATACCGTCACGCACCATTGTTATCATACACAACCCAATATTTTAAATTTACCGTCACCCATCATTATCTATCAATTGGTGCGTGACGGCATTATGATAATTATTTGATTATCGTCGATACATTGTAGGGTGCTGTACTGTACGATAATTTCTCAAAGGTAACGAAATATTCTGAATATACCGTCACGCACCATTTTTATCATATGTAACCCAATGTTTTAAATTTACCGTCACGAATCATTATCAACCATTTGGTGCGTGACGGCATTATGATAATTATTTGATTATCGTCGATACATTGTAGGGTGCTGTACTGTGCGATAATTTCTCAAAGGTAACGAAATATTCTGAATATACCGTCACACACCATTTTTATCATATGTAACCCAATGTTTTAAATTTACCGTCACGAATCATTATCAACGATTTGGTGCGTGACGGCATTATGATAATTATTCGATTATGTCCGATAATTTATCGCACAGTACAGCACCCTACAAATTTTACTCAAATTCTTCATCTGCAATCAACTTTGATATTTTAGGAACCTCATTTACTCCCCAATCTTCCGAATAAATTCCTTTTTTTACAAATCTATGAAAACTAGAAAATTTCCAAGATGCAGGTGACAGCATTATGACAATTATTTGATTGTGTTCGATAGGTTATCTCTTAACTTGCACCAGCTATCTTATTAATGAAAAATGTTACTAAATATTATCTCAATTATTCGACTGTATTGGAAGCCGACTGGGACTTATGGTCCTAGTATAATAGCAACAGTCCATTAAAATGGACTAAAAATTTGGTGTTGTAGCAAAAGTCATATTTTTTACCATTTAATTTATTTTTTAGTTAATTATTCGCAAGGTGCAAGATTTAGCTAACTAACAGAACAGCACCCTACCTACAACGCCCTAAATTTTTTATCAAATTACACCGAACGGTCGTCGGAGAAAATCCTTAGTTATGGGAACTTATTTTATGGCAAAATAAAAACAAACAATAGAAAATTTGGGTAAATCTATGAATGTCGGTGAAATACTCCGAAGCCGATATAAAATTCTTGAAGTTCTCGGTAGTGGTGCCTTTGGGATTAGATACTTAGCTGAAGATATTGATGTACCGTACAATCCTAAATGTGTAATCAAGCAGTTCAAATCTAATGCCAATCCGGGAGTATTAAATATTGCCAAGAGGTTGTTTGAAAGCGAAGCACAGGTTTTATATCGGTTGGGAAATGAATCTGATAGAATACCAAAATTATTTAGTCGTTTCGAGGATAAAGGCCAGTTTTATTTAGTCCAAGAATTTGTGGATGGGGAAGATTTAACTAAAGAAGTACTCCCTGGAAAAAAATCGAGTGAAGCTGAAGTAATCCAGTTATTAGAAGAAATATTAGAAGTTTTTACAGTTACCCATAATAGAAATATCATTCATCGTGACATTAAACCAGCAAACTTAATACGTCGTAAAAAAGACGGCAAAATAGTTGTCATTGACTTTGGTGCGGTTAAAGAAGTTAGTATCTTGATGATGAATACTGAAGGGCAAATTTTTCCTTCTGTGGCTATTGGTACACCTGGTTTTATGCCTAGGGAACAAGCTAGCGGACAACCCAAGCTTTGTAGTGATATTTATGCGATCGGGATGTTGGGAATATATGCTTTAACTGGAGTAGAACCCCATGATTTACCAAAAGATCCGACAAATGGGGAAATTATTTGGCAGAATTGGGCAAATGTCAGCGATCAAATGGCTGATGTTTTAAGTAAGATGGTGCGATATAACTTTCGTGAAAGATATCAGAGTGCATTTGATACGATGGATGCCATAATCGCACTTAAGCCAAAACTGAAACCAAAATCGCAGTCTCAATCGCTAATAAACTCAAAACAGCGACGGGAAGTATTGAAAATTTTGGGTGGTTTGGGTGCGGGAGTTGGATTAACTATTTTGTTAGGAAGAATATTCGGTATTGATTCCAATTCTTCTCAAACATTGAATGTAATCACAAATCCCGATACTTCAACTCCAACCTCTCTAATAAAAACCACAACACCTCAAACCTCTCTAATAAAAAATACAACACAATCAAATCGTCCTCTACAAACCTTTAAATTTGAAACCGTTACTGTCAACGCAAAGGGAAAAATTACCAATCGCAGAAATTTAAACGCGAATTACTTTATTGAAGACTTAGGGAATGGTGTTACCCTGTACATGGTAAAGATACCAGCAGGAACGTTTACTATGGGTTCTCCTAGGAATGAGAATCTCAGAGATGATGATGAAAGTCCCCAACATCAAGTGAGTGTACCAGGATTCTTCATGGGTAGATATCAAGTCACCCAAGCACAATATGAAGCAATTATGGGGAGCAATCCTGCTAAATTCAAAGGAATAAATCGACCTGTTGAGCAGGTATCTTGGGATGATGCAGTGGTATTTTGCAAAAAATTAAGTCAGAAAACAGCACGCACCTACAGATTACCCAGCGAAGCAGAATGGGAATATGCTTGTCGTGCTGGTAGCACTACATCATTTTACTTTAAGGAGACCATAACTACCGATTTAGTTAATTACGATGGAAACTACACCTACGCTGACGCACCTAAAGGAGTTTACAGAGGAAAAACAACAGAAGTAGGAAAGTTTCCTCCTAATGCTTTTGGTTTGTATGATATGCACGGGAATGTAAACGAATGGTGTGAAGATACTTGGCATAGTAATTATAAAGGTGCGCCTAATGATGGTAGTGCTTGGGTTGATAATGATAATCAATCTAGTAAGTTGCTGCGCGGTGGCTCTTGGACACACCTTCCAAGGAACTGTCGTAGTGCCGATCGCCACACGAAGTCGCGGGATGTCCGTAACTACGATATTGGTTTTCGTGTGGTTATGGTTTTTGCGTGAGCGCTGCTTCCCCTTTTCTCTTTAACCACTGCGGTGTAAATTACTTGATTATTCTCGATACATTGTAGGGTGTGTGACGGTTACGATAATTTATCAAACCACAACGAAATAATTTGAACATACCGTCACGCACCATTATTATCACTCAACGCAATATTTTAAATTTACCGTCACCCATCATTATCAACCATTTGGTGCGTGACGGCATTATGATAATTATTTGATTATCGTCGATACATTGTAGGGTGGTGTACTGTACGATAATTTCTCAAAGGTAACGAAATATTCTGAATATACCGTCACGCACCATTATTATCATAAAAAACGCAATATTTAACATTTACCGTCACCCATCATTATCAAACATTTGGTGCGTGACGGCATCCGCAAATCATTTCATTATTTCCGATAGATTATTTGAACCGTCACAGCACCCTACAAAATTCACTCAAATTCTTCATCCGCAATCAGCTTTGATATTTTGGGAACCTCATTTACTCCCCAATCTTCCGAATAAATTCCTTCTTTTACAAATCTATGAAAACTAGAAAATTTCCAAGATGCAGGAGAATTACATAAACCATGTTTGACAGGATTGTAATGAATATAATCGCAATGTGCTTGAAAATCCTCTTCATCACGAATTAAATGCTCCCAAAATCTCCTTTGCCATAAATTACTTTCTTGACGCTTTTTTCCTGACTCGCTCATCGGATATTTTAAACCAAGTTTATCTTCACAACGTTTCGTCACAAAAGTTTTTATCCATTTCCAACGAATTGAATAATTATCATCACCATCCGGTAAAGTCCAAATACAATGTAGATGTTCCGGTAAAAGAACGAAAGCATCTATTTCAAAAGGATATTTTAGACGTACCCTCTCAATTGCTTTTCTTAATGTAGAGCGAGCAATTTCACTACATAACCAAGGATGACGATTGTAGGTAACCAGGGTAAAAAAGTATGTACCACCCGTAATCCTAAATCTTCGATATTCAGGCATTTTTGTTAAAAAGTTATATTATTATTCATCAAGATAACCGATGAATAATCTTAGTAGGGTGCTGTACTGTGCGATAATTTATCATATGTAACGAGATACTTTGAATATACCGTCACGCACCATTATTATCATAAAAAACGCAATATTTAACATTTACCGTCACCCATCATTATCAAACATTTGGTGCGTGACGGCATCCGCAAATCATTTCGTTATGTCCGATAGATTATTTTAACCGTCACAGCACCCTACGAGAAATGATTTTGTATTTCATGTTGGAGTGCGATCGCCATTTTTACTTTTTGCTGAAAACTACTCTAATAGGGGTTTCCAGCAAAAGCAGTTAAAATTATGCAGAAACTTCTGCTGTTTCTAAAACAGGTTCAACTACAGGTTTAGGTAAAGGTATTAACTCAATACCTGAATTATTAACGTCTATTCCCTGTGCGCTATTGTATTCTCTTTGAAGAACATCAATTTCTTCGAGTGTCATCTTATCTGCAGCAATAAGGTAAGCAATTATTCTAGCTCCAAAATTTTGAGCTTTTTGCGCTCTAGTGATAGTACCACTTGGACTTACAAGCACATTTTTCCAAATTGTTGAGGAAATAGCCCAATCAATTTGATTAGCTCTTCTTACCGCTTCTTCTAGATTTAAATATTCTTTACGTGTTGCTGCAATTAACCCTTTAAACAAAGCAATTTGTGCAGTTGACTTGAATAGCAGCGAGTATGGTTCATCGTCTTTACGCATTGTTGGAATTTCTGTACAGTTAGCAATTGCATTTTGATAAGCTTGTAGCCCATCCAAAACAGTACTCCAAAACTTTTCCACTAACTCATAATATTGTTGAATTTCTTCTTCTGAAGGTCGAGAATTTTGATCTAATGGTATTCCTTCATTGGAGAGAATAAGTTTTACTGTTTCGTATACAACGCTGATGGTTGTTAGTTTAATGCTTCTGGCTGCGATAGTATTATTTTTCCACTCAACAATCACATCGTTGGTATCTTTTACTTTAATACCCAAAGGCGCACCATCACTTAACAATTTTCTTGCAATAATAGCACTACGGTCATCTTCACTTGTGATAATATTGTCTCCTCGACTAGTAGGTTTAGCATAGCGATTAACTTTATTGAAAATCCGACGAGTTTTTTCATTGCTCTCATGATCGATAAAAATTACGCAGATATCATCGTTTATAACTTCTTCTCTACACTCTCCTACAACTTCATTTTTCATGATTTTCTCAAGAGCTAACAGACGATGTTGACCGTCAAGCATGATAAAAGTACCATCTTCAATCGTCATAATACCGATAGAATTAGCTACTGATTTATAAGCTTTTGGCGCTTTATTATCTATCCAATCTTTTAGGCTTTCAAACTCAATTTCTCCTTTATAGACAAGAACAATCACTGCACCAAAAAAACGGTCTTGTGAATTAACTATATATGGGGCTATTTGTTCTTTTATTCTTTTAATGTCTGGCTCTCGTTGAAGTCTATCTTCAATACTCATATTTGACCATTCATCAAGCTCACTTGCAGCACGCACAGTTTTTACAAGTTCACTAGCTTTCATAGTTGCTTGGTAATAGCTAGTATTACCCATTTGTCCTTTTACACACGAAAAGACTGTCGGCATTTATAAATTCCTTATAAAAAAGTTATTTTTTATTGACTTGTTTGTAAAAACTATTAGGTAAGTTTTTTGATGAACTTACCTAAATAGCTAATTTATCCAAAATTAAATATTAAATAGCTTCAATATGTAATATTTTCACAGTGGAATGAAAATTACTAATTACTTCTAGCAAAATTCTAGCTGTTTCATCATATAAGTTTATCAAAGAATAAATTTTCTCTAATATTTGTTCTTCTTCCATATTTTTATAATCTTGGTATCCTACATTGAATCTTTTTGCAAAGTTAATTGCGAATGCTTCAGTAGCTTTTTTTGTTACAAACTTTATGGTGACTTTTCTTTTCATGTTTTTTATTTTGAAACATAAAAATAATTTACCGTATTAATTAAGCTTAGTCATTTCATCATCCGGCAAATTTACTAAAACTTTACTATAGTAATAATTTACTATGAAGCCATAAAAAATTGTAAATTATGATGATATAATTCTATTTTTTTTGAAATTAGGCTTTATATTACAAAAAATAAAATAATATAAGCAGATTATTTTTTTCCCTTGGTATATTTTAAAAAATAACTTTTCAATAAAAAAACACTTTGTTTGTACAAACAAATAGCTGATTGTGAATTTAGTATGTAGGGTGCTGTGACGGTGACGATAATTTATCATATGCAACGAAATATTATGAATATACCGTCACGCACCATTATCATCAAAAACAACGCAATATTTAAATTTACCATCACCCATCATTATCAAACATTTGGTGCGTGACGGTATCCGAAAATTATTTCATTATCAACCATTTGGTGCGTGACGGTATTATGTTAATTATTAGTTTTGTCCGATAGGTTATCGCACAGTACAGCACCCTACAATAAAACAAAAAACCCGCACAATGTACGGGCTTAAAAAACTACAAATTAAATCAGAAAATTTACTTACTCAATCCCTTCAATCTTATCTTCAACTTGTTGATACAATTCCCGCAATCTATCAAGATTAGTTTCATCTGTATCCCAATAACCCCTACCGTTGGCTTCCAACAATGTTGTCACCATCTTTCTAAAGGAATGCGGATTTAAGTTCAACAACCTTTCCTGCATTTCTTTATCTTTCATGAAGGTGTCGTTGGTATCTTCATAAACCCAGTTATCTACAGCATCAGCGGTAGCGCTCCAACCTACTGTATTAACTAAGCGTTTAGATAACTCTCTCACTCCTTCGTAACCGTGAGATAACATCCCTTCGTACCATTTAGGATTCAATAATTTAGTACGAGAATCCAAACGCACGGTTTCTGATAAAGTACGAACTTGTGCGTTTGCAGTAGTAGTATCCGCCATGTAAGATACCGGCTTTTTACCATCTTGCCGCAATCCTGCTACTACTTTTGTGGGATCGGAATCATAGTAGTGGGAAACGTCGGTTAAACTAATTTCGGAAGAATCTAAGTTTTGGAAGGTGACTTCTGCTGTTTTCAAACTACTTTCAAAGATTTCCCGTGAATTTTCCATCATTCCTGGGTTATCTTCGGTAA
Organism: Cyanobacteria bacterium P01_D01_bin.50; assembly: GCA_039200565.1. GTDB lineage: Bacteria > Cyanobacteriota > Cyanobacteriia > Cyanobacteriales > Nostocaceae > Rivularia. The sequence continues at coordinate 904 of JBCCSG010000297.1, read as the reverse complement.
ATGCAAATGATTTCCGCTTCAAGTACATTTCCTGTAATTCTGCTTCGCTATCCCAGCTACTATTTTCTACCGCTAAGTTGATATTGGAAGAATAGGAGCCGGAAGCATTAGAAAAGACGCGAGTGGCTGCTTGACGTAGGTTTATTCCCATGTCTTCCGCTTGCTTCATTGCGTGTTTGCGAACAAAGTTCATTTCTAGGGGCTCGTCTGCTTCCGCAGCCATTTTCACACCCCTATCTAATAAGTTCATTTGATTCACGAATAAATCGCGGAATACCCCGGAACAATTTATGACGACATCAATTCTCGGTCTTCCTAATTCTTCTAAGGGTACTAATTCTAACTTGTTGACTCTACCCAATGCATCGGGAACTGGTCGTACGCCTACCATCCACATTATCTGTGCTAGTGATTCCCCGTAGGTTTTAATATTATCGGTTCCCCATAATACACAGGCTATGGTTTCGGGATATTCGCCGCCGTTTTCCCGCATTTGTCTATCTAACAATCTATCTACAACGACTTTGGCGGATTTCACCGCTGCCATTGTGGGGATTGCTTGGGGATCTAAGGCGTGAATATTCTTACCGGTAGGTAATACATCGGGGTTACGAATGGGATCTCCTCCTGGCCCCGGTAAAACGTATTCTCCTTCCAACCCTTGCAGTAATGCACCTAGTTCGTTATCGGCACATACTTGTTGCAAGCAGAATTCCAAGTATTCAAATAACGGTTTGAGGGCTTCTTTATCAACTTCGGGATAACCTGCTTGATGTAAAGCTTCTACCCAAGGTTCTTTTTTACCCATATTGAAGAAGTTCAATTTGGAAACCAGGGATACTCTACCTTCTGCGTCGGTTTTCTCTTTTACTAATGCTGCTACTGCATCGCGGGTAGTTAAGGT
>JBCCSG010000296.1:0-9308 GCA_039200565.1 Cyanobacteria bacterium P01_D01_bin.50 | reverse complement strand
GGGGAGAGGGTGGAGGTGGGGAGATGGGGAATTTTTGGCTGACAACAACTAGCAACTAAGCTGTTGTGCATTAAAAATGCACAATACTCTTGTCAAAAGTCAAAAGTCCGGCATTCAAAAGTAATATTGTTTGAGCCATCATTATCGAATCGAATAATATACAACTTAGATGCGTAGCAGCTTATCAACTATCAACTAAGTAAGTCGGCACAAATAAACCAAGCTATATTACAGCTTGGGTTAATTACCCTCAAACCCTTATTCAAGCTTGCCTTTTGTATGACAGCCTTTTGCCTTATCCCAATTACTATTTTCAACGCCAACTTACTTATCAACTATCAACTAGTAACTAATTTAGGGAAATACGACTAAGTGAGGGGGTGAACACCGATCTTGTAGGTTAGATGGCTTTTTTTAGAATGTTTTATAGAAATAATTAATTTATTTTTCTTTTTTGTGCTAGAAGAAAAGTTATCTTTTTTACAAAGCCTATGCAACCTACTAATCCAAATCAATTTACAGAAAAAGCTTGGGAAGCTATTACTCATACTCCTGAGATTGTAAAACAATATCAACAACAGCAGATTGAAAGCGAACATTTAATGAAGGCGCTGCTTTCTCAAGATGGATTGACTGCACCTATTTTTACTAAACTGGGTGCGAACGTTCAAAAAATCAGCGAGCGTACGGAAGAGTTTATTAAAAATCAACCGAAGGTATCGGGTAGCAGTAGTTCTGTATACTTAGGGCGCAGCTTGGATACGCTTTTAGATCGAGCTGATGGATACCGCAAAGAGTATGGTGATGAGTATATTTCCATCGAACATTTATTGCTAGCTTATGCGAGGGACGATCGTTATGGTAAAACTTTATTTCGAGAAATTGGTATAGATGAAAGGAAATTAAAAGATACTATTAAGGAAATTAGGGGGAGTCAAAAAGTGACTGACCAAAATCCAGAAGGTAAATACCAATCTCTGGAAAAATATGGGCGTGACTTAACTGAAGCTGCTAGGGAAGGTAAACTGGATCCCGTAATTGGACGAGACGATGAAATTCGTCGTACTATTCAAATTTTATCGCGTCGGACTAAAAATAATCCCGTACTTATGGGCGAGCCTGGTGTTGGTAAAACTGCGATCGCTGAGGGTTTAGCACAAAGAATTATCGCGGGTGATGTACCGCAATCCCTTAAGGATCGCAAGTTGATCGCTTTGGATATGGGTGCATTGATTGCGGGTGCAAAGTTCCGGGGTGAGTTTGAGGAGCGCTTGAAGGCTGTATTGAAAGAAGTTACGGAATCTCAAGGAAATATTGTTCTATTTATTGATGAAATTCATACGGTTGTCGGTGCTGGTGCAACTCAAGGCGCGATGGATGCGGGTAATTTACTCAAACCGATGTTAGCGCGGGGTGAATTGCGCTGTATTGGTGCAACTACTTTAGATGAATATCGTAAATATATCGAAAAGGATGCGGCCCTAGAAAGACGTTTCCAACAAGTTTACGTCGATCAACCCAGCGTGGAAGATACTGTCTCGATTCTGAGGGGTTTAAAGGAAAGATATGAAGTCCACCATGGTGTAAAAATTGCTGATAGTTCTTTGGTTGCAGCAGCTACTTTATCTAACCGTTATATTACCGATCGCTTTTTACCAGATAAAGCAATTGATTTGGTAGATGAAGCTGCAGCTCGTCTAAAAATGGAAATTACTTCCAAACCAGAAGAATTAGACGAAATTGATCGCAAGATTCTACAATTGGAAATGGAGAAGCTATCGCTGCAAAAGGAAAGCGATGCTGCTTCAAGGGAACGTTTGGAACGGTTAGAAAAAGAACTTGCCGATTTTAAAGAGGAGCAGCGAGCGCTTAACAGTCAGTGGCAGTCGGAAAAAGACATTATTACGAAAATTCAGTCGGTAAAGGAAGAAATTGACCGAGTTAATGTGGAAATTCAACAAGCTGAACGGGATTACGACTTAAATCGGGCTGCTGAGTTGAAATACGGTAAATTAACCGATTTACACCGTCAATTGGAAGCTGCTGAAACTGAACTTTCTCAAGCACAGCACAGCGGTAAATCTCTGCTACGAGAGGAAGTCACTGAAGCTGATATTGCTGAAGTTATTTCTAAATGGACGGGTATCCCTATCAGTAAGTTAGTGGAATCCGAAAAAGAAAAACTATTGCATCTGGAAGATGAATTACATAACCGTGTTGTGGGACAAAGTGAAGCTGTAACAGCCGTTGCCGATGCTATACAACGTTCCCGTGCGGGATTAGCCGATCCAAATCGTCCTATAGCCAGCTTTATTTTCCTTGGCCCGACGGGTGTTGGTAAAACCGAATTGGGTAAAGCTTTAGCTTCTTATATGTTCGACACTGAAGAGGCGATGGTGCGGATTGATATGTCCGAATATATGGAAAAACACGCAGTTTCTCGTTTAATTGGAGCTCCTCCAGGATATGTTGGTTATGAGGAAGGTGGACAACTTACCGAAGCAATCCGTCGTCGCCCTTATGCAGTAATTTTGTTCGATGAAATTGAGAAGGCGCATCCAGATGTATTTAACATCATGCTGCAAATCCTCGATGATGGAAGAGTCACCGATTCTCAAGGAAGGACGATAGATTTCAAAAATACAATTATCATTATGACGAGTAATATCGGTTCCCAATTTATTCTTGATGTTGCTGGGGATAATTCTCGTTATGAAGAAATGCGTAACCGAGTTATGGAGGTAATGCGGAGTACCTTCCGTCCAGAATTTCTCAACCGTATTGATGAAATAATCTTCTTCCATGCTTTGGAGAAATCGGAATTACGCAAGATTGTGCAATTACAAGTGGAAAGATTGCGTCACAGACTTAGCGATCGCAAAATGTCTTTGAAATTATCCGATGCTGCTCTTGACTTTTTAGCAGAAATAGGATACGACCCGGTATTCGGTGCGCGTCCATTAAAACGTGCAATTCAACGGGAATTAGAAACTCAAATTGCGAAATCAATTCTGCGCGGTGAATTCAATGATGGCGATACTATCTTTGTAGATGTAGAAAATGAGCGCCTTATTTTTAAACGAGTTCCTGTAGAGTTAGTCACAATATAATTCAGTTAAATCGAAGGAAGAAGGAAGAGCCGAAGTGCCGAAGTTGGCTGGAATTGAGATGAGGATTTAAACCCCAACTCATTCACGCAGAGGGTGGGGCGTATCTTTCACCTTGGGTGGGGGTGGGGAATTAAACCCATATTTAGAGGTTAATTTTAATTAGCGTATTATCAGCCCGGTTTCTCGTCAGAAACTGGGTTTTTATATATCTATCGGATATAGGTAATAGGTAAAAGGTAAGGGGTAGGAGGTAATGAAAAAGTAATTAGCCGGACTTGAGATAGTAAATTTTAATTATATATATTTATTTAGACACTATTCATGAATTAGTTTGTCAGATATAGGAATCCTACTTGAAAATTGAAACGCTTATTGGTACACCTTAATCTTCTAAAATCCCTTTGCCTAAGCCCATGAGTGCCTCTTGCCTGCTTACAGAAATAATTATGGCTTCGCCACGCTGCGCCTTCCAAAATCAAACCGGATTCCTATAGTTATTTGATAGTGTTTTTTTGAGAGATAATAAGTTTCTTATTAATTTATGAATCACTCAGAGAGTAGTAAAAAGATATTATTCATTAAAAAAACAAGATAAAAGTTATCTAAAATACCAATCATCAATAAAGTGAAATTAAATGTATTTGATGCATATCTTCTGCTAGATGTGACTAAAATCAAATTTGCTTGTCAAAAAGGATAACAAAGACTTTTTCTGAAATTTGTTAGCTATATAACTAAATTGACATATTGCTAAATACTAAGGTAAAACTTGAATAGCCAAAAGACTCTTGTATAATTTCTATATGAATATTCATAATACAGAAAAAGATAAAATTTACCGAGAGTAAAGTACTTAATTTCTATTGCGACAAATGTAGCAATAATTAGAAATAAGTGTATTTAAAGCAAAAATATTGATTTTGTAAATAACTGCCAAAGTGGCAACAACCCATCTTAAAATTTGTTATTCATTTATTTACCAGCTTGATTTAATTGATATTGAAAAGCATAAAAATATAATGTAATCAATTCAATATGTTGCTGGTAAAACAAATTAAAATGTCGAAAAATTATTTACAATTAAAATCAAAAATTGCCAAAAAGATACATGATTTTATCTTTAATTTGTATAAATGAATTGCAAGTAAAATTGAGTTGATTTTCACCACCAGATTTATTAGATAATTTTTGTAACTAAGTCAACCATTTGATAGCAATAATGAAGAATGATTCAGATGAAATAAAATATTCCTTAATAATGGATGTTTCACAATCGAGAATCACACCACTTACGCGAATGGAAAGAAACTACCCGATCGCCAAGTGTGGCAGTAAAATCTAAAATGGTATTTGATACAGTTACGAATCAAATGAGGATGCGCCAAAATTAATTTTTTAAAACACCGTACTAGCATGATTGGTCAGTTACTAGCAGGACGTTATAAAGTTCTCCAAATATTAGCTGAAGGAGGCTTTGGACAAACTTATATATGTTCGGATATTCACCTTCCGGGAAAACCTCAATGTGTTCTTAAACATTTAAAGACTACTAGTACCTCGCTAGAAACTTTAGAAGCAGCAAGAAGGTTGTTTCAAAAAGAAGCTGAAACATTGCAACAGTTGGGAAATCACGACCAAATTCCCAGACTTTTAGCTTATTTTGAAGATAATAACGAATTTTATTTAGTACAAGAATTGATTGAAGGACATTCTTTGAGTAGAGAATTGCCTCAAGGGAGAAAATTAGCGAGAAGCCAGGTTATGGCTATTTTGACTGAAATATTATCAATTTTGCAGTTTGTTCATACTCAAGGAGTAATCCACCGCGATATCAAACCCGACAATCTTATTAGACGGGCTTCAGATAATAAATTAGTCTTAATTGATTTTGGTGCAATCAAACAAATACGCAGTCAAACTGCAAATAATACCGGAAAACATAATGTCACATTAGTTGTGGGAACCCGTGGCTATATGCCTTCCGAACAGATTAGGCGTTTACCACGTCAAGGGAGTGATATTTATGCTTTAGGAATGATTGCGATTCAGGCATTAACTGGCGTGTATCCTTATGAACTTCAAGACGATCCTCATACAGGAGAAATACTTTGGGAACATCTTAGAGAAGTAGATCCCCAATTTGCCGAACTTTTAAATAAGATGACGCGCTACCATTTCAAAGAGCGCTATCAAAATGTAGAAGAAGTAATACAAGCTTTACAAAAATTACCAATTCCCGAAGAACCTGCGTTAACACAAAGTAATGCTAAAAATGGTTTGTACGAAATGACTTTAGAGTGGGAGGAAGCCAAGGTAATTAAAACTTATAAAATTACCAATAATCAATTAACTAAAATTCCTGGAAAAACTCGTATTGGTCGCGATCCTCAAGATTGCGATATTATCTTATCAGAACCAACTGTATCTGCGCTACATGTAGAAATATTTTTCAATCAAGAAAAAGAAAAATTTTATTTGCGAAATTTGCGGCAGAAAAATCCACCGATTCTTGATGGTCAATTACTTTTAGCTGGAGAAATGCCACTTGCAGTTTTGAGTATACTACGTTTAGGACGGCAGAATTTAAAAGTAAAAGAAATTACTTCCCAACAGTATGCAAACAATTATATTCCTACTTATTTAGATTACACTAATAAGAATTTTGCAGTTGAAGGACAACAACCTATTACCAAAACTGCGCGACTTCCGAAAATCAATACTAAACCAGAAAAGCCCTTAACTACAACTCCACCCTCAAAACCTTCCCCAACAATGCCAATGCTCAAGAATGTATTGCCGATTGGGGTAAAAAGCATAGGTTTAGCTACTGCTTTAGCTACTGCTGGAGGATTCGCATTACTAAATACTAGTAATTTTGGAAAAACTAACTCACAACATAATAATTTGCTATCACAACTACCCGAACAGTGTCGCATTGTGGATCCGGAGTTGACAAAATTACCTCAATTACGCCATCAACCTTATAGAGAAGCTGAAGGATTTAAAACATTGAATAAAGGACAAAAAGTTTTATACCTAAAGTCTCAAGGTGATTTTGTTCAGGTTAAGCTACTTTCCGATGGTAGTCAAGGTTGGGTATTTTGGGATCAAGTACAGCCTTGCGATCGATAAATAAAGAAAGCGTTGATGGTTAATAAGCTGTTGTGCATTATAAATGCACGACACTCTTGTCAAAAGTCTGGCATCCAAAATTCAAGAAAGTTTGAGTTCTTAGTGTCGAATAAAATAATATGCTTTTTATATACGTAACAGCTTAATATACATTCCTATGGCAACCCTTGACATTTTACGAATGGTTGATTTATTTGAGCCGCACTGTACCAGTTACTAATAATACGTATTTTCCTCATAGCGTTACCGACTATGCGTGAATAAAATAATACATGAAAATGTTTTGTCAGGGTTTTCGTTCCTAATTGCTTTAAAGGTTGGTTTAAAGCAAGAGTATCGAAAAAATATTTTTTTCATCAACATTTACCAAATTTATCCGTATAACTACTCCCAACCTTTGAATAAGAAGTTATCCGCAACAAAATCTACAACAAGTATGTAGTTTTGAATAAATCAGTCACGCGAGCGAGGAGATAGGGCTGTATGTCGCTAGAACAGGTTGATGCTTTCTACGAAACTTTGATGACACATCAAGAAGTTTACGAACAGTACTATAAAAAGTGTTCTGTTAAAGGGACTTTTGGTGTCTGGAATTGGGATAAGGCTAAGATAGTTGATTTTGCTGCAACTTTAGGCTATGAATTTACCGAACCAGAATTAGCAGAAGTTTTGTTTGATGGTGGAGTGAGAGTTTATAATAAATCTTTTAATTTACGTTGATGAGTTTTTTTCAGGTATAAATTTTAAATTTACAGATTGGATTTAAAAGATCGTAACACCTGTTATTAGCCTCAAAAATATGGCTCTATAACTGATATTTTTGTTGTAGGGCCAGTAGTATAAGTGCTGTAAAAATAAAAAATGAGATCAATTTTTCTCCAAATATTTACTTAAGATACAAAGACGTATGTTGACTTAAATTACATCTTTGCATCTTAATATACTGATATTAAAATCGTGCTCCTGGTTCTTTTAAAAATTCTTTTTCTTCAGGAGTTGAAGGCCGTCCTAAAATTATATTGCGATGGGGAAAGCGCCCAAAACGTTCAATTACTGAGCGATGGCGGATTGCGCTTTCAATAGCCTTTGTACTCTCTTTGTCTCCACTAAGTTTCTGGAATAACTTCACCGATTGACGCTGATGATCGATATTTTCGCTGTGTTCAAAAGGTAAATAAACAAACCAACGCTGTACATTTAATAATTTGCGATCGTAGCCTTGTGCGATTGCCTGATGTGCGGTTGAGAGTGCTTCCCAATCGGTAGCGAAGGCTTGGGGAGTTTCGCGAAAGATATTTCGAGGAAATTGATCCAACAGCAAAATCAAAGCCAAGCAATCCAACGGCGAATCCTTCCATTCGTCTAAGTGTCCTCCCGCAGCTTTCTCGTAATCTGTAAGAAAACGGCTTCGTAGTTTTTCATCAAACTCTGGTTCTTTTGCAAACCAAATTTTTCTGGGCTTACCGTAGTCAAGTTCATCCGGGCTACCAAACCAAAAATCTAGAATTTCATTTGCCTGTGACATCCCTCTTACATTCCCTTGCAAATTACTTGTCGCATTTTACGCATATTTGTGGGCAATTCAAAATTCATCGCTTGTTGAATAAACATTGAAGGTATTGGAATTACAGGAGTAGCCTTAACGGAATAAGTAAGTACTGTGCCGCTACCACAATCTTGTAAATTTATATCCGCACTGAAATCATGGAAGGTGCCCTTATCTAATTGAAACTGTATTCGGTTTCCAAAATCTTCTACCACATTTAAATAAATATCTACTTTTGCCGTGAAAAACATAAAGGCTTTTTGTGCTGCTTGATACAGACGTATCACGTCACTCTTGTGTACAATTTCACTCTTGGTAATATCTGGGAAGTACTGTACCCAGCGTGGATAATCCGTTATGTGTTGCCAAACTTGCGAACGCACCAATGGTAAGTACATTTTCGCGCTAACACAGCCACCCCAAGCATTATGGGAACGGGTTTCTACTAAAATTTCACCTTTTAGTAATGCTGCTTGCTTATCCTGAGTCCAAGAGATATCCGAACCCGTCTTGATAAAGTCTGAGAAAAAAGACGCAGACATAATGTTTCGCTCGCTCCTCAATATGAAAGCACTACACCTACAAAAGAATACAAACTCTGCAATTTAATGGAGTCTTATTCAATAATTCTAATTCCAGTCGAATACAAAAGCATTCCGGAACTAGTTATGACTGTATCTATTATTCCCAAAATTTACCCAAAATTATGTCTCGATTATCACTAATATTATGAAGTGTTGATGTTAAAGAATTAAAGTATATGGGAAGATGGAGGGATTGGGGGATTGGGGGATGGCCATATGTGTACAAAACTAATTTTAACCTTCGATTTTTGAAGGGCTAGAATATCACAAACACTGTTAATTTATGAGGAATCTTTAGGTGAGTCAATCTTCTAAGTTAAATCAAAGATTAACCCAGGCTTTTGGGATGTTTCTTGGTATTGCAATCGCTGTATGGGTACTAAGAGGCTTGGGTATTCTAACTTTTATTCCTGGAGGACTTATTTTACTGTTATTTTTAGCTGCTGTGGCTTTCGGGATTCTTAGTTATGCTCAAAAAAATTGGTTCCGATTTTAGATCGCGATTCTATTATATACAGGGTAGAGGATGACAAGTTTTTCCTTGCCATAAGAATTTTCTTGATTTATGTTGCCCTATTGTAATCTAATAGAGTTGACACTCACACTTGTGATTTATATTACTCTAAATAATCTTATAGAATATTTAAGTGAATTCGCTATTATTGCAATAGATAAATAATTTTCATTTCTCAATCCATTCCATATAATTCGTTTATCAACAGTTCGGAACTTGCAACCATTAAAAATTGTAATTGTTGGGGGTGGGGCTGCGGGTTTTTTTGCAGCGATCGCGGCTGCTAAAACTAACCAAAAAGCCTCTATTATCTTACTCGAAGCCAGTCGCCAACTACTCACAAAGGTTCGTATTTCTGGCGGGGGGCGTTGTAATGTCACTCACGCTCTTTTCGAGCCGAAGGGTTTTATCCAAAATTATCC
>JBCCSG010000295.1:0-9320 GCA_039200565.1 Cyanobacteria bacterium P01_D01_bin.50 | reverse complement strand
CAAATTATTTAATTGAGCAGCTAAAACGTCCAAAAGTTGCTATGTCTATAATTTAGTTTTTTAGGCGCTCGGCACGCGAAGCGTGCCATTGCTTGTGACAGTTGCGTAAGTCCTGAGAGTAAATGAATAAAACTTAAATTTCCTCCGTCACCACTCTACGAACAATCTCAGTGACATCCGCAGCCATCCGCGCATCTAATTCAGCCCATTTACCATTACCGGGATTTGTCATACCGCGGAGTGTCATAGCGAATGTTCTTAGTTTACCCAATTGATTCCTAGTTTTGAAACGCTCATCAATAAATTGTACAAAAGCAGTATAAGTAATCTCAAATGTATTTCTACTGTTGCTATATCCATAACCCAGTTTAGAAATAATTACTGGAGCGCTAATAATCTTTTCTAAACCTAAAGTTTCTAAAGCTACTTCTGCATAGCGTGCTTTATCCTGTCCCATTGCATTAATTATACCTTTAAGACTGTGCCATTGCGCTCCTGGTAATCGTGCTGATTGATTAATATGTAAATGCCATCCTAACATTGACATCAATCGCGTTAAATCGTAAGCAGAAGGATAATTTTTATCTACTTCTAAAGTTGTGCTAGCAGCATTTAAAACTTGTTTTTCTGTTAGCCGATCAAACAATGAAGGTTGAGAAATAAAAGGTGCTTCCCCATATCCACTGCGAAAATCAATCTGTTGATTTCCTGTAGTATTTTTAACCCATTTTTCTAAACCGAAAGGTGTTTGAAACAGCTTTAACATTGCTGCAGCTGAATTAGAACTTGCTATATTATATTGATAGCTGATAATATCTAAAACAATATCCAGAAAATTATATTGCTCATTATTCAAATAACAACTATCAATCTTAAGATTAGGAGACTTTGAATTTGCTTGACAAGTTACATTTAAAATCGGAATAATTTTAGTTGCACTCCAAAATTGGCGTTGTGCTAAAGCATTTTTCCCTAACCAACGTGTTTTAATTTTTTCCTTTTCAAATTCACCCAAACAAATACAAGCTTCTGTAATTTCATTATCGAGAAAATTTAAACTTTGATTCTCAATACTGGGAATAATTCCTCGTTGTGGATAATTACTATATTCTGAATTTACAGATTGAGTTTCGTATTTAGCAGTTAAACGATCGCTATATTCAGCAATCTCGTTAATATATGTTGAATTTTGAATATCTCGATGTAAAAATGCTGCCACATCACCATTTGAAAGTCGAGTTTTTTTTGCTGTTGCCAGTAGTTTTTGAAAAATCCATTCTTGATTTTTGGCTGTTTCTAATATAGAAGGTAACTGCTTTGTAATTAATAATTTCCAAGCAAAGTTTTCATCGAAGCGAAGCAACGGTAAATCTACAGCCTGACAAAACTGTTTGATGGCACCTTCAGTCATGGGGCCATAATCACCATCAATTAATTTACCACCAGGATATAAACCTAAGCTTTTCAGATAACCTTGGATTTCTTCAACTAATTCTTTATCGGCTTTTACTTTTTCTCTACTTAATAGGTAAGTGATGTTTTCAAGTTTCATATCCTATTAAAATCCTTCACTATAAAAATTCCTATTATCACTACAAGCGTTTATCTCTTAAATACAGAAATTTTTTAGTATTTTTTGCAACTCCTAAGTAAGTCGGCACAAATAAACTCAAATGTGTTAAGGAATATAAACTAGCTTCTCAAAGAGAAGCCGCTGAGTCGCAAGCGACACGCTGCGCGAACGCGTCTATAAAGCCTTAATCAATCTCACTATCAAGAAATGATTGTGATGGCGATACAAATCCCCGATGGTGCATAGGTTATCTTAAATCTTGCACCTTGCGAATAATTAACTAAAAAATAAACTTAATCATGAAAAATATTACCAATTATATACGATCAATTTTTTAGTCCATTTGAATGAACTTTTGCTATGAGAATGGGACTTGCAGTCCCAGACGGATCAAAACGAAGTCAGATAACTAGTAATAATTGTGACGATAGTTGTTTATGGTGCAAGATGTGAATTATGAAAAAATTAGTGGTTAGCTGCATTAATTTTGCTCGGCGGCATTTGCGGTTAATGGTTAGTTTTTTCTTAACGGTTGGGAGACGTAACAGGGCTACGTCTCTACAAGTACTCAGAATTCATGAAATAGACTACTCCCGAATATTCAAGGTTTTGTGATTGTAGCTCCAGCGAGTACAGGCTTGTATAAAAAAAATTTTAAGGTTCTGAGGAAAGATTCCGAAATCTGTAAAATATATCTGTAGTAAAAACCACCAATAAATTCCATAGAGAACCTACAAGTAATTATATTTTCGGAGATTAATTATGCCTGCTTTATCGATTTCTACGAAAAATCTGGTCAAAAATGCTCTATTTACCGCTTCTGAACTAGTTAACTTAGAAAAGAAAATTGAACGCAGACAGACAAGTTTAGGGGAAGCAGAAATAATTGCTAAAAACTACGCTGATACCTTGGAAGCTGGTGTGGGAAGCTGGTTAAATAAATTATTACGTAGATTTGGTAGTTACGTTCAAGTTGCAGAAACAATAGTTAATCTTGCAGATGATACAGCTTTACTCAACGGGCATATAATTATACCCGATTCTGGACGCAATCACCCATCTGTCCGCAATGTTCAACGTGGTTTAATTGCTTTAGCAAGTCGGACTCAAATGTTAGATTATATGCTTCCCGCATACGGAGCAGATGGAATTTACGGTGGAGAAACAAGCAAAGCTGTAAAAGCATTTCAACAAAATAATTCCCTGCCTGTCACTGGAAAAATTGACGCTAATACCGCCAGAAAATTAGATGAAGCACTCCGTCTTACAAATGCACGGGGAAGCATAGTTGCAACTCCCCAAGACATAGTAAATGCAGCCACAGAACTTTGTACTGGAGAAATTGCATTATATTACGGTGTTCCCCAACCTTGGATAAATAACGATCCTAAACATAATGTTCCTGTAAATATTAAATTTGATTATTTAGTAAATCGCTGGAAGTGTAACCTATTTGGTGGAAACGTTTTGCGTCAAAGCGGTTACGAACCCCCCTACTATAGAGATAACACTGACGACGGTAAAGGTGAATATCCCAATGCTAACCAGTGGTATAAATGGACGGACAAATATGCGCCTAGATACGGAAATCCCGTACGTTTCGATTTAATTGCTGAAGTTCCCGCAATTAACTTGCCCGAAAGGGAAGCTAGACATAAAATTCATCAATTATTTGCTCTGATTCAACCCGGTGACTTTTTGATGGTAGACCACCAAGGTAGTGGAGTTCAAGATGGAGGACATACCCGCGTTGCTACCAAAAGTGATTTCGCGAGCTCTGGTAAGGTACATTTTGCCCAAGCAAAGTATGAAAAAGCGATGATTCTTCAAGAAAGCGTTGATGATTTGGTTGAGAAGAAAGAAGAGAATATTTGGTTGATGCGTCCAAATACTAAGATGTAATTTTTTCATATATTCCCCTATAACCTCCTCGACACTATGTTAGAGGGGGTTATATAGTTTTAGCTAAATATCAATAGAACATAGAGTCGGGATGGAACCCTTCAGAAGCAACAGTCAAAAATATTGCCGAACAAATCTTAGAGATTTTGATTTATTTGCAACAACTAGAACCTCCGATTATTCACCGCGATATAAAACCCAACAATATTATTCGCGATCGAGATGGTAAGGTATTCCTGGTTGATTTTGGTGCGGTGCGAGATACCTACTATACTACATCTATGCATGGAAGTACTGTAGTTGGTACCTTTGGCTATATGGCTCCCGAACAATTTCGCTCAAAAGCATTACCAGGAACAGATTTATATGGTTTAGGTGCAACATATTCTTAAGAATGCTACTCCTTCATCCCGATAAAATAACTCAAAAATTTAAATCAATTTCTCCATCGCCCTTTGCAAATCACTAGTAAAATCCGCAACCGCAATTCTCGCGGCTTTACGACTCACTTTATAATCTTCAAACCTATCAGAAATCGATAACGGTTCGCCGACAGTAATTCTCACCCTTTGTTTACCCAATTTCGGACGCTTAAATGGATTGTTACCTTTAATTTTTGCCACCATACTCCATAAAAGTAAAGTTGTTTCTGCGAACCTTTCTGCCGTCGGTTTTTCTCTAACATATTTACCCGTCACTGCCACAAAGCTCTCTACCAAACGCATATGCCACATGCGTAAATTGGCTTCCTCTGCAACTCGATCTGCTAATCTTTTTTCTATGCTTGATAATGCTTTTACATCCTTAAAATCCTCTCGAAAAATATAATTCCAACCCGCTTGCTCTAACCTCCTACAGCGGTCACTAAAGTTACCTTTTGGCTGTAAATTAAAATAATCTTCAGAAACTTTCAAAGCATTATCCAATAAACTTTGCAACCGTGCGGCGATCGCTTCGTTACCATCACTGGTTTCGATTTCTGGTATTGTAAATTCTGGTGAATGATGGTAGTAACGCTGATAAAAATTTTCCATCACAGACAATAAATGTGTCGCCAAACGAATTAACCTCGGATAAAGCGTTTCTTGTGGCAAAACCCGATCAAACCCCTTTTCATCTACTGCTAAACCGCTTGCTGCTTCTAATTCACTTAATAATTCTGCGATCGACTCCCACGGCGGGTTAGTATAACTATATTTAATTCCAAGTGGTAAAATAAGAACTTGTTCGTTACGTCCAGCTTTGTGCAAATCTTCCGCACACCAAAAGCCAAGTTGTGCGATTCCCGGCTCCAAAGGACTAATGATTTCCGAAAGTCCATTTGTGCCGCCTTCTGGTGCCGCTGCCATGGGGAAAAGTCCATTAGCAAACAAATTCCGTGCCGACTTTAACCCAAGCCAATCCGCCTTACCACGCTGTATTGGCGTGCCACCCAAATGCGAAAAAAACCAGCCAACATGGGAACCAGCCCATAGAGGAATTCCTCGATCGTACATTGGATGTGCGTGGGTAGGATAATTTAGCCTAATTCCTTCTTCTCGTGCTACTTTCGGTACGATATGAGAAAACAAATAACCCAATACAAAGGGATCTTCTACTTGAGGATGGCGAAATGATATTAAAAAACGAATCTTCTTCTGTTGAAATTCCTGAATTAAGTTGACTAAAGTCTTGACATTTTCTGCTTCAATTTTACTAATGATGGTTCGCGAATATATCCAAGCTGGTAATAACAACTGGGTAATTCGTAAAACATATGGATTAAACGCTGGAGGAATAAATTCTAGAGGTGGTTGTGCTTGATTCATAGGATATTGTCAGCTACAAACTGTGAACAGTTAAGTATTTACTTTTTTTGTCTTAGTCTTCTAGTAAATTAATAACCATTAATTGATGAATATTATATAAATGTAAAACCCGTGTCTTTCCTGTATAAATATAGCGGTTTTCGGTTCGGGGTCACTCATGAAAGCTCCGCTCGTGCAATATTGTTTTAACCTAAATATCTCGATCAAGTTTTTTTCCTTTTCACTATTCCCTATTCCCCATTGCCTATTCACTACTTCAAAAAATTATTATGGCTTCCCCATTCTAGTTAAATAAATAAAATATTTATAATCTTAAAACCTTGTAGGATGAACGAATCCATCATTAGGAGATAAATTACATCTGGAGTCACGACTACACTTAGGTTTACAGAAAAGCTCCTTTATGAGTATATTCTCGGAGTACATGAAATAAAAACGATCAAATCCGCAAAAGGGAGAAACGATGCGACTGTCACAAATGTTATTCGTTACACTTAGGGACGATCCAGCAGATGCTGAAATTCCCAGCCATAAATTATTGGTTCGCGCTGGTTATATTCGTCGTATCGGTAGTGGTGTATACGCTTATCTTCCTTTGATGTGGCGGGTTTTACAAAAGGTTTCTCAAGTTGTCCGGGAGGAAATGAATGCCACCGGTGCACAAGAGTGTCTTTTACCTCAATTACAACCTGCCGATCTATGGAAAGAATCGGGACGTTGGGATACTTATACTAAGGCTGAGGGAATTATGTTCTCTCTTACCGATCGCCGCGAGCAAAATTTAGCACTTGGTCCTACTCATGAGGAAGTAATTACCACAGTTGCACGAGATACGATTCGTTCCTACCGTCAGTTACCGCTTCATCTCTACCAAATTCAAACAAAATTCCGCGATGAAATTCGCCCCCGTTTTGGTTTAATGCGCGGCAGAGAATTTATTATGAAGGACGGTTATTCTTTCCACGCTTCGGAAGAAAGTTTGAAAAAAACCTACTCCGATATGTACCAAGCCTATAGTAGTATGTTAAAGCGTTGTGGTTTGGAATTTCGTCCTGTTGAAGCTGATTCCGGCGCGATCGGCGGTAGTGGCTCTACGGAATTTATGGTGTTAGCCGAAGCTGGAGAAGATGAAGTCCTCTACACTGAAGATGGAAAGTACTCTGCTAATGTGGAAAAGGCGGTTTCTTTACCTCCTGATGCAGAAACCTCTAACTTTACAACTTACGAAAAACGAGAAACTCCCGATACCGCCACAATTGAGAAGCTTTGCAAGATATTTGAGTGTTCTCCTACTCAAGTTGTCAAAAATGTCCTTTATCAAGCTGTTTACGATAACGGTACTAATGTATTAATTTTGGTCAATATTCGAGGTGACCAAGATGTGAATGAAGTTAAGTTATATAACGAATTAACTAAATTAGCTTCTACTTATGATGCAAGTTCTGTTCTTGCTTTAGAGGTACCTGGTTTAGAAGCACAAGAAAAATGGGCGGCTAAACCTTTACCTTTGGGTTATATTGCGCCGGATATTAGCGATGATTATATTAAGGCTCAACCCAAACCAAGTCGGGAGCAGGGAGAGAGTCAGGATTTCGTTCATCCCAAATTTTTACGCTTGGTAGATAAAACTGCTGTTGATTTAAAGAACTTTGTTACAGGTGCGAACGAATCTGGTTATCACGTAGTAGGTGCTAATTGGGGAGAACAATTTGAATTACCAGGGGTAGTAGTAGATATACGTACCGCTAGAATTGGCGATCGCGCGACTCACAATCCGGAGCAAACACTGAAATCGGCAAGGGGAATTGAGGTAGGACACATCTTTCAATTGGGTAGTAAATATTCCGAAGTGATGGGAGCAACTTATACTACCGAAGAAGGTAAAGACAAACCTTTAATTATGGGTTGTTATGGTGTGGGGGTTTCGCGTTTGGCTCAAGCTGCTGTGGAGCAATCCTACGACAAAGATGGGATTATTTGGCCCGCTTCTATCGCACCTTATCATGCAATTGTGACGATTCCTAATATTAAGGATGCTCAACAAGTAGAAGTTGCCGAAAACATCTATACAGAGTTAAATAAAGTAGGAGTGGAAACCCTTCTCGACGATAGAAGCGAACGTGCGGGGGCTAAGTTTAAAGATGCCGATTTGATCGGTATTCCCTATCGGATTGTCACTGGAAGGGCGATCGTTAATGGAAAAGTAGAAGTTGTAGAGCGTAAAAGTAGTGAGTCTTACGAAATTGCCATTGATGAAGTTGTATCTACTTTAAAGCAGAAGATGGATGAGGAATTATGAATTATCAATTCATGATTGTATTTAGGTGTCCGAAGAGCGGCTATTGTTAATTAATTATCTGAGACAGGCTAATATTGCCTGTCTTGAAAGCATAATGTCACACTTTAAGTCCTGAAAATAATGTTTTTACTTCAATTCAATGGGACTTTACTCGAAGCTGAAGATGGAAGAAAATTTGTCCTTAAAAAGATGAAATTGAATTAATTGTATTTTATACTTTAAACTCAGAAAATAAGTATAATTATTGAGAAAAAACCGCTATTATATTTTGAGATCAAGTTTTAATTAACACATTTTCATCTTCAGCATTGTTGATCGGTAAGTAAGTCGGCCGCCAAATTTACCCAACTATATTACAGAATGTAAATTTGCTCCAAAACTTGTTAATACTCACTTGCCCCAATTACTATTTTCAACGCCAACCGACTTAATATACTTTAGCCACTAGCCGCGCAATTCTTTGATCTGATTTATCACCCCCAAAGTCAAGTCGTTGTTTTCATCTTTCTGGTACTGGTGATATCTATGGTGCGGTTGAAGAGTTGCAGTATTGTAATTATTCATTCTCGATAGTTTAATGGAACTCCTTTCCTTCCTTTTATCAGGCATCTTTAGTTTTATTACTCCTGCTGGTGTAGTGGTTGACACCGTTGCTGAAAATGCGATTCGTTCTCAATTTACTAATATAGAAAAAATACAGGTACGGGTGGATAATGCACCTACTCATCAATTACTACAGGGAAAAATTGAAAAGATTAGAATTGCAGCACGGGGTTTGCAGTTAAAACAGTATGATTTTCGGATTGATGCCTTAGAATTGGAAACTGATGAAATCGCTTTTTTACAGCGTAGCATTCAACAGGGGAAACCCAAGTTACAAAAACCTTTACAAGCTGGCATCCGTTTGGTTTTAACTCAAACAGATATTAATAAATTATTACAATCTACCGATGTATTAGCTAATCTAGCTAAATTAAATATTAATTCAAAAAACTACTTAAATCTTGATAAGGATGTTGTATATAAGTTTGCTAATCCACAATTTCAGATTTTAGATAGTAATGGCTTATTTTTTCAAATAGAATTACGTTCGGAAGACTCCGAAAAGCCTTTGTTAATAAAGGTAGAAACCGGAATCGATATTAACAAAGGTAGACAAATTAAGTTAATTGACACCGTAGTAACTGTAAATGAGGAACAAGTTGCATCACAATTCGTTGAAGGAATTATAGAAAATCTGAATCAAAGACTAGATCTACGTAGCTGGGAAGGTGACGGAATTCTAATACGAATTCTAAAATTGAATATAACATCCTCAAATTTAGAAATCGCGGCTTTTGTAAAAATACAACCGTCTTCTACTACATTCGTGGAAAAGCCCCTTTCCCCATCAGCGTCGTCTACCAGCCCCTCACACAGATAAAGCTACTCTCAGCCAACATAGAAGGTGTAAGATGACAGAGCAAAGAAAAAATAATCAATTTTCCGGAGTCGCGGCGACTGTTGCTGCTGCGGCTGTAATAATTGCTGGTGTTGGAGGTTATTTTACTTTAAATCCCCCCGGTTTAGAAAAGGGAGGAGACCCCACTCCCATCCGAACAGGAGAGCCAGGAAAGCCTCCCGAACAAACAACTGCCCAAATCTACTGGCTTCAACAAACTTCGGATGGTACTGGATTTGAAGTAGTTCCTCAAAATATTCAAGTTCAAGCAGACGTTAATGAACCTTCAGAATTTCT
>JBCCSG010000294.1:0-9340 GCA_039200565.1 Cyanobacteria bacterium P01_D01_bin.50 | reverse complement strand
TTCAGCTAATAATTTTGGTCGAAGATATAGATTTTCTAAAAGTACCGCTATACCCGCTACCCAAGGAGGAACAATTACAGCCCCAATAATTCCTAAAACCTGGGTACCCCCCAATACTGCCAAAAGTTGATAAAAGGGGTGAACTCTTACAGTATTACCAACTAATAAAGGATCTAGTACATAAGTTTCAATATTTTGAATAATTACAAATAACAATAACACCCATAAGAAAGTTAGTCCTCCTTGGGGAATTGCGACAATCAAAGCCGGAATCGCTCCCAAAACCGGACCAACAAAAGGTATAAAGTTAGTGAATGCTGCAATAGTACCTAAGGCCAAAGCAAACTCAGAAAGTCCTACAAATCCTAGAGCAAGGGTAATCGCAATACCCAAAATCGTCGAAACCAAAACCCTTCCTTGAACGTATCCACCCATGCGCCGACAAATGGGTGAAACTTGTGCATTCAGACGTTCATTCCAAGGTTGTGGAAACAAGCTTACTAAACCTTGAATTAAACTTTTGCTTCCAGCAACCATGTAACCGGATATCACTACAGCTAAAATTAGATTTACCACAGCGCCCAAAATACCAAAAGTTACTCCAAAGGAACGTAAAACCAACTTTTGACTGGAACGGAACAACCAATTGGTAAGTGCTTGGAGATCGAAGAATTGTTCTATTGTTTCCAACTGGGTAATTCCAATTCGCGCCGCTAAATTTTCAACTGCTACGCCCAGATTATCCAAATAAATCGGGAATCTGCGGGCTAATCGTTGAATTTGTTCTGAAACAGAGGGACCAATTATTAAACCTATGCTAATCAGTACCCCAATTAAACCCAGATAAAACAGAATTACCCCCAACCAACGGGGAAAACGCATTCTTTCTAGGGCATCAACAAAAGGCGTAATGGTTGCTGCTAAGACCACCGAAATCATCAAAGTTAATAATAAACCTCGTAATTGCCACAGTAAAATTACGAGGAAAAAACCACCGATAACCAGCAGAATATCCGACAAAGTAAAGGATTTACGTTTTTCAAGCATGGGGAGAGGGGGAGATGGGGGGACAAGGGGAGAATTCGGGCATTCTAAATTCGGGCATTCTAAATTCGGGCATTCCTAATTCCTATGCCATTTCGTGCCTTGGCTACTATCAATTAAGACAATACCTTGTCCTTGCAATTCGTCGCGAATACGGTCGGATTCGGCGAAGTTCTTGGCTTTTCTAGCTTTTTGTCTTTTTTGAATCAAGGCTTCAATCTTTTCCGAACTCAAGCCGTTACTCGTTGTAGTTTCTGATTCCATTTGAGCTTCTAATCCAAGTACATCAGCTAATGTAACTAAAGTTTGCCACATCTTCTGTAATTCTTCGGGTGCGGTTTCTGTTTTACCTTGATGTACGAAGATATTACCTTCCTTAGCAAGTTCTTTGGCAAGTTCAAATAATACCGTTAAACCGCTAGAAAAATTAAAGTCATTATTTACAGCTTCTTGAAAACGCTCAGTGTAAGAATTTTCTCCTTGTTCCCTTGTCTCCTTATCCCAACCAAGCTGTTCCCCATACTTGTTACCAAAAAGCAAACCTTCTTGTAGAGTATTCCAACCATTCGTAGCTGCTTGTATGGCCTCGTCGGTAAAGTCAATAGGTTTGCGGTACTGCGCCGTAAGTACAAATAACCGCACCGCCATGGGGTTAACCCCTTTATCTAGTAATTCCCGAATAGTGATAAAATTGCCTAAAGATTTAGACATTTTCTCACCATCAACTTTCACCATTCCATTGTGTAGCCAGTAATTAGCTAAAGGTTTACCCGTAACGGCTTCCGATTGAGCAATTTCATTTTCATGGTGGGGGAAAATTAAATCGGCACCACCTGTATGAATATCAATAGTTTCGCCAAGACGCTCTCTAACCATTGCAGAGCATTCAATATGCCATCCGGGACGGCCTTTTCCCCAAGGGGAATCCCAAGCTGGTTCTTCGGGTTTTGCAGCCTTCCATAAAGCAAAATCAAACTCATATCTTTTCTTTTGATATTCTGGATCTTCTACACTTACCCGTTCGCTAGCACCCGCTTGCATATCTTCTAATTTACGTCCGGAAAGCTTGCCGTATTCATCAAAATTCTGTACGGCATAGTAAACATCACCCCCGGATGGATAAGCATAATCTTTATTTTCCAACTCGTGAATTAACCGCTTAATTCCATCCATGGTTTGAGTTGCGCGGGGATATTCGTCAGCTTCTTTGACATTTAACCGACTCATATCGTCAAAATAAGCTTGGATATATTTTTCGGCTACAGCTTCCATTGACGAGCCTTCTACTCTGGCTCGCTTCAGAATTTTATCGTCAACATCGGTGAAATTTTGCACGTAACGCACTTCATAGCCGCTAAATTGTAAATAGCGCCGGACTACATCCCAAACAATACAAGCTCTAGCATGACCCAAATGGCAGTAATCATAAACCGTCACGCCGCAGTAATACATCTTAACTTTCTGCGGTTCTACAGTTGTAAAGGCTTCTTGGCGACGGGTGAGACTGTTGTAAACTTTTAGGGTCATGACCAATTAATAATGATTAATAGAAGACAAATAAGTAAGCGAGAAAAAATCTAACTATGTAACGGAACGTAAAATATCTGTATTTAGTTCTTATTAACGAATCGGGCGAAGACAGCCGGACTACAAACAAATTATAATTTTTTGTGCTGAACTACTTAGGCAATAATAGATAAAAGCAATTGGGGTGGCATTAACGCATCCCTATTCTAGAGTTTCGCGTTGCAAGCTGCGCTAAATTATTATTTTTAATTCTTTTTTCTTTTAATTACTGTTCTCGCCATGCAATCATCAGTAACTTCAGAATCTCAAGCAATGGATGCAACGAAACAAGGATTGCCAGTCACAATTATTACTGGATTCCTCGGTAGCGGTAAGACGACTCTGCTAAATCATATCTTGAGCAATCAGCAGGGTTTGAAAACTGCTGTTTTGGTAAATGAATTTGGCGAAATTGGCATTGATAATGAATTGGTAGTTTCCAGCGACGATAACATGGTGGAGTTAAACAACGGCTGTATTTGCTGTACCATCAATAGCGATTTGGTGGATGCCGTTTACAAAGTTATGGAACGCCAAGAAAATATAGATTATCTGGTGGTGGAAACAACAGGTTTAGCAGATCCCTTACCCGTTGCATTAACCTTTTTAGGAACTGAATTACGAGATTTAACTCGTTTGGATTCCATTGTCACTTTGGTAGATGCTGCAAATTACAGTTTAGATTTATTCAACTCTGATGCTGCTTTCAGCCAAATCGCCTATGGTGATGTAATTGTTCTCAACAAAACCGATCTAGTTGATGAAACCTATCTAGATTCTTTAGAAGTCAAAATTCGGGATATTAAGGAAGGAGCCAGAATTCTCCGTACCACAAAATCCCAAGTTCCTCTACCTTTAGTTCTCAGCGTTGGTTTGTTCGAGTCAGATAAGTATTTTGACGCGGTAGAAGAACACAATCACGACCATCACGACCATAACCACGATCATCACGATCATAACCACGACCATCACGACCATAACCACGATCATCACGACCATAACCACGATCATCACGACCATTCAGAATGCGGTCACGATCATGACCACGAACACCATCATGACCACGATCATCATTCTCATCACTTAGAAAATGATGGTTTTACCTCCGTATCATTCGAGAGCGAAAATCCGCTATCTATCCGTAAATTCCAGTATTTTCTCGATAACCAGCTACCCGAAAACATTTTCCGTGCCAAGGGAATACTATGGTTTGATGAAAGTCCCAAAAGACATATTTTTCACCTTTGCGGTAAACGTTTCACCCTTGATGATGATGAGTGGAAAGGTGAAAAGAAAAATCAATTAGTATTAATTGGTCAAAATTTGGACGAAGAAGGGTTATTAAAACAGATAAAAAACTGCGTGTGTATGCCTTCTACTAGCAAAGATGAAGGATAAAAATCTTTCGTTATTTTCGTCCGGTTCGTAAGTGTAGAGACGCGTTAGCGGAGCCTCCCCGATAATAGGTTATTATATCGCGTCTCTACAATTTACATCAAAAATATCTTTAACAGAACTTGCGGGTTTCAAAAATTCATGCGGGTAATTATCCAGCGGGTTAAATCATCTCAAGTCACCGTTGACGGTGAAGTTATCGGTAAAATTGGAAAGGGTCTCAATTTATTAGTAGGTATTGCCGATACCGATACCGAAGCAGAATTAGAATGGATGGCGCGTAAATGTTTAGAATTACGATTGTTCCCAGAATCGCCCCAAAGCAACCGCTGGCAGAAATCGATACAAGAAATCTGCGGCGAGTTGTTAGTAGTAAGTCAGTTTACGCTTTATGGAGACTGTCGTAAAGGTCGTCGTCCTTCTTTTACCGGTTCCGCATCTTCCAAAATTGCTGAAAATTTATATAATTGTTTCGTCGAAAAATTGCGTGCTAGCGGTTTACGAGTAGAAACGGGTCAATTTGGGGCAATGATGCAAGTCTCAATCGAAAACGATGGTCCTGTCACTTTAATACTCGATCGCGTTGCAGAATAAGAATTTATATGTAAGTTTAAATATTAAAAAAGCAATTGCTGGCAAGTTATTTGTAAGTTATTAAAAAAATTGCGGTTTTTAACCAAGAATATTCTCAATCTTTCAAGTTGTTGCCTAAATTACGATTCGGTGGTTTTATCTCAAGTAAATATTACACCTTGGTTCTAAATAATGAGAGAATGATAGTTTAACCATCACAAAACTTGAGATTACATGCATCATGGCAAAAATACAGTTTTCAAGAGGTGTCAACGAAGAAGTTATTCCAGACGTGCGTTTAACACGTTCGCGTAGCGGAGACAGCGGTACTGCAACGTTTACTTTTACAAATCCGAAAGCTTTGGATCAAGGAAGCACGGATGAAATTACTGGAATGTACATGGTTGACGAAGAAGGAGAAATCGTCACCCGCGAAGTTAAAGGTAAATTTATTAACGGCAAGCCTGAAGCTATAGAAGCAATTTATTTAATGAAATCTGCTGAGGAATGGGAACGTTTTATGCGGTTTATGGAACGCTATGCCCAAGAAAATGACCTGGGATTTGATAAATCTTAAAGAGTCATAAATTATTAGTCATTAGTCATAAATTATTAGTCCTTAGTCATGGGTAAACAATATACAGCAAGGGAAATAGTAAAATGACTAATGACTTAAATAATTATTTTATTTAATTTCCAAGAAGATTTAACTCATAACTCATTGCTTAATTTATAAAAAAGATTTGAGACCTTTAATTTTCAGTTTATTTTATTTTACCCTCTCCCACAATCGAAGTATATAAATGTTACGAATAATTTAGGATTTGGGATTAGAATATAACCATCTATGTTATGGTTAGTAAAGTTTACTTAAAACTCATTTAAATATGTGCCAACGCCTCAACTCATAAAACTGAAAAACAATCCTTACTGTGGAGTTAGGATTGTTTAAATAAAACTCATTCAATTGTTCTTGAAGACTACATCTGAGTAATTGCGAAACTAAGGAAGGCTAGTATTGCAGCGATAATGTAAAATACAGCAACTACTTGTAGTTCAGACCAACCAGAAAGTTCTAGATGATGGTGTAAAGGTGCCATTTTGAACAAGCGTTTACCTTTACCATCAGGTCCTTTTGTGGCTTTGTAATAACTTACCTGTGCCATTACAGAAAGTGTTTCTACAAAGAATATACCGCTAATCAGAAACAGCGCTACTAAGGAATTGGAAAGCAATGCAACTGCTGCTAAACCTCCTCCTAATGCCAAGGAACCTGTATCTCCCATAAAGACGCGGGCAGGGTTGCGGTTGTGCGCTAGAAATCCAAGACAAGCACCGCTAAAAGATGCGCAAAAAACCATTAATCCAGGTGAAGTAGGAGCAACAATCGCACCCAATGCTAACAGAGCGATCGCCGCAGTACCTGCAGCTAAACCATCAACACCGTCAGTCAAATTTGTAGCGTTACTTTCTGCCAGCATTACGAAACAAGATAAAGGCAAAAATAGCAACCATCCTAAAGGCAAGGAAAAGCCCAAGGGAAAAGAAATATTTGTAATTGTAGAAGACTGACTAATAAATAGCCATACACAAAAAGCCACCGCGAAACTAACTTGTAAAGCCAGCTTCATCTTAGGTGAAATGCCTTTATTTGATTTGCGGCGAAGAATCTGCCAATCGTCAATCCAGCCGACAAATCCATAACTTAAGGTCAAAGCTGATACTGCGACGGTTTCTGCTGCAAAGTTAGACAGCGTGCAAGCAATTACAACCGCAACAGGAACAAAAAATATTCCTCCCATTGTAGGAGTACCAGCTTTCTTTAAATGGGCTTGGGGACCATCCTCGCGAATGACTTGTCCAGCCTTAAGCGCTTGCAGCCAAGGAACAGCCCAAAAGCCCAATCCGGCAGCAATCACAGCCGATAATAATAAAGGTAAGGTTAAAGAATTTCCTTGCCAGGGAGAGCGAGAAGCTACTCCATCTAAAACTAGTGCTGCGACACCTAGCCCTATACCTAACAAAGAAACCAAACGAATACCATTGAGGTTCAAACCTTGGTTTGGAGATAATTTTGCGTCCACGGAAATTTCCCTTCACTCCACACTAATAAAAACTAATATTCAGCACCATGTTGTGCTAATTTCCGTTATTTACAAGTTAGTCAGCATCCGAACTTGTGTCGTCATCATCATCATCGTCATCATCGTCGTCAAATTCATAATCCGGGATGCCTTCTTCAATACCAATCAAGGAATTTATATCCTGTTCTTGCTTTTGTCCTTGCTGTTCTACTGGATCGCGGGATATTAAACGTCCATTTGCTTGTAACCAGTCCAAGAGCGAAGGTTCTTGCTTTAATGGAATTACTGAGGCTCTCCGGCTACGGGGAACTTCATACAAAGGAGAATTCAACATACTAGACAATGATACGAAGAGTATTGAACTAACTTGACATTAAGAGTCTATCACTTGATACAGAATATTTTAGTTATTCATTCAACTCTTTGGTTGATAAATCCGATAAAAAACTCCTTCTTTAATATTGTTTGAGGTGATAACCACATATTCCTTGGAATTTGTATGGGGCTATACATATACACTTCAAGTTACTGTTTTAATTCCCAATCATAATTGAGGTTATGGCACAAATGAGAAAAACAGCTTTACTAGAAATAATCGCAGGAAAAAAACTTGGTATTAATGCGACAGACTTAGATAAGAAAGCGATCTTATCGGCGATCGCTAATTTAGAAGATTTTAATCCTACTCCCCGTCCTCTCGAAGCTAGCGATTTACTAGATGGTAACTGGCGATTACTATACACCACCAGTTCTGAACTATTAAATCTTAACCGCATACCGTTGGCAAATATAAATCAAATTTATCAGTGTATTCGCTTAAAAACCAAGAGCGTTTATAACATTGCCGAAATTAATGGTCTACCATTTTTTGAAGGTTTAGTTAGCGTTACTGCAAAATTTGAACCAGTTTCCCCATGCCGAGTTCAAGTAAAATTTGAACGTTCAATTATCGGTTTACAACGTTTAATAAACTACAAATATCCAGGAAGTTTTATTGAAGACATTGAATTGGGTAAGAAATTCCTTGCAATTGATTTTCCTATTCAAAGTAACGAACAACAGGGATGGTTAGACATTACTTACTTAGATAACGATTTACGTATTGGTAGAGGAAATCAAGGAAGTGTCTTTGTATTGACTAAATCATGAAATATTGCTTCATAACTGTTTTCGAGGATGAACATATTTCATAAAAGGTACTTTGTCAAGAGGGCGAGACACCACAAGAGCACCGAAACAGCATGCTGTTCGGAGAAATTGGGAATTGGTTATGGAATGTTTGAAATCCTAATTCCTCATTTCTGACTACATATGCTTAACTCCCGATTTCGGACAAATAACTTAACAAAACCGCTGGTGGAGACCTTCAAGTTGTACAGTAATGGCAGCAGCCCAAAATAAAAAGGCAATAAATAATTTAAGAGGGAATAAACCTATGGTTCAACGTGGTTCTAAAGTACGTATTCTCCGTCGCGAATCTTACTGGTATCAGGATGTAGGAACCGTGGCTACTGTTGATAAAAGCGGCATTATATACCCAGTAATTGTCCGTTTTAATAAAGTTAATTACGCCGGCATCAACACCAATAACTTTGCTCCCGATGAGTTAATTGAAATTGAAGCTCCCAAAGCCAAGGCAAAAAAGCCAGCAGCTAAAGCTTCTGAGTAAGCCAACCTGAAGAAAGAAGATGCGATCGCATCGACGAACCTATTCAAGTTAAGTTGTGCCCGAACTACCAGAAGTCGAAACAATCCGGCGGGGTTTAAATCAATTAACCCTGAAGCAAAAAATTACGGGAGGCGATGTGTTGCTTCATCGCACTATTGCCTACCCGTTTTCTGCTGAAGAATTTTTGAATGGCATTAAATATTGGGAGATAATATCTTGGCATCGTTGCGGTAAGTATCTAATTGCAGAACTTACTTCCCCTTTCTGTGATTCGGAGGAGAGAAGAAAGTCGAAAGTCGAAAATTCTTCCCCCTCTCCCCCATGCCACTTGCTACAACCGAGGGCACCGTGCGGGAGCAGTGGCTCCTCTTTCCTAGGTGTTCATTTAAGAATGACAGGTCAACTGTTGTGGTTGCATCAAGATGAGTCTTTACACAAGCATACGCGAGTGAGGTTATTCTTTGGTAATGAATGGGAATTACGTTTTGTAGATCAACGTACCTTTGGCCAAATGTGGTGGGTACCTCCCCAAATCCCAACACAAAGTATTATCACTGGTTTAGCAAAACTTGCAGCAGATCCTTTTTCAGAGGAATTTACCGTAGAGTACCTTGCAGACAAACTCAAAAATCGCCGTCGCGCTATCAAGACTGCGCTACTAGATCAATCTATAGTGGCAGGATTGGGTAATATTTATGCTGATGAAGCTTTGTTTTTGAGTGGCATAAGACCGGAAACTCTGTGTGTAAATTTGCAATTAGAACAAATAGAGCGACTACATTCGAGCATTATTCAAGTCTTAGAAACTAGCATTGAAGCTGGAGGTACAACCTTCAGTAATTTCCTCAATGTCAAAGGCGTAAATGGAAACTATGCTCATGTTGCCTGGGTTTATAACCGCACTGGAAAACCTTGTCGAGTGTGCAGCCATCCAATTGAGCGGATTAAATTAGCTGGAAGATCCAGTCATTTTTGCCCGCAGTGTCAGCAGATGGGGTGATGAGGAGAT
>JBCCSG010000293.1:0-9345 GCA_039200565.1 Cyanobacteria bacterium P01_D01_bin.50 | reverse complement strand
GCAGGTTTTGACTTCCTTGGCTTTGAGATACGTCAAGTACCAAGAGGGAAAAACTACTCAGCCAAAAATACTAACGGGAAGATTCTTGGATATAAAACCCGGATAGTGCCAAGTAAAACGGCAATAAAAACACATCTTCAAGGTATTCGTGAGGTAATAGATAAACATAAGGGTGGAACCCAAACAGCACTAATTAATCATTTAAATCCGATTATTATTGGCTGGTGTAACTATTACTCAATCGGACTTAAAAGCATGTTTAGCATAGTGCATAATAAGGTGTACCAAATGCTGAGAGCTTGGGCGAAAAACCGACATCCTATGAAAAATATGCACTGGATAGTAAATAAATACTGGACAGTAGATGAAGGACTAGGATGGGAATTTGCAGCCAGAGATAACGAAAGATTCTTTAAACTCTTTAAGCATCAAGAAACCCCCATCATAAGACACATTAAAGTCAAAGGAAATAAAAGTCCTTTTGATGGAGATTGGGTTTATTGGGCTAACCGACTTGGAAAATTGCCTGACGTTAATAATCGAGTTGCAAAACTTGTCAAAAAACAAAAAGGTAAATATCCCGAATCCGAACTGTTCTTTCAAAAAGAAGATTTAATGGAAATCCATCATGTTGATGGAAATCACCATAACAATCTATATAAAAATCTTCTTTTAGTACATAGACACTGCCACGACAAAGTTCATTCAATGAACTGAGGTATGAATGACAATCACCAGATTATTGAGGAGCCGGATGAATTGAAAGGTTCAAGTCCGGTTTTGAAGCCGAGCATGGAAGGTGACTCTCATGCTTAGGGTAATCGATCGCAGGAGTTTCTAATAAAATCAGCCCTCGAGTTATAGAAGCGGTTAAAGCAGCCCAAGCAAAAGGAATTCAAGTGGCGATCGCTACTGGTAGAATGTATTGTTCAGCT
Source organism: Cyanobacteria bacterium P01_D01_bin.50 (assembly GCA_039200565.1). Lineage (GTDB taxonomy): Bacteria > Cyanobacteriota > Cyanobacteriia > Cyanobacteriales > Nostocaceae > Rivularia. The sequence continues at coordinate 8,410 of JBCCSG010000293.1, read as the reverse complement.
TTACGCTACCACGCTCAAATTGGCTCGAATCTACCATTAATAGCCTATCAAGGGGCTTGGATTGTGCGGCTCGTTTAAGCTAGGAGCCTCTAGAAACTAGAGGGGTATGAGCTTAGTAGATACGCGGGAAAAATCCCGAAATCTATAACTGTTTCAAAGATGTGGGTGAAAGTCCCACCCGTCCGGGATGACGTGACTCCCTACCTGCCCACGCCGAGTAACGACAACCGTAATTACAGAGCGAAGCTGGGAACAGGGCGCAATCAGTTGTAAAACAAGCAGGTAACAACACTGGCGCTAACGGGGATGAAATACGGGTAAACAGGTTCTAGAAAAGTGTCTTAGCCTCAAGCCACAACCTGAATAACAAAGTGTGGACTTCAACATCGCGTATTCCCGCAACGGAAAATCCAGTCAGTTGCAATCCTGGGGAGATGTGCCGGCAAAGTGAACCGCCCTAAGTTTCAGAAAAGCTTTCTTCTAGGAAAGTATCTTTGTTACGGAACGAGTAAAAACGCTATACAGGTCTGGGGAAAGGTCGAACCCTCAGTAAGCTAGGTTGAGCCGAATTCCTGGTAGCGGGTAGGATGACAGCCCAAACTGCTGTCGGATATTCAGAAAATATTTGATGGAGTAAAGCATGATTAGACACAGTAAAACTACTAGTGAATCTTGGAAGAATCTCCCCTGGAAGAAATTCCGGAAGAACCTTGGACGCTTACAAAAGAGAATATTTAAAGCTGTTAAAACTGGCGACATAGCTAAAGCTAGGTCTCTACAGAAGCTTGTTTTGAAATCCACATCAGCTAAACTGTTGGCAATCCGTCAAGTAACCCAACTTAATAAAGGGCGAAAAACGGCAGGTATTGATGGAAGAAAAGCACTGACATTCAAAGAACGCTTTGAACTGTACAACAAGCTTTCAATGGTAAACGACTGGAAGCACCAGGGATTACGGGAAGTACCAATCCCTAAAAAGAACGGTTTTACCCGCATCCTTAAGGTGCCAACAATCTCGGATAGAGCATGGCAATGTCTAGTTAAATACGCCCTCGAACCTGCCCATGAGGCAAGGTTTCACGCAAGAAGTTATGGCTTCCGACCTGGGCGCAGCGCTCATGACGCACAGAAAATCGTATTTCTCAATTTAGGCTCAATGGCAAGAGGATACGAAAAGCGAATAATCGAACTAGATATCAAAAAATGCTTTGACCGAATCAGCCACAAATCAATCATGGACAAACTAATAGCGCCAGTAGGAGCAAAACTTGGAATTTTCCGATGCCTAAAAGCCGGATTAAACCCAAGTTTCCCTGAACAAGGAACTCCCCAAGGTGGTGTCGTGAGTCCGTTGCTAGCGAACGTAGCACTAAATGGGATTGAGGACATACATTCGAGCGTAAGATACGCCTCGGACATGATATTTTTCCTTAAACCAAAAGACGATGCGGATAAAATACTTAACAAAGTGTCCGAATTCTTAACAGAACGCGGCATGGAACTAAGCCAAGAAAAGACCAAAGTAACAGCTACGACAGATGGATTCAATTTTCTCGGATGGAACCTCAAAGTCCAGAAAAACCGCAAGTTCAGAAGCACTCCATCCAAGGAGAACTTTTTGGCTATGCGTGAGAAGGTCAAAACCATCGTCAACAGTTCTAACTATGGGGCTGAAGTGAAGGCACGGAAACTTGCTCCCGTAATCAGAGGATGGAGAAATTACCATCGCTTCTGCAATATGAGTAACGTGAGGGATAAACTATGGTTTATAGAACATAGAACCTTCAAAGTATTCAACAAGCAGAAAAAAATTAACCGACATAAAGCAGAATCATTAGTGAGAAAAGCTTTTGTGCGAGTTAAATCGGCAGAAAATAAATTTGTCAACGTAAAAGGCGAAAAGTCACCTTACGACGGAGATATAGTTTATTGGAGCCAACGGGAATCAAAACTGTATGACGGAATTTCAGCCAAGCTTTTAAAAAAGCAAAACCATACTTGTGCAAGATGTGGGATGAAATTTCTTCCCCAAGAAGACATTCACCTACATCACATTGACGGCAATCATGATAATTGGAAACCCAAGAATCTTGAAATGATACACCAATCATGCCATCACTATACGCACATGAGCAGGGCGTAAAACCCAGAATATCTAGGAGCCGTGTGCGGTGAAAGCCGCACGCACGGATTTGAAGGAGAGGTGCCCTGGGTAATACCAGGCATCGACTCTAACCAAGATCCAATTTCTCAAAAAGTTCACCAGCATTTATCTGTTCCCAAAGAAATAACATTAAAGCTGCTGGACTATTTTGAACAACCATCACTACGTCAAGTTTTATCCGTCCACTTTTATATAAATGACCAACTTTACGTCCGAGAATTAACTGAAGAAACACAAATCTATGGACAACGTTCTGGTATTACACCAATTCCTGTAGGTGATCTGCGTACTTGTTTAGATAATAATGAGCCAACAAAAATTCTTGCTCTATGCGAAGACACCGAAGTTATCGATCAACTGGTTGGTAATTTGCGCCTTCAATATACTCCAGCCGAATTGTATTTAACAAAATCCGTCGCCACTTTCTTTGAAGCAGCTAATCCTTTAGTAAATAAAGGTGCTGCGGTACGCTACATAGCTGAAGAATTACTAGAATTAAAAAGAACTAATGTGATGACTGTCGGTGACAACTTTAATGATGTAGAAATGCTTGAATACGCCAGTATTGGTGTAGCAATGGGTAATGCACCAATTCAAGTTCAAGCTATAGCAAACTGGGTAGCTCCCGATGTAGAGCAAGATGGAGCAGCCGCAGCAATTGAAAAATTTTTATTAAATTTATCCCCTAAATAATTACCTGTCTGAAAATCAAAAAAGTTTGGGGAGCAAATAATTAATACTAAATCAGAAAGGGCACCGACGACTGACCGTGTTTCGTCTCGGTGCCCTTACTGGTTCGCTCCTCACACAAAATATAATATATCTGAAACTATTGGATTTGTCAATATTTTTTACAAAACTTCATCTAATTTTCGGCATTATCAAAATATGAACTAAAATTTTTAGGTTATTTTGAGAAGTTAAATTTGAGGTCTTAATTAGGGCTTTGATGACACTACAAAAAATGTAGACAAATATAATTCATTGTTAAATTCAGCAACGCCTATTATCCATCAATTGCTTGAGTGTTGGTCATAATTCTAAACAAGCAGGTATGCCCAATTTTTCTTCCAGGACAAACTTTAATACTGATTGAGTAGTCATAACTAATGCGATTCTAGAGATAAAAAGTTCTGGTTTGGTTATTTTGAGGTCGCCGCAAATGCGACAATTAGACCAAAAACTTTCAAAAGCTTTAACCAACCTAAGTGCTGCTCCTTCCCATTTTACTGGACGAACGATGACTGGCTCTAATTCGTCTAAAATTTTTACTAAACTGCTAATCAAATGGCGTTCAGCTTTGTGATTTAAATAAAGTCTTCCATAACTATCAAGCTGTATAGATTCAGAAGAAAATTGATTGAGATCAATTAATTTTTCATGATGGACCAATCGTAACATGGAGCAGCAACGTGCGTGAACGTATTGAATCGAAAATACAAAATCATCTAACCCAGCCATAACTGTTTTCTCCGAACCAGTTTTTAAAGCTAAAGGGGTAAAATCAACTTTCTTCCCTTTGGGAATATCAATAAAGCGTTGCAACCAAGCGGCTAAAAAAAAATCGCTAACTTCTATACAAATCAATCCTGGGGATACAACATGTATCAGCAAATATTCGCCCCAATTTGCTGATAAATGAGAAGCTATTGAACTCGCGATCGAAAAAGGCTGTGAATTATGAGAGTTTGACAGGTGCAGGGCAATACCAGATATATAAGAAATTTTAATATCATTTTTGCCTTTTGATAGAGGAATATCTTTTTTTTCTATAATTTTATTTTCTTTTGTGCGAGCATAAATACTCACCGCTTCAACCAATTGACCGTATATTAGCTGTACTATTGCTGTGTATTTACTTACTAGTAGCTTTTGATGCACAGACATCCCTGATGACAACACTGTAAACCTAGAAACATTGATTTTATGTCATCTGTCTTTAGACATAACTTTATATTTACTCAAAGAAAATTAAAATTGGATAAAATTTAATGAATTCTGGGTAAACTTTACTACAAACATTGTACAGTAAGAAGTATAACAAAAGAGTAGAAACTCACCTTTCTCTTTTTTGGATAGTTGGCGTTTAGGTTTTAAACCTAAGAATGCCTTTCACAAAGACACTCCTTGCACCTTTTTATGTCGTCTTTGTCTTCAGCCGAACGCTCTTTGTTACCTATGCAATCTCAATCCTCTTTTTCTGAGGCATCACGTCCATTTTTAACCTGGCAACGGATTCTTGATTGGGCACAAGAACACTATCGCTGCCGCACCTTTAGCAAAGATGAGCGAATTCCAGCCAGACCTGGATTGCTGTATTTGGTGCAAAGGGGTGCGATCCGCATGGTGGGAACCGCCCAAGTGAGTGCCACTGCTTCTGGGTTAACATCTCGCCGGATAAACAGAACTCCAGAAGAAGCATTTTTGGGTTTTGTTGGTGCCGGACAACCCTTTGAAATTGTTGCTCAATCCCCTTTTACGTTGCAGTCATACGCTCATGTTGACCAAACGGCAGTGTTGTGGATGTACTGGCATGATCTAGATAATTGGCCTCATTTTCGCCGTGAAGTGATGGATGCCTTCAGGTACCAACACCAGCGAAAATTGCTGTGGTTGAGTGCCTTGGGACAACGACGCACTATCGACCGACTCTTAGGATTCCTCACACTATTAATTGAAGAATATGGAGAACCGGCGATGAGCGAAACCGATCCCGAAGTAATTCGTGGCTATTGTCTGCCCTTCCCCCTCACTCACGCCCAAATTGGCAGCGCAATTGGTTCTACTCGCGTCACCGTAACTCGCTTAATGGGTAAGTTACGTCAACGCGGATTAATCCTAACTCAAGGAGATAATCTAATATGCTTGCCAGCAGAGTCGATTAATAGGGTCAGCTAAAGTGACGATGGTAGGAGTCAGCGAATTCTCATAAACCCATTTTGAGTAGTTAGTTCCTGTCCCTGCTAATTTCATCAAAAGTTGGCATAAGCAACACCTGCTTGTTGTTCGGTTTGCCGATTTTGTTTGACCACCACAAACAGATTGCGCGTAATCGGGTAATTTCCAGATTGGAAAACCTCAATGTTCAATTTGTTGCCTAACCTAGGAGATTCAGAAGGGAGGACGAATGGTTCTTGGTAAGGATTAACATATTGCTCTTGCGTTCGCCCCAACGGCAAGGGTTTAATTGAACATTGAGGAACGACTTCTGGGGCATAAGCATAATAAATACCACCGGGATTACTAACTACCTTTCGTAGTGCTTGGGTGGTGGAAACAAATTTCACCCTTGAAACCATAGGTTGTCCAGCCAAATCTTGAATGAATAGCTCTACCCTACCGCCGTCACTAGTGCCTTGGGAATAAGCTTAGATCGGTATATTGGCAAGACCAAATTGCTGACAAATAGTTAGTTTACCAACGTTAATTGACTATAGCTGGTTTATGGTTATTCCCCGAACATTTATACTAGGGTTAATAGCAGCCGCTAACCCATTGATAGCTACGGAAATTTGTTGGGGAGTAAACCCGCGTTGCTTCTTACCACTCAATTCTTGATCTCGAAATAGTCTCGAAGACTGAGGAAATGCTGATTTACCATCAATTAGCATTTAAATACCAGAACCGGAAGCAGGAGTACTACTTAAGGTTGTAACTACCACAGGCGAAAATCCCTTAGCGCGGGTTGAATTTTTTCATAGATTGATTTTCTTATCGATGCCTAAGAGGTGTTTCCTCGCTATCTAAATAGTTCTGCGGGAAAATTCTTTATAGAGACGAGAGTCGTACCGCTTGTTTCTGCTGTTGAAATCGGGGCAACTGTGCAGCTATTTGAATTGCCCACAAACAGATTTACTTGGTTGAGTTTTAACAAGAGAATTAATTTCAAACTACTGTTTCTATCGAACCACTACCATCCACCAGCTGTAAGCCCACTTGTAATTAATAAAGATAAAATAGGAATTGGTGTTTAGTTTTTCTGTGACAGAATAAATAGTTTTTTTGAAATATTTTGTTTTAAAAAAATAGCTAATAGCCAATCGCGGATATATGAACAGACTATCAGCTTTGGGCTATTAGACATCATCTAATTCTAACAAATCCGGCTTTAGAAATTGATTTTTGACCTTCGTCTGTAAGTAGTAAATTCGCATAAGCAATACCTGCTTTTTCTTGAATTTGACCGTTTCTCTTGACAATCACAAATAAACGTCTAGTCATAGGATACTCGTCACTTCTAAAAGCATCCGTATTTATTTGGTTACGCTGCTGCGGACAATCAGAAGATTTAATATATGGTGCTTTGTATGGCGGAACTAATTTATTAGATGTTCGACCTACTGGTAAAGGTTTAATAGCGCACTGTCCAACAACTTCGGGTGCTGAAGCATAGTAAATCCCCCCAGGATTTTGAGCTATTTTTCTCAAAGCTTCAGTTGTAGTAGTAATTTGTTGAACATTTTTACCAAATTTTTCCTTCTGCAAAATGTTATTAACAAAAAATTCTACAGTACCTCCTTCACTAATTTTGGAATAAGCTGTGATAGGTAGATTTTTTCCGCCCACCTTTTGCCAATTAGTAATTTTGCCAGTGTAAATATCTTTGAGTTGAGCTAAGGTAAGCCCTGTAATGTTCAAACTAGGGTTGACTGCAATAGCAATACCGTCGATCGCAACAGGAATTTCTTGGAGTTTAAAACCTCGTTTTTGTGCTAGTTGGTATTCCTTGTCTTTCACCGCTCGCGAAGATTGAGAAAAATCTAACTGGTTGTTCAACAGCATCTTGATACCATTACCAGAACCTGGAGTGCCTGTGATTGGATGTGTATAGCGGAGTTGGAATTTAGGTAAAGCAGTCTCGATCGCTGAATCAGCTTCTTTGCGAATAGGTGCCCAAGTACTACTACCGCCGTAGCTAAACAATCCAGAAGGAACTTCTTGTACTGAAGCAAAATTAAAAGCGCCAGATTGCAAATTTGATTGAGATTTTGGCTGAGATTGATTATTGCTGATAGAACCTAATTTAAGGTCAAAGCTTCTAACCAACCACCAATATACTCCACCTACTAAGCCCAACGTGATTAGTAGGGCTAGAACTAAAACCGCGGTCTCATTTTTTTGCGACATAGATGTGGCACTCGATTTTCTAGAGAATAAACTTTAAGTCCAAAAGATGTATTTTACGGAACTAAATTGTAGAATACTTTATTTTTGGTATGTCCCTGTCAATCAAGTTTGAGAGTAACCACAAGTTAGCTCGAAATTGAGAATTCACACAAATCATATAGCAGAGTGTTAAATATGCTTTTTCGTTACTATTAGTATCAAATCCAAATCATAAATTATATGAAAAAAATATTAATGAGTAATCAAAGCACCTAGATTTATTTATACTGATTGTTTTTCCTGAATATGCTGCTATACAACCGGTTGAAAACATCAAAAAAATTTTATCTATAGATTAGAGAAAACTTTTTTGCAACTAAAATACTCTAGTTATCAGCAATATATTCCGAGAAAGCATTTCGATTCAAGAGCGCAGGTTGCAAATTAATTAATTAGAGAGTTTGTCGGCGGAATAAAATACATTTTTTAGTAGTCAATTGCAATTTATTTTAATCAGATCTTTAACAAAGTTTAATGCTTTAATAAAATTAATTACTTTTCAATTTCATTTAAAATTAATGAATATTGAAATTTAGTCAAAGAAGTAAGTGTAGTATTTTATAGATTAGACTAAACAGTGAGGTGAGAGCAACAGCGAATAAGCTTGCGACTATTGATAGAAAAACTATTCCTTGAATAGCAAGTCCGCCTTGTAACAAAGGAATAAAAAATATAATTAATAAAGTTATTGCCGGAATAATGATTAAATCCCACTTTTCAATCCATCGCCTGGTTTGAGCAAAGATTAATATTGCTAAAACCACTGCACAAGCAACAAAAGTGAAAGGTGGTGATTTGAGTAAGCTCAATAACACAATAGAAATTAAAGCCCCTTCAAATCCACTAAAAGCAGAACCAGCCAATAATTCCAGTACAGAAAACGTTGAATGATTTTTTTGATTCGGCGTTGATGGTTTTGGAAGTGGTGGGGGTAAAGGTTGTGATATAACTTGAGGCTGATGGTAATTGAGAGAAGTATCTGGTATTTCTTGCGCGGATGAATCAAGAGCCTCTAAAACCTGTGAAGCTGATTTAAAGCGATCCAAGGGTGCATTGCTAAGCATTTTATCTAAAATTTTG
>JBCCSG010000292.1:0-9362 GCA_039200565.1 Cyanobacteria bacterium P01_D01_bin.50 | reverse complement strand
GAAGGTGTTTCTTTACGTGGAGCAAACTTAAACGAAACTATTTTCGAGAAAGCAACTCTGTGGAGAAGCGATCTAAGTAAATCTTTCTTAATTTGGTCTATTTTGAGTAAAGCTTGTTTAATTAGGGCGAATTTAAATCGAGCGGATATGCACCAAGCCAACCTAAATAAAGCTGACTTGCGCTTAGCTTCTTTACGCTATGCTGATATTAGTAACAGCAACTTATCAGGTGTGGATTTACGTTACGCCGATTTAACAGGTGCTAACTTAGCTAATTCAAATCTTGCTGGCGCTAACTTGACGGGTGCAATTTTAAGTCAAGCAGATTTGTACAACGTCAATTTAAGTAAAGCTGTTTTAGCGAGAGTTGACATGAGCAATACAAATCTCAACAGCGTCAACTTAGATGAAGCAGAATTATATAATGCTAAAATCGGCGACAGTCATTCATCTTCTTCACTCGTTGAGATTATCGCTTTTTAAGTATTATTTACATTAATTTGATTCATCCACGAGTTAAATGAGCGCTTTAATTATGAAAATTTTCGTCACGCAAAATCGCGCCTTAACTATAGCTGGAAACAGCATGACAGAGGTGACGATCGGTAGCGATTCAAGAAATGAATATCTCCCAACAATCTCTGTTACACAACTTACTGCTTACCAATAAGTTTTTACGTCCTCAAATCTATTTTAAGGCTTCCCTAACCGCACTTTCTCACGCCATGGAAGACTTAGTGATAGTGGGAAGCGAGAAACCATTGGTGATTGCAAATTTTCAGCAAGAGCGTTTTTATCGCCAAGAAGCTCGTCGTTATGCGCGAATTGCTAAACGCAGCGACCAAGTTTACGTGCTCTGTGCTCCGGATTCTGACTTGGTAACAACTTCAACTCCTTACACGGTAATTCCTTTTGACTCTAGCGATAATTTTTTAGCCCAAGAATGGCATTTAATCATTATCGCCCAAGCATACTCTGCCTGTATAGTTTGTCGAGAATTTTCTGCTCCAGTTGAAGGGGTATCTTTGGATCAGTTAAGGCAATTTAAAGGGATATGGACGTTTGAAAATCAGGTAAGTAAAACAGCAGCTATTTTGTTATTAAACCGGATTTTAGATTATCGACCGGAATTAGCAGACAAAGTAGAAATAGCAAAACAACGCTACGATCTTAAACTTGATAATAAAACTGACAATAGGACGGACCAAATCTTAGAAATTGATGCCCGATTATTTACAGGTCGTTTAGTCAATTATATACAATCTTCTCAGTATCAACAACTCAAGTATTATCGGACTATTCTTAAGAAAGAAAATTTTGAAAGATTGATTAATAGAGTCACAAATTTTATTCGCAATTCTTTAAACCCAGAAGAAATTCTGCAAAATACCGTTAGAGAGTTGGGTCATGTTTTTAGTCCTTGCCGCTGTATATTTTATGATTATCCAAATTCGGAGCAACCTAAATCGATTGATTACGAATGGGTAGCTGATGTATTTCCTTCTATGAAAGGAGAAATTTGGATAACGGCAACTCATCCGCTGTTTCAAACTGCTTTAGATCAAAACAGAGTTATTTCTATTAGTGATACCACACAAGACCTTGGTATTCAAGCATATCCTGAATTAAGTGATAATTTCCGCAACTGGCAAATTCGTTCGTGTTTGTTAATACCAATTCGCCATCAAGAAACTTGGTTGGGAATTTTAGAAATACATCACTGCGGCAATCAACCTTATACTTGGAATGATTCCGAACAGACTTTTGTAGAAGCAATTGCGACTCAAGTTGCAGTTGCTTTGATGCAAGCTCAAGCTTATCGTAATTTAGAAACTCTTAACCGCCGACTGGCAGATTTGGAACGTACCCAAAGTAACTTAATAGCTATTGTCGGGCATGAATTGCGGACTCCCTTATCCACAATTCAAATTTGTTTAGAAACTTTAGCTTTAGAGGAAAATATACCTCAAGAAGTGCAGCAGACAATGCTAGATACTGCATTGGGAGATTCCGAACGAATGGGAAGATTAATTGGCGATTTTCTTACACTCTCTAAACTCGAAGCCAATACAGCGCGATCGCAACTTGAATCAACTTCTTTAGAAGAAAGCTTAAGTTTAGTTTTAGGTAGTTTTAAAAAGCGTAATTTATCTGAGAATTTACCCAAGATAATTGTAGATTTTCCGTCCGATTTACCTTTTGTGGAAGTTGAAAGAGAAGGACTAGTAGAAGTATTTTCTAAACTCTTAGACAATGCTTGCAAATTTACTCCTCCGCAAGGTAAAGTAACAATTAGCGCTCAAATATATCAACAAGAAAATGAATATTACCCAATAAATTCCGGAAGTGAATCAGAAAAACAACCTGACTCAAATTTTTTAGAAATTATTATTAAAGATACAGGTAGAGGAATCGAACCCTTGCAACTAGAAAGAATTTTTCAGCGCTTTTACCAAGAAGAAAACTTTTTACAACGTTCAATTGGTGGAACTGGATTAGGTTTAGCAATTTGTCGTCAAATCATTCAAAAATTTGGCGGTAAAATTTGGGCTGTATCTAATGGAAAGAATCAAGGTAGCGAGTTTCATTTCACACTTTGTATTACAGTATAGGAGATGGATTAATCTTGAAGTTTTCATACAACAAACAATATCTCGCACTGATTTAAATATAAGTACTAGAGAATATCCAAATTTTTGAAAAAGCCGACAAAGCCAGGCTTTGTAATTGTACCAATATACCTATAGGATATTTTATAGATTACTTTCTTTATTTGGGATGCTCCCTGAATAATATATTTTTATTACTAGATATTTTAAGTATTGAGCGAACCAAGCAATTTTTATAGAAAGGTTTCAATCTCTCATCTTAATGGCTGCAATTTAAATACGCCATAACTTAAAATACCCAATGGTTGGCGATGTCGAAATCATAAGTGTTATCACTCATCCTTTAGGGATAATAAAAACTTGAAAGTTATCGCAATCAAAGCTACTATCCCAATAGTTAATTTTACTAAAATTTAAATCATTGTTAACTATTATTCCTCTTGATAGCTATCAAAAGATTGATGCATAATTTCGTTGCCTTAGATACAATTTAAAAGCAAGGAGAACCAAGGAGAAGATTTGTGGTGCTATCAAAAGGTTTTGAGATTGAGATGTATACTGGTACGCCGAGTGGTAACATCGTTGGTCTCTCTGACAAAATTACCGCTGCTTTAGATGGATTTATGCGGGAACCGGATAGCCGCAATGTTGAATACATAACTGCTCCATCTGACGATTACGAACGGCTGTTATGTGGTTTATTATGTCCTCGCTTGAAGTTAAGAAAGTATCTTCACAAGTTAGGTAATTATACTTTGATTCCCGGAAGTACTTTATCTTTGGGAGGAAGTGAGAAGTTCTTCCGTTCCGATCTGAATAACCCTTATCACGAGTACATTGAACATACTTATGGTACCAAAGTAGTCACCGCTAGCGTTCACATAAATATAGGTATAAGCGATCCCGAAATATTAATGCGGGCGTGTCGTGTAATACGTTTAGAAGCGCCTCTATATCTCGCTTTAAGTGCTTCATCTCCCTTCTTAGATGGCAAGGCTACCGGATATCACTCTACTCGTTGGGGTCTCTTCCCGCAAACTCCAAGCCATGTACCCTTATTTGAAAGCCACGCACACCATATTCGTTGGATAGAACAATCTCTTGCTCAAGGCACAATGCAAAACGTGCGACATTTATGGACATCAGTTCGACCAAATGGCTCGAGCCGTCCCTACGATTTAAATCGTCTGGAGTTACGAATTTGCGATTTAGTCACAGATCCCATTGCATTATTAGCAATTACAGCTTTACTAGAAACGCGTTTGTTGCAAATAATTAGTAACTCCAACCTCGATCCTTTTGTTAAAAGTACCTTTTCTCCTGAAGAATTAATCGCGATTACAGCCCAAAACGAAATTGCTTGTGCAACTGCAAGCTTAGATGCTCAATTAATTCATTGGGTTGATGGAAGAACTATCAAAGCCAGAGATTGGATTAACGAACTTTACTCCACACTAGCAGCGATCGCTAAGCAACAGGGTTTTGGATGTTTCCTCTCACCACTGCAAAAAATTCTTCGTGAAGGAAATCAAGCTCAACAATGGCTGCAACTCTACGGTTTGGGCGTAAGCAGCAGTAATGTGATTACCCAAGCTATCCGCTCAATTCAAGAACGAGAATTAGAACTTGAAGATAAATTGTGTTCTGCTTCAGTGGTTTAACACATCTCTGTTTTTTCTCTAAAAGATGGTATATTTTGCCGGAAACACAAAAATCTGTCATCCCCAGAATTTTACTATCTTTTCACATTCTCTTTAAATTCTCTTCATATAAGCATTTTTTAAAGTATTATTACTAGTTTAATTTTTTTTATAGATTGTTATGGATTGATGATGATTAAGAAAAATTATATGTGTTTTCTATCCTAGGATAGTTAAAAAAATAAACACATTGTTTTTTGAATTACTCTTGCTTGATTGCTCAATGCCACAAATAGTCTTAGTTTATCCGCAAATTCCCCCTAATACAGGTAATATAGCTCGTACTTGTGCGGCTACAGGCACTGAATTACACTTAGTTGCTCCTTTGGGTTTTGAAATTACCGACCGCTATCTTAAACGAGCAGGTTTAGATTATTGGCCTTATGTTAAGCTGCACTATCACGAATCTCTAGAAGCCTTTAAAGCCGTCCATCAGCAACGTGGAGGAAGACAGCTAGGATTTAGCGTCCGCGGTAGTGTAAATTATGTGACTTTTGAATATCAAGCCACCGACTGGTTGTTATTCGGCAGTGAAACTAAAGGTTTACCAACTGATGTTTTATCAGCTAGCGATGCAACCCTCTATATTCCGATGAGAGAATCCAACGTTCGCAGCTTAAATCTTTCCGTAAGCGTTTCTATAAGCTTGTTTGAAGCTCGTCGTCAATTGGGATACTTACACTCCGACTAAATTAATTTATTTAGCTTAGATGCGATCTGCGGTATGGGACTTAAGTGATTATAATCAACGAATATTCAATACAACATCGATGTGATTCGGTTCTTAGCAGAGAAAATACCTGACTTTTTCAGAAAAACGTACTGATTTACACTTTTAAAATATTTGATATATGATAATCCGATAGAAATACTTAAGTACAGAGGTAGTTAAAATATAAGAAATTTATATAGATAATTTGAAATTTTTCCAGAATCGAATCATAGATTTTTATTAATTGGAATTGTCCCGATAGTTCGATTTTATAAGGGTAAAGTTTGTCATAACAAGCAGTTCAGCCTCCATTACTCGATAATTAGTTTTTCTGAAGGGTAAATGTACTTGCGAGTAAATACGGTTGTACTTTTGGGATAAATAAACGTAAAGTCTCGGTTGGGAAGATGGAATATAGCGCAGTCCTTCATGTTATCTACAACAAGGTGTACGCCTATTCCCGGAAATAGCTAAGCTAATCTGAGTAAGACTCCAAACATGAAGCTTTATTATTTTTTTTATTTATAAAGTTTGATGTTTTCTTCAGACAGACATAAAGGTTTAGTAAATCTGTTCTGTATAGAGGAGAACCGTCTAGGCGGGGTGTGGGCAGTCGAGTAGACAAGTAAGCACAAAAAATTAAATTTTACTAGTCCAGAGTTAACTTGTCTAAAACAGAGAACCGGGTTAATCTTGCCTAAGTATCTCTGGTAAATGTGATCTTGATCGATTATTCTGAGTGATCTAAATCATTGACTACTATCGGACTAATAAATCGAGATCGGTTAAGCGCTAGTGATCATAGGAGGTCGTCTTTGAAACGAGCATTGAAGAAGAAAATGAAAGCTGTGTTAGAAAGTGACATTAATACGGATGATGCTTCAATAGAACACAGTAGCTTCGTTACTCCACAGGTGAAGCATCGGATGCCGAAAGCTGCAATGATAGGCTTGGCAATCTCGATGGGAGCAACCAGCCTTTTCGTGACTCGACAAAGCGATCAAGCCCTAGCAGCAGAACCTGTAGGTAATCAAAACACTGCCTCCACGATTCCAGCTGCATCCGATGAGGTGAAGTTTGTTCCCAAACGCAAGCGGTTGTATAGAGCCATATCTAACGGTATTGGGGCTACAACTCCTGCGATAGTGGAACCTACAGTCATTTCACCAGTCAAGGGGCTTGGAGCTAAATGGCAAGTTGCCTCTAATCTTAAGTCTGCTCAGTTCGCAACAGAAGCACCCGGCACAAGTGCAACTGCGGCTAAGAATAATACAATTTACTCTCTACCGCAAGCGGCTAAAGGAGAGGATTTTCCAAAAGCAAGCACCAAAGGTAATCAGAACCAGAGTATAAGTTTCGTAACCGCTCCACAAAGAGTGGAAGCGAGCGAGGTTGTTTCAACCACAAATACTCAGCTTGAAGCACAGCAGAAGTTTGCTCTCAACCGCTTAAAGGAAAAATCGAACCGCTTAAAAGCAAGTCTGAATAAGTTGCGTTCGACTCCCGTTGAAAGTGCAAAGCAAGCTGTAGCGAAAACTCAGTCGGTCACTCAAGTAGAAGAAACATCTACTGTTGTAAGTGCCAAGAAAACTGCAAGTCAAACTAAACTTGTATCCAGATTAAAGCAGAATACATCTGTTGAGCAGGTAGAACCGACCGTAACAGTACCGACACCAGTTACTCCAACAGTAACAGCACCAAGTGCGATCGCAGCGGCTTACGAAGTCAAGTCAGGAGATACACTAGCTAAAATTGCTGGAAATTACGGTACTTCTATTTCCGAATTGGCTAAGGCAAATAATTTGTCTAATCCCAATCAACTAAAAGTCAGTCAAAAACTGATTGTTCCGGCTGCTAGATACCAGGACAATGTTGTTGCGTTCGCTGATAGTGGAACTGTTAAAGGGGAACAAAGCATTTCTACCGCTGTCGATAGCGATAAAGTTGAGAATTCTTTTGGCGTAGGCGGTGATACCCCCGTACCTTCCATATTTAAAGAAGTACAACTCGCTGACAGGCGTAATGCTTTAGCGAAAAATATTTCCAGAAATGAGCGTCTTCGCAGTCTTAAAGAAGAAATCGAAAGATTGCGGAAAAAATACCGCAACCAAAAGTCTGGAGCAGCTTTACCACGGACTAACCAAAACACAAACTCCGTAGAAATACCTGTAAACAGACGAGAGTCAGCTTCCATACCTATTCCTGTTACAAGACCAACAACAGGTAAAGCTTCGATACCAATTAGCGTTTCTAGACCAAATACAGCAGCAGTACCAATTCAGGTTCCAACACCGAATCGAGATATTAATCCCAATTTCTCTCGTAGACGTGCTAAAGTTGCAACCCCACCTGCAAGCTTTAATCCTCGTTCTCAATCTTCCTCGGTCGTAGAAAGAAAAGTCTCTACACAGCTACCACCATTGGCAGCAGTTGATAGATACTTACCCAAACCTATTGACGAGTTAAAACCACCTTCAAAAGGTTTTATATGGCCAGCAAAAGGTGTTTTCACTTCTGGTTTTGGTCCTCGTTGGGGAAGAATGCACAAAGGAATTGATATCGCAGCCCCCACAGGTACTCCTATTAATGCAGCGGCTGATGGTATAGTTGTATCTGCTGGTTGGAACAGGGGCGGTTACGGCAAGTTAGTTGATATTCGTCATCCCGATGGCACCTTAACTCGCTACGCTCACAACAGTAAAATCCTAGTACGAAAGGGTCAGCAAGTACAGCAAGGTCAAAGAATTTCCTTGATGGGTAGCACTGGCTTTAGTACTGGTCCCCACCTACACTTTGAGATTCGTAAAGGTGGCACAAAAGCAGTTAACCCCGTAGCTTTCCTTCCACCTCGCAAAAAATAATTTCTGTTTTGTCGCATCTAGATAATTGCCTTGGAAGGTTGAGGGAGTAAGTATATCTCCCTCTTTTGCTTTTTGTCGGCAATCCCAGAATGCCGACTCTAAAACACGATCGCCCTCGAAAATTAACTTCCCAATTATCTGCCAGGGAAAAAATTAATTGATTCAGATGCTAGGCAAGATTTTATTTATATGATATATTTAAAAATAATAAAGTTTGGCTCAGTAGCTCAGTTGGTTAGAGTAGGGGACTCATAAGCCCTTGGTCGTGCGTTCGAGTCGCACCTGAGCCATTTAATTAATTAAAGTATAATATTATAGTAGGATTGGTAGGGTTACAATTGACTTGTTCCTACCTGATATTCTGCTGATTATAACACAAGACTTTTATAATTTAGCCTTGATAATGTCGAATTACCTCGGCAATTGACCAAGCTTGAGCAACTGCTCCTTTAGGTGCGTGAGGCTCATCACCATCAAAAATTTCGGAAATTGAACCAAGACAAGCATCTGATAGAAAATGATGCATTAGAGGTTCCCAATCAAAAGGTAACGCTTCTGAACTGCGAAAACGCTTCCAAGCACAAATAAAAGGTCCAATCAACCAACTCCAAACAGTTCCTTGATGATAAGCGCGATCGCGACTAACAGAATTACCGATATACTTGCCTATATATTCGGGGTCATCTGGTTCGAGAGAACGAAGTCCGTAAGGAGTAAGTAAGCTTTTTGAAGCTCGTTCGAGTATTTGATATCCTTGTTGAGCAGAAATTCCACAATGGCGCAGTGAAAGCGCTAAAATTGCATTTGGTCTAATTTGAGAATTGCGATAGTCATCTGGTTCGATGGTGTCGTACAAATAGCCAGCTTTCGGATTCCAGAATTTTTGTAGTGATCGCTTTACCTGTTGTGCTTGTTGGGTATATCTCCGCGCTTGATTTGCTAAACTCATTCCTTCTTCACAATTGTTTTGTTCGCTGAGAATTTCTGCCCATCGCGAAGCCCAACATAAAGCTGAATACCATAAAGCATTAATTTCCACAGCTTTACCGCGACGGGGAGTGACGGGTACGCCTTCGATTACCACATCCATCCAAGTGAGAGCTACACCAGGAGCATTCCAACTCACTAAACCATCAGTAGAATCTACATGAATATTGTATATACTTCCACCGATAAATGCTTTATAGATTTTCCGTACCACGGAATATTGTTCGGCTAAAAATTCCCAATCTTGGGTAGCTTCTAAATAAATTCCTAAAGTTTCAATCCACCATAATGTTGCGTCTATGCTGTTGTAAAAAGGTTCGCTGCCAGCATCGGGAAAAGCATTAGGAATTAAACCTTGACGACAGTAATGTCCAAAAGTTCGCAATAGCCCTTTAGCTATATCAAAGCGCTGCGGTACTATCGCCAAACCCGGTAAAGCAATCAAAGTATCGCGTCCCCAATCATTAAACCAGTGGTACCCTGCGATCGCCGT
>JBCCSG010000291.1:0-9371 GCA_039200565.1 Cyanobacteria bacterium P01_D01_bin.50 | reverse complement strand
TTCTGATGGGTATAGAACAATAAATTTTTTTCTACCCCCTCTACCCCACGCCACTTGCTACAACGGAGGAAACCTCCGTGCACGCCGCAGTGGCTCCTCTCCCTCTTCTACCCCCTCCCTAATACCACCCGTCAAATTTAATGCATTTGACTACTAGTACTCCACTAACCGAAAATTGACGGGTGAAGACAGGGAGGGGGGAAAGTTTGAAGCCATCTTGATAATTTTCTTATATTTTGATTTATCTACCAATAAAGAAAATATAATTACTATTACCACATTTGACTTTTCAATAGAACTAACAGGGCGTAAATTGTCTTTACAAATTATGGCGTTGCTTACTCAGTTTATGAATTTAGATTTTGAGACGTTACATCCTCAACCTTCCTACACAGGTTTCGGTTATCCATAAAACTTGATTCATATTTCTTTTACAGCTAGAAATTTATCTCTTGACTCTCTAGTCTACTAGAGGGTTTACCATATCAACGAGTAATATACTCCAAGAAATACCAGCACCTGCTGATTATACCCATGGATCATTTCTACAGGACTTACGCAAGTGTCACAAGATTTGGGTGGTGCGTGACACGAAAAGCTTAATTTTTCGTTTACAATCAAGCATAGTGTCACGTGCCCCTACGAGGAAAATGTGCCGGTTGCGTAAGTCCTATTCTAATTAATTTACTTTTATTTTTTGCGATGGATATCCTCACGCTCAAACTACGAGGGATGAGTTGTGCATCCTGTGCTAGCAACATAGAAAAGATAATTAACTCGGTTTCTGGAGTCATCGAATGTAATGTTAACTTTAGCGCTGAACAAGCTACTGTTAAATATAATCCCCAGAAAACCGATCTCAAACAGATTCAAGATGCTGTTGATGCTGCTGGATACAGTGCAACTCCAATGCAGTCTCAAGTTGCTATAGCTCTTGAAGATGAGGAAGATAAAGCCACTCGTCTTGCCTCATCTCGCGATTTAATTCGCAAGCTAATGTGTGGTGGTTTAATTAGTATTATCCTTGTCTTTGGCTCTTTACCGATGATGACGGGATTAGAATTACCCTTCATTCCTCCATGGCTGCATAATTATTGGTTGCAGTTAGCACTCACTATTCCAGTACAGTTTTGGTGTGGCTATGGCTTTTATATTGGCGCTTGGAAGGCATTAAAGCGTCGCAGTTCAACAATGGATAGTCTTATCGCTTTGGGTACTTCAGCGGCGTTTTTCTATTCGCTATTTGCGACTATATTTCCAAATTTATTTAGCGATCGCAATTTACAAGCACAAGTATATTATGAAACTTCTGTTGTAGTAATTACCCTAATTCTTTTAGGAAAGCTATTTGAAAGTCGCGCTAAAGGACAAACTAGTGAAGCAATTCGCAAATTAATTGGTTTACAAGCTAGGGATGCACGAGTTATTCGCAATGGTAAAGAAGTAGATATTCCCATTCAAGAAGTTGAGCTTGGTGACATAATTATCGTACGTCCTGGTGAGAAAATTCCCGTAGATGGTACCGTAATAGCAGGAACTTCGACTATTGATGAAGCGATGGTGACGGGAGAAAGCCTACCCGCGAAAAAACAGTCTGGTGATGAGGTTATCGGCGCGACAATTAATAAAACTGGTAGTTTCAAATTTAGGGCAACAAGAGTAGGAAAAGATACTGTACTGTCACAAATTGTGCAACTTGTCAGACAAGCACAAGGAAGCAAAGCGCCAATTCAAAGATTAGCAGACAAAGTGACGGGGTGGTTTGTTCCGGTAGTGATGGCGATTGCAATTTCTACTTTTGTCATCTGGTTTTATCTCACTGGCAATATTAGCCTGGCTTTAATTAACAGTGTCGGCGTTTTGATTATTGCTTGCCCCTGTGCTTTGGGTTTAGCGACTCCGACATCAGTAATGGTTGGTACGGGAAAAGGTGCACAAAACGGTATTTTAATTAAAGGTGCCCAAAGTTTGGAATTAGCTCATCAAATCCAGATGATTGTCTTGGATAAAACTGGAACTTTAACGGAAGGGAAACCTACTGTAATTAATTTTATTAGCACCAAGGGTAGTGCGAATCAAAATGAATTAAAACTGATAAAATTAGCGGCTTCCTTAGAGCATAATTCCGAACATCCACTAGCGGAAGCAGTAGTTAGATATGCCGAATCTCAAGAAATTGAAATTATAGATGCTCGTGATTTTGAAGCTATTTCTGGAAGCGGCGTTAAAGGATATGTTTCAGATAGATTTGTACAGATTGGGACTAAACGCTGGCTCGAAGAGGCTGGAATTAATACTAATCTGTTTCAGGAAGAGAAAGATAATTGGGAAGCCGATGGTAAAACAGTAATTTGGATTGCGGTAGATGGAAAAGTTGAAGGTTTAATGGCGATCGCTGATGCTTTGAAACCGACATCTATTGAAGCAGTAAGAATGATGCAGAAGTTGGGTTTAGAAGTAGTAATGTTGACGGGAGATAACCGTCCGACAGCGGAATCAATTGCTACCGAAGTTGGAATTAAGCAAGTATTTGCCGAAGTGAGGCCAGACCAAAAAGCGGCGATAATCAAGTCTTTACAAGCAAATAAGATAAAAACCAAAATCGTGGCGATGGTAGGGGATGGTATAAATGATGCCCCTGCCTTGGCGCAAGCTGATGTGGGAATAGCAATTGGCACCGGAACTGATGTAGCGATCGCAGCTTCTGATATAACCTTGATTTCGGGAGATTTGCGTTTAATTGTGAGTGCGATCGCTCTTTCTCGTGCCACCATGAATAATATTCGTCAAAATCTATTCTTTGCTTTTATCTACAATGTTTTGGGTATTCCCATCGCTGCGGGAATTTTGTTTCCGGTATTTGGCTGGTTGCTGAATCCGATGATTGCTGGAGCTGCAATGGCATTTAGTTCCGTTTCGGTGGTTAGTAATGCGCTACGGTTGCGGAATTTTGAGTTGAAGGGGTAATATCATGTCCGGTTAAACACTTGTCAGTCTTTAGTAATTTCTATTTTTGTGAAAAAAAGTAGTTTTGAATTTTACTCCTGTTCCGCTTATCGATTTCCTATAAAACGCACCCTACTCTCTCCCTCTATCACTTAGGTAATCATAAAGCCGGGAAGGGAGTAAGCTGTTGTGCATTTAAAATGCACAATACTCTTGTCAAAAGTCAAAAGTCCGGCATTCAAAAGTTAAGAAAGTTTGAGGCATCACTATCGAATAGAATAATGTACAACTTAAATGCGTAGCAGCTTAGCTTGGATGGGTACCCCATCCAAGCTACTCATAGGCTTTTAAAAACATTGGAGCAAGTCGTCCGTAGTCACCCTC
The DNA here is from genome assembly GCA_039200565.1 of Cyanobacteria bacterium P01_D01_bin.50. Lineage (GTDB taxonomy): Bacteria > Cyanobacteriota > Cyanobacteriia > Cyanobacteriales > Nostocaceae > Rivularia. The sequence goes on along the minus strand of JBCCSG010000291.1, from coordinate 6,041 downwards.
AAACTGATGGGTACTTATATGATGTAACAATACCCCCATTTGTTCGATATAGCGGCTGTTGGCGAGTTCTCCAACATCAAAGCTTTGAAAGCCTGCATCTCGTGCGAGTTGAGACACAATTTTCTTAGCTTCCGGATCATCTCCGGCGATGAAAATAGCAGGTGCGACAGGATTTTTTACCCATTGATTAGCATCTAGTAAATCAGCAGGCATAGTACTAAATGCCTTAACCACACGTGATTTTGGAAGTCGCTTTTGCAATTCTTTAGAAGTTGAATTGGATTTCATAAACTCCAAATCGTGATAATGCTCAAACTCTGGACTAACCTTAAGGGGATTCATAGTGTCGATGACAATCTTGCCCTCAAGTTCGCCAACTTCGGCTAAGGTGCTATCCAGATTACCCCAGTACACAGAGAATAGAGCCACATCTCCAAATTCAGCAGCTTCTTTGGCAGTACCTTTGGTTGCACCTTCAACTGTTTTCAGAAAATTCTCTAATTTAGTATGTTCGCCAGCTTTTGCTAGTTTGAGTTCATGACCTGCTTTCAACCAAGATTTGGCTAATGTACGACCAATATTACCTGCATTAATAATGCCAATTTTCATTGTGATTTCTCCTGTCAATTTTTGAATTTCTGTCTGAATTTCTGATTTTTTTCGATTACAATCCATCATCGACTGCAATTTGTTGACCAGTAACCCATCTACTTAAATCAGATGCGAGAAATAAAACCGCTTGCGAGATATCTTCAGCGGAGCCGAGACGACCTAATGCTGCTTGATTTGCCATCGATTCTTTTTGCTCTGTGGGTACATAACCAACCCAATCGGTAGCCGTGTAACCGGGTAGAATAGTATTTACCGTGATATTGCGGGGAGCCAACTCTTTTGACCACATTCGAGTAAATTGTTCAATTGCTCCTTTAGTAGCAGCATATACACTTGTTTGAGGTACGTGATGCTTTGTGCTACCGGATGACATATTGATGATGCGTCCATTGTCACTTATTAGCGGCAGTAATTTCTGGGTAAGGAAAAACGGTCCAAGGAAGACTGACTCAAATACTTAAAAATTGGGAAAGAGTAACCGTACCTGTTTCTGCGATTTTCACCTCTAGTCGTTACATGACACCCAAGGTGAGAGCATTTGTTGATTTGGCTATAGCAGATTTCAAGACAAATTATAAATAAATGAAGTTCAAGTAGATTTAGCCGCTGGCGATAGGCTCAGGCGACACCCAAGGTGTATCGCACTTTTTTCTCTTCACGGATGAATCCGGGGGCTTCTATCCATTTTTTTAACCTCTCTATGATTACCCGAGATAAAAATTTATCACAAAACGTTACAAAACTTTAGTATGATGACATTAATAGTTAAATAAGTATTTTTCCTCATTGACATCATGGCGGAACATTTTCCTTGGCTTACCGCGATAGTTTTGTTGCCACTCTTTGCTTCTTTTCTCATCCCGGTATTGCCTGATAAAGACGGTAAAAACGTAAGATGGTATGCCCTTGGAGTGGGAATCGTAGATTTTTTCTTAATGTGTTATGCTTTTTGGCACAATTACGATGCAAGCAATGCAAGTTTTCAACTAGCGGAGAGTTATGCCTGGGTACCTCAGTTAGGTTTTAACTGGGCTGTTTCCGTCGATGGTTTGTCAGTGCCTCTGGTACTTTTAGCGGGATTTGTGACAACACTGGCGATGTTTTCGGCTTGGAAGGTTGATCGCAGACCGCGTTTATTCTACTTCTTAATGTTGGTGCTGTACTCAGCACAGGTGGGGGTATTCGTAGCCCAAGATTTAATGTTGTTCTTTATTATGTGGGAAGTTGAACTAGTTCCCGTATATCTACTAGTCAACATCTGGGGTAGTAAAAACCGACGTTATGCTGCAACTAAGTTCATACTTTACACTGCAGCAGCTTCGATATTTATATTGGTAGCCGCGATCGCGATGGCTTTATATGGTGGCGACAATGTAACTTTTGATATTGCAGCTTTAGCTACGAAAGATTATTCCTTGGGTTTGGAATTATTACTTTATGCGGGATTATTAATAGCATTCGGAGTAAAACTAGCAATCTTCCCTCTACATACTTGGTTACCCGATGCTCACGGTGAAGCTTCTGCTCCCGTATCAATGGTTTTGGCTGGTGTGTTGTTAAAAATGGGTGGATACGGAATAATTCGCTTGAATTTGGAACTTCTTTCCGACGCACACATTTATTTCGCACCGGTTTTAGCAGTTCTTGGAGTTGTTAACATTATTTACGGAGCTTTAAATTCCTTTGCTCAAACCCATATGAAACGCCGTTTGGCTTACTCTTCAGTTTCTCACATGGGATTCGTACTGCTGGGAATTGCTTCCTTCACCGACTTGGGAATTAACGGTGCAATGTTACAGATGATTTCCCACGGTTTAATCGCATCAGTACTATTCTTCCTAGCTGGAATCACCTATGATCGTACCCATACAATGAAAATGGACGAAATGGGTGGAATCGGACAAGTAATGCCGAAAGTATTCGCTTTAACTACAATGGGTGCAATGGCTTCCCTAGCGCTTCCAGGAATGAGTGGATTTGTCGGCGAACTTTCGGTATTAATCGGCGCAGCAACAAGCGATATTTACAGTAACACTTTCTGTACCGTAATGGTTTTCCTCGCTTCAGTAGGAATTATCCTCACTCCAATTTATTTACTCGACTTGTTGAAACAGGTATTTTTCGGCCAAGGGAAAGTTAGCTGTGACATCGGTAATTCTAAATATGAGAATATAGAAGCAGAAGGTGCAGTTTGTTTCGGTACTGATTGTCTTCTACCCGGGCAGTCGCTTTACAAAGACGCGAGTGCGCGTGAAGTGTTTATCGCAGCTTGTTTCTTAGCAGTAATCATCGGCATCGGGTTTTATCCCAAAGTAGCGATGCAAATGTACGATGTGAAGACAGTCGCTGTGAATGCTCAGGTACGGGAATCATATACTCAAATAGCTGAAAGTAATCCTGGTATTTATGCGAAAGGGTTTTCGACACCTAAGATTGCGGAAGCGGAAGTTGCTCCAGTTTTGGGGACATTGAAATAAGGATTTGGTAAAACAATAAAATTTGACGATTAATCATTAATGTAGAGACGTGGCAATGCTACGTCTCTTGTTTTTGAGGGTGAGTTGTTCTAATTATCTCCAGTAAAATACCAAATAACCCATCCAAATCCCCAATAAAATGTTCTCCTGCTTCAATATCGACTTTCTTCTCAACTAACCTCAAAAACTTCCAATTACTTCCCGTTGTGATAACACCATAAATACAAGGAATTTGATTCTGCTTCCGCTGATTAAAAATTTGTGCTGCTACCATTTCGGCAATACACTGGGCGATACCAGACTTAATATTATCATTCTTAGCTTCTACTAACGTTACTACCGGAGCCGTCACCTCCAATTGTTTTGGCGAATAACTGATAAGAAAATCACATCTTCCAGTCAAACCCTTAGCCTTTTCCACACTAAAATCCACTCCAGAGAAAAAGCTGATTTGACGATTAAAATATTTTCTTAGCTCAACCATAATTGGAGCTATAATTAATTCAGAACGCGCCTTTTCTGTGTCAATTTCTAAAGCTAAAGGTATATTTTCTTCTAAAATTTCTCTTAATAAATTGCTCGGTGTGACAGGTGTAATGCCCTTAAAAATTTCCACTCGTTCTTGTAATATCAAGCTAAATTCAGATTCTAATTGTGATAGGGTAAATTCGCCGTAAGACATTTTTTTGAGTAATAGGTAATGAGTAATAGGTAATAGGTAATAGGTAATAGGTAATAGGTAATAGGTAATAGGTAATAGGTCATAACCCCCATTTTTTCAATCGGGTTATATACTAAGTAATTAGCCTAAATTGATATAACTTGTTAAATAAAGAAATACCACAACTTTACCCATAAACTATAATCCTCTAATTTTATCTTGCAATTCCATCAAATCTGGATGCTGATTTAAATTTATGTTATCTTTAGACCAATTACAAAAATAATTAGCAAGATGAATGTAATAGGAATACAATAGGAGGAATACCTAAAACAAAGGCATATAACCAATAATCTAAACAAATTAATTTGATTCTGATATAAAATTCCCAAAACCGACTAATATTAAAGTCTTTTCTGTTTTGTACCATGAATAAGGTGTAATCTTCAGGTTCATGGTTTTCAGCGCATTGTTTAACTAGTTTTTCGTATCTAACTGATATATTACCTATTTCTTGAATGAAATGGGCTTCTCCTGATTTGCTGACTATCAAATACTCAAGCTCTCTATTTAAACTCGATAGCTCTACTGCATTGCCATGAAGCTTCTCTGCTCTAATTTGGTAATTTTTTGCACCTTCTAAAAGGCTAATAACGAGCGTAAAAACAGATAAAATTACAGAAATTGCACTGTAAATATCATTAACTTGTTGACATTGTGGATTTTTTATAATGTTCTGTATAAAAGGAATTGCGATACCATATACAGATAATATTGAAATACTACTCAACGAGAATTGGTATTTATTATTGAGTCTACGTGCTGCATTGAAGCGAGAACCTTTAGTGATCCAAATTCTTTTTCTTAATGATGAAGCAAACGCATCTAAATCGCTGTTAACATTCATTCATCCCTAGATCGTTTATTTTGTCAAATATAAATTAAAATTAAAGAGCGAGTTGCCTATAGAGGTAAACAGCAGCAGTCACTCCTAACAATACTAATAATAGCTTTAGGAGGTCAAAGTCCCAGAGGGAGATTGATTACATTCACCCCTGAAGAAAATCCAGGAGGTTCTGCAATAAAATGATTGCAGAACACAACTCGCCAATGGTAATTATAACATTACTTTTAGTATGAGATAGCATCATCTTTATCCAATTCAGACAAATTTCTTTGCTTAAGGTTTTCGTACAACTCCTTAACTTCTTCATCTGAATAATCTTTATCAGATTCGATCTTACCTCTTCGTTTAAGGAATTTTGTTTTATCTTCTATGGTTATATAGCTATTGTAGTTGTGTATATAGCCTCCGGTGGGATTATATATAGCTTCATAAAATGCTCTAGAAATTTTTTTTAAGTTAGAAGGAGGAGCGTTACCAAAATCATCTAATCTAGCAAATAGGTTTTTAACTATATTGTCAATCTTGTGTAAAATAGATTTATCAGTGATTCCACTAAAGTAAAATATCCAGCCATATCTTTTTTTTCGCTTATGGCTCCGGTAATTTTTTCATTTAGTTCTTCAACAAAAATTTCTTTTAGCTTTTCTACTGCCGGATTGTGCTTTAATCCTTTATTACGCTTTTGGATTTTTGATAATCTTTTTTCTCTATTGTAAGTATAGCTAGTAAATTTAGCAGCGATAGAATGAATAAACTTTTCTATAGTAGATGTTCTAACAGTTATTTTTTCCGATTCAAAACGATATCCAAGGTATTCAAATTCTTTATCTAAAGAAGTTTTTTCAGTTTTCTCTTCATTAATTTTCAAATTTATAATTTTTATTTTATTCCTAAATATTTTCTCAATTTTATCTATATTTTCTTTATTTGCAAAAATGAGTATATCATCCACGTATCGATAGTATATATTTACGCTATCAGTCTTTTCCATTTCACTATCTAGTTGATGTAAATATATGGAAGCTAATATATTTGATATAGATAAACCTTGCGGTATACCTTGACTACTATAATATTGACGAATCTCTTTGCGATGGTAGTTTTTTGGAACTGTTGGCGTTTCAATAGCTCGTTGAATTAGAGCTAAAATTCGACGAGATTTAATTCTTTGTTTTAGCTTTTTGAATAAAATATTTCTATCTATTGAATCATAAAATGTTGCTATATCTGTACGAATAATACTTATTTCACTATATGATTTGTCACTATTTTTAATATGTTCTTTAATATCACGTATGTAAGTATTAGCCAATCTACGTGGCTTACACTCTGGAAATATCTCAAATAACATTTCTTTTAATGAATGTAGAACTATTCTATCTCG
>JBCCSG010000290.1:0-9395 GCA_039200565.1 Cyanobacteria bacterium P01_D01_bin.50 | reverse complement strand
ATGCTCGCAGATGCTGGGGTATCTGTGATTTTAACCGATGTAGAGACGCGATATTTAGAGACGCGATGTATCGCGTCTCTACAAAATAATGTTGTTAATCTGACAACTGACTGGAATCAAATAGCTCAGGAAAATAGTACAAGTATTGATGTAAAAGTAGAACCTGAAAATCTAGCTTATATTATTTACACTTCGGGTTCCACCGGAAAACCCAAAGGTGTAGCAATTACCCATCGTAGCGCTACAACTCTAATTCATTGGTCGAGGGATGTCTTCACCGATACACAAATTGCAGGAGTACTCGCATCAACTTCCATTTGTTTTGACTTATCCGTCTTTGAATTATTTGTACCATTATCCTGGGGTGGAAAAGTAATCGTAGCAGAAAATGCTTTACAACTTCCCTACCTGAATACAGCAGATTCAGTTACTTTAATTAATACAGTTCCAAGTGCGATCGCACAATTATCTCGACTAAAAGCCATTCCCAATTCAGTTAACACCATTAACCTAGCTGGAGAAGCTTTACAGCAAAGTTTAGTAGAGCAACTTGAACAAAACCATCCCCAGATTCAAAACATTTATAACCTTTACGGCCCTTCTGAAGATACGACTTATTCGACATATGCTTTAGTATACGAAGGCAAGAGGCAAGAGGCAAGAGGCAAAAGAAAAGAAGAATCAATTACCAACTACCAATCTCCTACTATTGGAAATGCGATCGCAAATACTCAAACCTACATTCTTGATACTCATCTTCAACAAGTTCCTATAGGTGTTCCGGGTGAATTGTATCTTGGTGGTGCAGGTTTAATGCGAGGATATTTAAATCGACCAGAATTAACCGGAGAAAAATTAATTCCCAATCCGTTTAAAACCTCACCCCCTTCCCCTCTCCTTGATAAGGAGAGGGGTGTCCGTCAGGACGAAGTAAAATTAAATTCCCCTCTCCTTGATAAGGAGAGGGGTGTCCGTCAGGACGGGGTGAGGTTCTTAGACAAACGTCTATATAAAACCGGCGATAAAGCACGTTATCTAGCCGATGGAAATATAGAATATCTCGGACGTTTAGATAATCAAGTAAAACTTCGCGGTTTCCGAATTGAGTTAGGAGAAATTGAAAGCGTTTTAAATCAACATCCCCAAGTTTATCAAGCTGTTACTAAAATTTGGGAAGATACATTAGGTAATAAACGTTTGGTTGCTTATTTTGTTTTAAAAAATCCAGTCAATCAAGATAATTTTTCAACTCAATTACGTCGCTTTATTCAAGAAAAACTTCCCGATTATATGATTCCAGCTATCTTTATGATGTTGGAAGAAATGCCGTTAACTCCTAATGGTAAAATTAATCGTCGTGATCTTCCGGAACCAGATAAAGATAAATTAAAGAATCAAAACAAAGATAATGCTAATAATGTAAAACCAAGAACAGTTAAAGAAGAATTATTAGCACAAATCTGGAGTCAATTACTTGGTATTGAATCGGTGGGAATTCACGATAATTTCTTTGAGTTGGGTGGTGATTCGATATTGGGAATACAGGTAATTGCTAAAGCGTCTCAAGCGGGTTTGCGTTTGTTACCCAAGCAAGTATTTCAACATCAAACTATTGCGGAATTAGCAGCAGTTGCGGATACTGTTTCTATAAATGCAGAACAAGGAAATGTTACGGGTATTTTACCGTTAACACCGATTCAACATTGGTTTTTTGCTCAAAATTTCGCGGATTCTCATCACTGGAATCAATCAATAATGCTTGACATTGATAAATCGATTCCTTTTGCATGGATTGAGCAAAGTATACAGAAGCTTTTAGTACATCATGACGCATTGCGTTTGCAATTTAGAAATATAGAACAAAATACAAAATCTGGTCTACAACAAATTAATGCTGATGTAGATAATTATATAAATGAGCAAATTCCGTTATTAAAATTTGATTTATCAGCCTTAAATGAAGAACAGCAAAAATCAACAATAACTAAAACCGCAACACAATTACAAACTAGTCTTAATCTCGCAACGGGATTAGTACGTGTAGGATTTTTCAAATTAGGTAATGAAAAATCAAATCGCTTATTATTTATAATGCATCATTTAGTTATCGATGGAATATCTTGGCGAATTCTTCTATCTGACTTACAAACTATTTTAGAACAATTCAGTTCTAGTTTAAATTCAGATCAAAAAATTCAACTACCACCGAAAACCACATCCTTTAAAGTTTGGGCTAATTCTCTACAAAATTATTCTTCCCAAATCTCAAAAGAAATAATAGAATACTGGCAAAACGTTTGTAAAATTCCAAAAATTTCCTTACCAGTAGATTATCCACAAGGAAATAATACCGTTGCAACGACAGATACAGTTTCAATTACTTTTACTGTCGAAGAAACACAAAAATTACTACAACAAGTACCCACAGCATATCAAACCCAAATTAATGACGTATTGTTAACAGCACTGGTACAAACCTTTGAAAACTGGACCGGTGAAAAACGCTTACTAATTGATTTAGAAGGACACGGAAGAGAAGATTTATTTAATGAAATAGATATATCTCGTACCGTGGGATGGTTTACTACCATGTTTCCAGTGTGGCTGGATTTAGGTACAGCAAAGGATTCCCAAAAAGATGTTCAAAAACAAATAATTTCTGCTCTTAAAATTATTAAAGAACAACTACGCCAAATTCCCAACCGAGGAATTGATTACGGTATTTTACGCTATTTAGGTAATCAAGAAATACAAACACAACTGAGCATAATTTCTCCACAAATTCGGTTTAATTATTTAGGTCAAGTTGATGGACTTTTCACAGAATCATCCTTCATCAAACCAGCAACAGAATCTACAGGTGTAGCTCGGAGTAAACAGGGTAATAGAGATATTTTGATAGAAATTAATAGTATTATTAGTGCAGGTAAATTACGCTTAGATTGGATTTATTCCCAAGCAGTTCATCGTCAAAATACAATTATTAATCTTACCGAAAAATATAAAGCATCTTTGAGTTATTTAATTCAACTTTGCTCCAATGAAATTGGTGGTTATACCCCTTCTGATTTTCCACAAATGGAATTAAGTCAAGATGAATTGGATGATATTTTAGATGATTTATAAAATGGGGAATTGGTAATTGGGAATTGGTGAGACAGCGCGGTCTTGGGGGTTTCCCCCATGAGCGACTGCGAACCCGAAGGGTAATTGGTAATTGGGGATTGGAGATGATATTCTCACATGCAGACCTTTGACTTTAAATATTTGTAGGGTGCTGTGAAGACCTCGACAAATTAATGCTTTTATGAATGATTTGATAATGTCTTCACGCACCTTGTTTTGATAGATAACTGAGCCGCACCCTTGCGGGTGAACGCGTGAATCGGGAATTGGGGATGATATTCTCACATGCAGACCTTTCTTAAATTCACATTACAGAAAAGTGATAATGAACAATTAATTTGCTCATTATCGCTTATGATTTAGGAGGATATATTTATTTATGGAAAATCAGCTTGCACCAACTAGTCCTTAACCAACAAAGTCTATACTAATGCAGGTTGCTTTTCCATTTCTTCACTGTAAGTTCCTGCACTAGCAGCACTATTTAACTTCGCTCTTTGTACCAAAAGTTTTTGAGCTTCAGCAACATTCTTCTCATCACCACGCCAATAGTCTAATGCAGGTTGTTGAATAGCACGAGCATAAGAGAAAGTAACTCTCCAAGGACATTGAGACCTAAAATTGGCATTCATATAGTTAAGATGTGCTGATGATCTTTCTTTACTTTGTCCCCCAGATAAGAAAGCAATTCCCGGTACAGCAGGAGGTACGGTATTTAGTAAACAGCGAATTGTTTCTGTAGCTACTTGTTCTACATTTGCTTGAGTTGAACAGTCTGCACCAGAAATAACCATACTGGGTTTAAGAATCATTTGGTCAAAAGCAACATTCTGTACATATAGCTGACGAAATACTTCCTGCAAGGTTTTTTCTGTCACTTCATAACAACGTTCGATGCTATGGTTTCCATCAATTAATACTTCAGGCTCAACAATTGGTACTAAACCACCCTCTTGACATAAAGCAGCATAACGAGCTAAACCATGAGCGTTAGCCTCAATACAACCATCGCTGGGAATACCTTCTCCAATGGTGATTACAGCACGCCATTTCGCAAAACGCGCACCCATTTGATAGTACTCGGCAATGCGATCGCGCAAACCATCTAAACCTTCTGTTACCTTTTCGTTATCACGTAGGACTAAATCTTTAGCACCGGTATCTACCTTGATTCCAGGAATCATTCCAGAATCTTGCATCACTTTGACGAAAGATACACCATTCGCTGTTGATTGACGAATAGTTTCATCATATAAAATCGCTCCGCTAATATATTTGCCCAGATCGGGAGCAGTTAAAATTAATTCGCGATAAGCGCGGCGATTCTCTTCTGTTGTTGCGATACCTAGCTTTTCAAAACGTTTATTACAAGTTCCATTACTCTCATCCATAGCCAAAATACCTTTGCCTTCAGCAACCATAGCTTTAGCAGTATTTCGTAATTCTTCTGAGTACTTGCTTATCATTTAGGTATGTTTCCTTAAATCTTTCTTAAAAAATAATATATCATAATTGTTGAAATTATTTCTCAATAATTTTAGGATTGGGTTATCAGGTTGTATTGTAAGAATTGCCAATGATTTGAGAAGGTAGTCCCTTCGGAAAAAATTTCACCATCAATAATGAAAGACCTCACCCCGTCCTATCGGACACCCCTCTCCTTTTAAAGGAGAGGGTAAGGAGGTGAGTTTACTTTCAAATCAGAACTTATAGGGATAACGATTGTTGTCAGATTAACAGCGTAGCTAAGATATCGAGAAACATATATTTAATTCGGTACTAGCAGAAATGGTGTCAAATATCTAGTTTTAAGGAGTAAGTAAGGATGAATGCTTTCGAGCAAATTCAAAGTTTAACGATGATTAGTAAGATAGAAGCTATCGTGCATTTGTTTAGATCGGAGTTCCCCGAATGTTTTGCCGATTTAAAACCTTGGGCTAAAAACGATGAAACTAAACAATTCAACGATCCTAATTCTATTGATATTGGCTTTCATTTTGGCAATCCTAATTTTTCCTGTCAGTGTTGTAGCATCTTGATGCAGGTTAGAATTAATCGAGACTCTAAAGATAAAGTTTATAAGGCTGTGGAAATAGAGCTTTTAGGTTATGAAGCATATCAAGAGCAATGGCAATTTTCCACTATTGAATCTTGGGAGTTTTCAGGACGATCCAAGCCTAGATCAGAAGCTCAAGAATTATTGAAACAAGTTTGTTTACAAATTCTACAATTATTTAATAATCATCAAAGTAAATTCTGAAGACGATATGAGTGAGCTATGTACAGTTGATTTTACTGGAGTCCAAATCAAACTTGCTCAAAGTGCAAAACGTATTGCTTGTTTAACATCATCCGGTTTAGATATTTTGCGAGAATTAGACTTAGAACCTGTTGGGTATCTTACAAAAGGTATTGCAGACCAACCAGAGTTTTATGGTGATTTAGCTCAAAAATTTGTACCTTTAGGTTCCTGGATGATTCCTAATATCAAAGCTGTTCGCAGTCTCAAACCAGATTTAGTCATTGGTTGGACGTTTCCCCATCGATTTTATCGCAAACTTTTTGGTCGTGAAATCCCACTGTATCTGATGGGTGGAAATGGGTATAATGCTGCATTACAAAGATTGCGGAACATTGCTTACTTAACTAATCGAGTTGATAGAGCAGAAATTGCGATGGCGAATTTTCAGACACGTTTGAAAATGTATCGCAATACTATTCCTAAATCGGCTTACAAAACAGTGCTATTTATGGGAGGTTCAAAAATTAACCGTTTGAGTGGTAAATTTATAATCGAAACAAATATTGGAACTTTTGGTAGCATTATTCAACAATTTAGCCATTATCCCTGGTTGGAACCTAAAGGCTACAATATGGAACCAGGTTTAACAAATGTTTCGCTGCAAAAAATTTTGTCAGTCGATCCCGATATAATTTTTGTTCAAACATATTCTTCAGGAAAAATTACTTTATCCGAGCAACTTCAGAATAATAAAATTTGGCAACAACTCAAAGCAGTACAAAACAATAATGTCCATGAAATTGAACAATTGTGGCATTATGCTAACGGTACTAGAATGATTGGATTAACTCTTGATAAATTAATGCCGATTATATATCCCACAATTTTTGAAAGTAAAATAAATAGGACTTAGACAATGATAATTTGTCATTACGAGTAAAACGTATTGTAGGGAAACAATCCCAACCTCTTGAAGAAATTACTACCCTAATATTGATACTGTTGGAAGAAAGTATAAATTAACTCTCGCTCTTCAAATGACAATCCGATTAAAATATACACCGTAAATAAATGTCACAGATAAAGCAAAAAAATAATGCACGGGATATTTGAACCAATTGAAAGTAAATTACATGAGATTGAAGACTTAGATTGGGGTAAACAACGCAAAAAAGTAGTCATACTTGGTGCTGGGATGGCTGGTTTAGTCTCTGCTTATGAATTATCTCGATTAGGACATCAAGTAACTATTTATGAAGCGAGTTCAAGGTATGGTGGTAGAGTTTGGACAAAAAGATTTTCTGATGGACAATATCATGAGTTGGGTGCGATGAGAATTCCTCAAAGTCACGATCATACGAGATATTATGCCAAGGAAGTATGTAAATTAGACTTTCGTAAATTTGTTGATAATCACGATGATGATGATGGTTTTTATTATATTAAAGGAATTAGTTGTAAACGTAGTGAAGTTTTAGAGAAACTTATTCCTAATTTAAATTTAAGTCTGGGAGAAAGAGAAAAAATCAACAGAGCAATTGCTAATGGGGAAAATTTAAAGGTTCTACTAGGTAGTCCACTAGATTCTTTACTCTGTGAAATTGAGTCGAACAAAGCTGATTTGGAAGCATTATTTAGTTGTGGACCAATCACCCAAAAAATTAAAGAACTAGAGAAATTAACTTTAATTGATTACCTCAAAAATTTTGTTAACAGCCAAGATACTTTAGATTTAATTGGTGCAATTACCGGATTGGAAGTAAGATGGAACGAGGCTCTTACATTATTTCTGCGCGATGAATATTCTCTCAAACCTCGCGAGTCTAATCAAGATGGCTCCGCAGATGAAATAATTGGTGGTTTTGATAAATTACCCAAAACTTTAGCTTCTAAGTTACCAGAAAATACGATTTTCTACAATCAAGAAGTAATTTATATTAAAAAACAAGATGAAAAAATTCAAATTGTCCTGAGAAATACTAAAGATAAAAATGATATAAAATCAATTGATTGCGATTATGTAATTTGTACTATTCCTTTTCCTGTTTTAAGAAGAATTGAACTAGTTGGATTAAGTGAAAGCAAAAATAGAGCAATCAGAAATTTAAGTTACACTTCTTCAATTAAAGTATTACTTCACTGTAAGCAAAGATTTTGGGAAACCAAATATAACATAATTGGTAGTGGTTCGCAAACAGATTTAATCAATCGAACCATTTATTATCCATCTGATAATTTTAGACCTATAAGTATTTGTAAAATGAGTAAAAATAAAGGATCACATACTTCATTTGTACAATACGAAAGAGAAGTAATTGATGAAAATATCAGTAAAGGACCTGGTGTTTTACTTGGTAGTTATTCTTGGGGTGTAGATGCAAGAAGATTAGGTACTTTATCTCATGAAAAAAGAGAAGAAGTAGTGAAAAAGACAATTGCTAACTTCCATCCAGAAATTATGGAAAAAGATATGGTGGATGATAGCGCTTCAATGTTTTGGGATGAATATGAATGGGCGGTCGGAGCATTTTGTATTCAAAAACCTGGAGATGTTATTAATTATTATGAAGACACTATTTCTCCTGAAGGAAATTTATTTTTTGCTGGAGAACATTGCTCTCTTGATAGAGGCTGGATTCAAGGAGCAATTATCTCAGCAATGAAAGCGATAAAGGATGTTGTTAGTAAATAAAATTTTCCTCAAGGATGAAACCTTTTTGGTAATATTTATAGTAAATAACATTGATGCAAATTTTATCCTCAATCCATGCAGGAGCCAAATGGAATCCGTCAGCGCCAGCTTTGTGACTTATTAGGGCTTGATTATAAAGCCGTAGCAACTTCAGCCAAAAAGCTGGGAATGAGTACCCATGCTTATCTACAACAAGAAACTGGCTGGATTCTCAAAGATGAACTTTACTATCCACCCGATACCAAAGACTTATCACCCGCTCAAACCGATCAAAACGAACCAAAATCCTCATCCAAACGCAGAAAATGGGTTGATATTTTGGGATTATTTTGTGTGGGAATTGCTCTTGTGGTAGCCATCGCCTTTGTGAATCGAGTCGGAATTGAGCCAATTCGTGCAAATGTGAACAAATTAGGAATTTGGGCACCTTTTGCTTTATTGTTGCTACGAACGGTAAGCATTGTGATTCCGGCAATTCCCAGTACAGCTTATTCAGTCTTAGCAGGTACTTTATTTGGCTTTTGGAAAGCAATCATTATAATTTTCATTGCCGATTTTGCAGCCTGTTGTTTAAATTTTTACATTGCCAAACGTTATGGTCGTGGCATTGTACAAAGATTTGTCGGCGAAAGGTTTATGGGTAAAGTTAATTCCCTAGCCTCTAAACATCTAGAAAATAATATATTTTTAGTAGCTGGGTTTTTGATGACCGGATTATTTGATTTTGTCTGTTATGCCGTCGGACTTACGCAAATGCCCTGGCATAAATTTATTCCAGCTTTGATTTTGGGGATAGTGGTTTCTACACCTCCGATTGTTGCTTTGGGTGCAGGCATATTTGCTCAAGGAAAATGGATGCTTGGACTTGCTTTGTTAGGTATGTTTGGTTTGGCTATTCTTACAGGATGGTTAAATCAGAAACGTAATCAAAATTAGGGAGTAGTTTACTCCTCCCCCTATATCCCTCTTTCCCTTCACTCAACACCAGTAATTTTCCACCGGGAAGAAAGAGTAATCCCCGGTGAAACTTTATATCCTTACTGGTTAAATACTTGAGAGTAGTTGAAAACTGTTGTTAAAGCAAAGAATACTCTAGCTCCTAAAGAACTTTTGAATTTCTTGAACAGTAGGCTTACCAAAGTTGATCGCATTCCAAATAACAGAAAAAATTAGTGGCAACAATACTATTAATACCGGTGAGTCGAACCCAAAAATTCCAAATGTAATCGGCTCGTCAGGGTCACGGGCGATAAATTGCATTGCACTAATTGCTCCCAAAAACCACACTGTAGGCACTCCCAAGGCATGGATTGCTAACCATCGAACGGTATAGAT
>JBCCSG010000289.1:0-9510 GCA_039200565.1 Cyanobacteria bacterium P01_D01_bin.50 | reverse complement strand
TTTTCCATTGCCAGTAGTTTACATTTGGCTTGCCCAATTGGTTACGGTAGGTGTGATGCCAATATTCAAAGCGGTTAATTGGTGGTTTGTCGAGTACACCGAAAGCTTTGATTATATCGTACCTGCCCTCGGAAATAGCCGATATAATAACTTCTTTTATGCTATTTAACTTCATCTGTTTCCCAAAGAACCATTCAGCAAATTGGGGCACAGTGCAAGTAATAGTATTTTTTGGTAATTCAATCAATCCATATTTGACAAGCAAATCCACGGTTTCATAGGCACTCCCTGATGAAGCACCAATAAAAGAATTATCAATCTGCCACATAACTTCATTGACTAAATTGCATTGATTAATGTATTCCGAATCATCTTCAGGGGATTCAAGATAGAACATTTTGTAAAACCAGGTTACAGACAATGCGGATATTTTTTTATAAGGGCAGGTTTTGGTGGTAATGAATTTTGGTTCTTCATGAAATTGATTAATTAATTCCAATACTTGCGGCATTATTGGGTTTGGTACTCGAACGACGCTTGTTTTGTAAGAAGCACGTTTCCCCCTTCCACCTTTGGGTTTGCCCATACTTGTAACAGGTAAAAGTAAATGTAATCATGGTTTATACCTGTTACAGGTATAAAAGCTGTTCAAATTGATTGCAAAGAGTGAAATTCCTTAAAAATCTTTACTAATTGACCACTTGAAAAAATAGTGAAGCCTATTGATACCCGACAAATGCCCGCCCCATTCTATCCAACAGAAAACCGGAGTCGTATGAAAGCTTGCCGCTTACGGTGTGATACGGAGGAAGTTTTTGCAGCTTTATGTTGTCTATGACTGGGAGGGGTGGATGAACTTTGCTAAATCTAAAATCATCATCGAGTGATGCAATCAATCGGTAATATTTTTCCGATCAATCTTCTCCTACTCGCTGCCGTCAGGATTACTCAAAACCGCTTTAAATACGGTTTTCCCCATGCATTCTAGTACGGACACGATCTGCCCCTACCGCTTCTAGTACGCTGATTCCGCCGTTAGCGATTGTTTTAGCTGTGCCTGAAAATATGCTTTTATCAAGCAAGATACAATCAATCATCAAGATTTTCTAGGTATTCCTCGCCTTCCCAATTGATAGAAGGTTGATACGCCTCATCTTTTTTTTCCTTGGCCATTGCTACTGGGGGATGGAATGATAATTGATTTGCACAATAGTCAACTGCTGGAACGCCCAATTGCTTTGATATCGGGTAAGCCCATATTGCTCCATCGCTGATTGCGCTTACCTTACACTCTTTACCTTGATATTTTCCACAGAGGGGGTAAACCGTTGAACCAACATTTACGTTTTCAAAGGTAGTAACCTCTGAGCTCACAACCTTATTAAAGCTGCTTCCAGACTGCACTTGAACGTTTTCACTCCCCTGGTTCCTACCTACCCTTTCAAAACTTTGCTGAGAAGAAGAATTATTTTTTTGATCGTTAATTAAATTTTCAGTTTCGTTAATTTCTAAATTTGATGAAAAGGTAGTAACTGTAGTATTATCATTCTCTGTATGCATTGATATGTCTTCATTTGAGGTAGTTGCTACCTTGGTTGCAACCTCGGTTACTACCTCGGTTGTTTCCTCCAAAATGCTGAATTGAGGAATTTTATTCCAGCATTGAATCGTCCGAGAATGCTTTTTCTTTTTCTTCCCTTTCACCCATCCCAACCGAGTTAATATTTCAGCAACTCGCATTTGAGATGCCCGGTTTTGCATTGAAACATCAATTTTTAAACACTCGCTCAATATCTCTCGCACCGAAGTTTCACTTTGCAATGAAATATAACCGCTGATAACTTCCTCCCAAACGTCCGTAGATGCGAAATCGGAGTTGGAGGCCTTTAGCATTTCATCTTCAGAAGAAGTTAACCACCATTGCTCACCAGCTAAATAAGCAGCTTTTGCCGCTGACCATATCGCGTCCCGGTCAATTTTTAATTGCGGAATATCGATCCGATCGCATTTTACGGGGACAGCCCAATATCGTCTTTCACCTGTTGGGTCGTGGAGAAATTCGGGTTTGTTGGTTGTGCCAACAAATATACTTGGGCGGAGAACTTCCTGTACATCACGACCATAGGGAACGCGGATAGAATCGGATTCTCTACTCAAAAATGCCTTGAGTGCTGATACTTCCTTTTTTCTATAAGCGGTTTCAAACTCAGAAAACTCAATCATTGTATACCGGGACAATTTCAAAATCTCGTCTTTGTCAGTACCGCTAAGGTCGTCAGTAAAGTTCTCTTTTCCAGCTAAAACGCTCCAAAACGTTGATTTGAACGCACCTTGCTTACCTTTCAGAATGCAGATGGTATCGTGTTTACAACCGGGTTGGTAGGTTCGTGCTACTGCTGCAATCAAAGTTCGTTTGAGTAAAGCTTGGTGTAATGGGTCATGAGTACCCAGAAACCGCGATGCTAAGGAATTTAAAAACTCTGGGTCTCCATTTGGCAACGCTTCCAAATATTCTTTAAAGGGTGAATATTCGTTCTTTTTAGCTAAACTTAAGATAATTTCTACGGCATTTTCTCTATTCACGTCAATGTCGAATTCTAAAGCAATGCGCAATTTGATGCCGTCAAGGGGGAGAGGGGAACCGTCAAGCTCAACGCGCCTTTTCATGTTGTTCCACCGCAACCTGTGACCCCAAGCCGCTGCGATTAAGTTATATTTTTGAGCCATTTTACATTTAGCAATGCCGGGATGTTCTATCTCTGGGACTTCCTCAAAAGCTGCTTTCAGCTTCTCCAAATCCCGTTGAGCTTTGTGGTGCAACTCCGATTCTAACCTTTTAATAAACTCCGGTGTATCCATACTTTCAAGCACCTCCTCAATGTCCCCGCTAATTTCAAAAACTTTATCTGTGTGGATAATTACGCATGGTAAACCAACTTCGGCGCAAGCTTTTTCAAATTTCTCCCCTTTCTTCTGCCCGGTTTCATCGCTATCGGCAATAAACACCTGAACGCATTGGGGTGAAATAGAGGCAATCGGCTTTAATCCTTCTTTTATGCGCGGTACGTTCCAATTACTACCCTGTAAAGTGGTAGATAAAATCCCGCTCAAACGAGCAATTTCGACACATTTTTCGCCTTCTCCCCATAGCAATGCGGGAAATTCTACATTATTTATATGGGCTAATATTTCATCGATTCGGTAAAGATTCCAAGGTTGATCACCTTTCTTCCCAATTATTACTCCGTTTTCATTACGGTGGTACTGCCGGAAAGTTTTGTCATATCCTTTCGGTTTGGTTGAATCTTCCCACTCAAATCTACAAACCCATTGGGTTTTTGAGTAATGATAAACATATTTTCTTTGTGCTTTCGGCACTCCTGCTGGAGGGCTAGTTAATGTCTCACAAGGTGGAATATCCCCAAGCTCTTTGCTGGTGAGTAACTTGGCACCTTCTGGAATTGGCGCGGGCTTATATTTTTTCTTTGGCTTTTCGTCATGTTTGTTTCGGGGAAGGGGGGCGTGTCTCTTTCCTTCTAGGGGGGCAATGGCATTTCTTATGTCAGCGGGTTCGCATCCGTTCCAGCATTGATAAGCGCCGTTGTCTTCATTAATCGTAAAATTATTTCCTCCACAACACGGGCAGATGTAGCGATTCTTCTCACCTGTTGCCTGTAATTTTTCAACGTGGTTGCGGATATCGAAAGTTTTGCGGTCTTGTAATTGTAAAGTCATTTCACTGCTCAAATTAATTTTGTGGGTTTATTGCCCCTTGCAGCGAAGTTATGAACTGATGAAACGTAGTGTAAGTCAGGGATACGGGAAGTTGATATTCAAATATTATCTAAAGACAAATATGAAGATTCTCCAGAATATTATTGATTGACTTTCCTTTATCTCAAAATTTCTGATATAAATTAAGTGGTTTTATTGTGGTCAGTCTTGTAGGTGACTAACAACAAATTAATCAGAAATTTGTTTACGTTTGTTTCACCAGTGCGCTGCAAAGATGCAACAAGAAAGATGCATTAATCAGAAACTTACTTACGTTTGTTTCACCAGTGCATTGCTTTGATGCAAGACGCATATATGCAAGACTGTTCCAATTTCTTCGCAGACCTCAAACCATGTAAAGCATCAACCATAATCGAGATATTTGCAGGCAGTATCAGCGTAGAAAATTGTCACGTATATCTTATTACAGTAAGCGCCGATTGAGTAGATTGACTATCTCGTCAATCTGGTATACGCTTGATTTTTTGTTATCTTTGCCAACGATTGAAGCAAGTATCAAAACATCTGCGTAAAAAGTAAGAAACAGCATCCACACTGAAAACAGCGGAAAGCCATCAACTACCGCTGTTTTATGTTGTTTATTCAAAGTAAGATTGCGATTTTAAGTTAATTCTCCCAAAATCAAGAGGGGAATAGATCCTGTTAACCGTTACAATCTCAATACTTTTGCTCAGCATCACTTTCATTTTTGACATAGAATTAAGAGTTTTTACTGTCATTTTTCGCTATTAATTCCTCTAGTTTGTCAACTTCATTCGGACTGTAAATTTTTTGATTAGGTCTTGCATTTAATTTATCCATCAGCGTATGGAACGCTTCTGTGTTCCCTTGATTATGTTTTAAAAACTCTTTTAGCTCTTTTATACTCATCTCCTCAAAGTTACTCATCAGGCTCAAACCTCCAGTTCCCATCTTTAAATACGGTTATTCCTATATTCTCTCCAGCAAGGATAAAAACATCAGAAGTGCGTTCGTCCAACCTGGTTATATGTATTGGTCGCTGAAATGTACAAGTTACAATCTGTGACTGTCTTACACAGGTTTTAGCTTGCACGCTTGTGTAGTAATTATCTTGGCTTGCTGTCACGCTGTCCCCTTACCCTTTTTAGAAGAATTTTCTTCTTGCTGCTCAATATATTCCATAACAAATTCAATAATCACTTCATTCATATTTCTGCTGTTTAAAGCGCAAGTTGCTTTGAACTTATCTTTTAATTCCCTACTGGGAAAGTTGATTTTTAGACTAGGAATCGGTTGCTTCTTACTTGCATTAGTCAGTGAATTATTTAGTGGCGGGTCAAACCACTCAATTAACGCTGCTTCAATTTCTGGTAGTAATTCAACCGTATCAACAAATAAGTAAGCTATTTTGACGTTACCTATTTCTGATAAAACATCATACTTGTGATGGCTTCCCCAACGGTGACGGACGTTTACGCTACGTCCTATGTATTGCACAGTACCTTGTGAATCGATAGCAAAATAAATTGCTGGTTTTTTTGGGAATGCTGCTTTTTCTTCCAGTGGCAGCCAAGGAAGCGTTTTTACGTCAAGTGCTTTTGGGTTAATCATAATGATGGTTATGCTACGCTGCTCCCTTGTTTTTATCGGGTTTGGGGGAGTCTTTTAACCTATCCTCTAGAAGTTTAGAGAAGTCTTTTGAATTAATTAGTTTTTCTATTTGGTCTTTTACTACTTCGGTCATAGTCGTCCCTTTAAGCTGGCAGTATAACTTAAATCTTTCTTTCAACTCAATAGGTAAGTAAATTCTTACCAAGTCTTGACCTGTTCGTTTTTCTGGCATCCATAATAATTCTGTATCTGTAAAGTCCATAATATCTACACCGTTGTTATATATTCAATTGCTTTTATAGGGGTTGATGTTTTTGTACCCTACAGATACTATAGGACTTATCACCAAAAATCAAATTTCTCAAAACCCCTACCCCGCGTGAAACACAGCAGTTTCACCGCGATAGACTCGTATACCCCTTAATTTAGGAAAAAATCGACTATGGCTGAACAAACCACCGACTAGAAAACAATTACCCTCCTGTTTTTACCCAACAATCCTTAAGCGGAAAAACCCATGTGCAGGAAGGCTTTGAACCATCTATATAGGAACTGTAATCATGCAACAGATTATTGATTTAGTAGCAAGCTTGAAGTCAGGCGAAAGCAAGAAATATTCTTTATTAAGAATTGCGATCGCGAACTATCTGGGAGACGAATTTACTTTTAACTACGACATCCGCACATCAGAAGGTAAGCAGAAGTTATTATATCTGGCTAACCGATTAATCGAAGAAGAAGAGGGCATTGGTGAAGAATTATCTGAGGCTACCCAAGATAATGAAACTGCCGAAACTATTCACCCAGAAGCAGTACAGATAATTGAACCAGTAAAAGAAACATTTATTTCTCGATCCTCACCAAGCTTAGACAGAGCCGGGGCTTGGGATGAGATGAAAGTATGGCAAATAATTCCCAAACATAGGGTATTAGAGCCGATAAATAACGGGGATGTGCAGATTAGAACGTTTACTCAATTAAAACCTGGACACATTGAGCAAGAATTTAATTCTAGAGCATTAGAAAATTCGGAATATGCCCGCATAAACGGGCATGGGGTGTATCCACCGCCGCAAGCAATAGAACATCATTATTTTACCAACATGGATACACAATCATTGTTTGAATTAGAAACGATTGAGCAGCGGCTTAACGATTTGATTGCAGAAGCACCAGACATAACTATTAAAGGCAGATTAAATAATGCCCTTGAACAAATTTCAACCACATTGGATGAGGCTTTTAAAGATGCTTGATGAATTGATTCAAAAGCGCTCAAAGCTATATAAAAGAACGAATATTCTAGAGTGTATTGCATCAATAAGTACGATTACTACTTTGATAAGTTTGGGTGCCGTGCTTGGTTTATTTCCCCATAGCAATCGATGTTCTAAAAGCGTGTTTCATAGACGCGCATTTGCTTTCCTTTCTTCGGCTGCTATTACGCTAATTTCTACAAATCTATACAGCAAAGCTGACAAAGAATTAGATGCGCTTTACTGGCAAATTGAGGAAGCAAGAAATATCAAATCTAGCTGTCACGGTTGTATCGGAGCAAGTAGAGATAAGTTGTTGCCTTGTGCAATTCATCCAAAAGAACAAAGTGAAGATTGTCCCGATAAATCTTTAATCAACTAAGGAGAACGATTAACATGATTGTCGAACTTTTAAAAGCACATCAACGCCACATCAAAACACTAATTGACGTGTTGAATGAGTTAAAAGACTTAGCGACTGAAGAGTATGATACTGATAGATTACTGGACAATATACGAGGCAGTTTGAATTACATTGTTAGTGAAGTAGAGCCATCGAATGTATTAGCAATGGCAATGATTCAAGATGCTTCTAGTATTCAATGCTGTATCGACCAATCTGAGTTTTTAATCAATGCAGCATCGGCAATTCTTAACAAAATCAATGCCGATATGGAAGCAACACATACACAGCAAACTGAGTAATTATAATTACATAGTTTAGATTAGATTTGCTACAAGTTATTTAAATTCTCTCTTAAGGGTGTCCTGTACGAGGGAGTATTAAACAGCGTCTAAAGAAAATTAAATTGCTGGAATAGTGGGTATTACTTAGGGTATCACCGTTTTTTAGGTTTTGTTATTTGTCTATTTTTAAATATCGTCTAAGGGTATTGATGCCGCCTGGCTAATTGTTTATATCAGATACTTAATTTTATTAGTTCTGATGTTCAGAATCTTTAGATTGTCCGGATAGTCAGTTAATTTTATATACACTTACGTAATTCAGAGGAGTAAATGTGCCACTGAAAACTTATTCTCTTAAGTACAGAAGACTTAAACAGGTTTATGAAAGACAGTTAGGGAAGAAAGTTTCTGACGTTACTTGGGGTAGAGTTGTTAGCACTTTAAAGCAAATATTCGGTTTTAAAGTTGAGTCAGAAAATGCTGAAAAGTTGGGAGTATCCCAATTGTGCAAAAATAAAAGAAGTAAGATTATTCGCGAGTATTTCTCGCGAATAACATAGCTCCTTCAATCTTGGGATTTCTCCTCCTCTTGCTCAAAACCAGAACTAATGTCTAGTAGACAATCATCAAGGCTATAAATTATATTCTGTATTTCATCCCATAAGTTACGTCTAAAAACAGACATAACTGCATCAATATGTTCTGGTGTACCAGCTTTGCCCAAGTGCTTGTATTTACTCAATTTAGATTGGTTTTTACATTGAAAACAAGGTTCTGTTGCTTGTAATTTATAGTACCAATATTTTTTGTTATTTTGACGTACTTGGTAACGTGCCACCCAAGCACCGGATGGAGCAAGCTTTCCTTGCTTGAGAACTTTTTTTTGTTGTTTTTCTAGGGTTTGAATCGCCTTTTTTATAGATTTAAAACGAACTAGCTTATCTTTTTGAGTATCTGTTGAAGTTGGTCTGGGCATAAAACACACCAATTTTATTCGCGATTATAACTCGCGAACGTATTCTATTGAAGACCAAGTTTACTTTATGTTTTAGAACGGTGCTGCTAATTGCCCATTCAAATAGGCACAGCGTAGTTGAAGCATCTTTGGTAAATTTTCGTACTTCCACTGTGCACCAACTACCTGCATTCGTTTATCAATCTGTTTGACTGCTGACTCCACTGCACCCGAACCTACAGAGCTTAACTGCTCCGCTTGAAAGTACATATAGTTAACCAAACGATGCCTATGTTTACTTAAATATTTTATAAAATTAGTTACACCAACATACTTGGTTTCTCTTAGTTTTTTAATTGCTTCTTCTACAAAACCTTGCCACAAGTCCGCCTCAATAGTAAGTAAAAACTTTTTGTCAGCCTGTATTTTATAAAGGTTTTCTTTCAAATGATACCAATCTAGAATTTCATGCCTACATTGTGAATCAGCAATATTTTTATATAACTTCCAAATTCCATCATGACCGTCTCCGAGGCAGTAAAGAGTTTTACCAATTTTTTGGCTATTAATCCAGTCAGTCAAAGAAAGATTGTCTTGAAAAAACGCTCCGTAATATATTCCTTGTAATCGTCCTGTTTTATACTCTTTCCAATAAGCAGATTCACCTTTTTTTTCTGACCTAAGTCTAACCATTCCACCATCCAAACAAACCTCTGTTAATTTTTGTTTGACATTAGGCATTGATAAATCTACCTTTTTTACTTGCCTATGATGGGTAGAATGACCAACTTCTATACCTGTGAGAACCTTTAAGTCTTTCTCCGCTTCTTTGAATGATTCGTTAGCTGATAGTAACAAACAACACTTCTCTAGTAATGGGCTAAATCTTCTGTATGGCTCAATTCCAAGACGTAAAGCTTGCTTTCTAGTGATTAAAATTTTACCAACACAACTTCTTATTTTTCGGATGCGCCCCTTGTCCGTTCCTGTTTTTTCTGAGATAAAAAAAATGCAATTTTTGGATTAACGTGTTCTAATACTTGGTCACGAACGGCTGTTTCAATTCCTTCAAAGGTATCAAGTTTTTCGGGAGGTGCATTCTTGTATAAAATTTTAGCTATTTCTTTGACGTGACTATCTAAAAGTTTCTTCTCTTCTGGTGTCATTGGTATTGGTAACGAACTTGGTCATTATTTATTCTCTCGAATTGTGGTGCTAATGTATAGTCCCATATTATTCGCGAGT
>JBCCSG010000288.1:0-9546 GCA_039200565.1 Cyanobacteria bacterium P01_D01_bin.50 | reverse complement strand
TGTAGTTGAGGGAATTAACAACAAGTTGAAGCTTATTAAACGCTCAGGATATGGGTTCAGAAATTTTGATAATTTTAGAGTAAGATGTTTACTTAATTGGCATTTCAATTATTAGTTAAGCATACTAAGTGTTGAAGAGCCCTAACTCTTAACAATTAACAACTAGTTACTAAAGTTTTCTTTCCGCCATTAACATCCTTCGATAAGAAAGCCATCCACCGATAACCACGATCAGTGCAAACCATGCTAAAAATTGTAAATGCGATGCAATATCGCCTATTTCACTATTGTTTGCAGAAATTTCGGTTAGCGCTTCATTCATATGAAAAATCGGATAAAACTGAGCTATATCGAGAAGGGTTTGAGGAAATAAGGAAGCAGGTAAAAATGCCTCACCTAAAATTAATAACGGTACTCCGAAAGCTGCAACTAAAGCGTTAACATCTTCAGTACGACGAGCTAATTGAGTACCCAAAATAAAGCCTAACCCAACATAAGCAACAATACTCATTAAAATAATTAATGCTCCCATAAAGATAGAACCATTAAATGACGGGTACCCTTGACGCGCCCCAAAATGCCGCGACTGCGTAAACAAGTAGTGCTTGAGCAATACCAATACAACTATGAGCCAAAAAAATTCCTAAAAAGTAAGAAGTTCCACTTAAAGGAGAAATAAATAGACGTTTTAAAGTTTGCTGTTCTCTTTCAGAAACTACCGTCGCGACACTACCACCTAAACAGCTAAAAAATAGTGCTGCTCCTACTAAAGTTGAAGGTGCAGCGCTCTCAAAAGCCTGTTCCATTGATAACTGTGCTCTTTCCGCCAAAATATAACCGTTCAGAATTAAGACTGAAACTGGGAAAATACTCCAAAAAATTAAACTTCGTCTGCGTCGTAATAGTTCAATTAATATTCGTCGAGTTACAGCTATTGTTTCGCGCCAGTATTTCATCTTTTCTATTTAGATTTTTTGTCCGGATATCACTTTCCTTGTTATTATTAGACTCGATAAATATTCAGTCTAAATAATTAGAGTTTAATTAGGCAAAAATTTCATTGCTTGTAGTCAAGGGTTCCCTTAAAAGTTTTTTTGAATAAAAAACTTTTAAGCATGCCCGTCAAATTATGTAAAAATAAATCGATGACGTAATTATAAATTAATTTTGCTTAAGAAAGAGAATTTTTAATATCACCCACTTAGAGGCTGATTCTATAGATAATGTTAATTATTCCACAAAAAAGCAACCTACCTAACTTTTAGTAGTCAAAACTAGTATACTATATATCTGTCCGTCTTTTTTTAGGGATTTTAATTAATGATTTGTTGCCTAAACTACAAAAATTTTAACATTAAATAAGTCAAATCAAATAAATATGTGAATTTTGTATGTTCTGGTAAAGTAAGCAGTGATACTTTTCTAATAAAAATTACTTGATGTAAACAAGTTAGTTTTTTTTGTCATAGTTCCCTTATTTAGTGAAAATTTTGTTCTGTAACTAATGAATCAAGAATCCAATTTACAGGAATCATCTACCTTTTCTCGTCGCAGCATTATTAAATTATTTGGTATTAGTGCGGTGACTGGGTTAGTAGGTTACTCTAGGTTTAAAAAGCCACAACCGACAGTTTTTGAGAAAGAGACTTTAAATTTACCGCGCATATCGCAGCAGAATAAAAGTGTGGTGGTGGTTGGTGCTGGATTAGCTGGATTAGCTTGTGCATACGAACTTAGTCAAAGAGGTTTCGCGGTAACTTTGTTGGAAAAATCTCCGCAACTCGGGGGAAAAATAGCGAGTTGGGATATAACTGTTAATGGTGAAACTTTCAGGATGGAACATGGTTTTCATGGTTTTTTCCCGCAATATTATAATTTGAATAATTTAGTTACTGAAGTAGGAATAAAAAATAATTTTCAATCGTTACATTTTTATTCTCTGGTTTATCGAGGTGAAAAATATCAACCAGAGGTGTTTCATCCCACGAATACAGCTTTTCCTTGGAATATTGTCGATTTAGCGATAGCTTCTCCCAACCGCTTAAAATGGGGAATTAATTTAACAAAATTCAAACATTTACAAGTTTTTCAAGCAATCAGCGGTTATGAAAGAGAAAAGAATTTCAGACGTTTTGATGATGTTTCTGTAGCTGATTGGGTAGCAAAGGATTTTCCTCAAGGGCTGTATGATTTATATTTTCTACCCTTTGCAAAATCCAGTTTAAATGCACCAGATTTAATGAGTGTGGGAGAATTAATGCAATTCTTCCACTTTTATTTTTTTGGCAACCCAGAAGGATTAGCTTTTAACGGTACTCGCGATGACATGGGTACTAGTTTGGTACAACCCATCGCTGAGGAAATTAAAAAGAGCGGCGGTAAAATTATCACATCTGCTACAGTTAGTGAAATTCAAGTCGTAGAAGGTAAAATAGATTCCTTAAATTATCAAATTGGTAGCAATAAAACTTTGAAGGGAACCCTTGACGTACCTTTCTGGGTAAAACGTAACGATAATATAGAAAAGTTACCGGAAACAACTTTAGAATACTTTGGCGCAGCGGATGAAGTATACGCAGTTAATTATCAGAAAGAGGAAGCGATTTCTTTAACTTGTACTCATCAGGGTTGTACGGTAAAAATGGCCGCAGATGGTTATTTTCATTGTCCTTGCCACGGTACAATGTTCTCCAGCGATGGTAAAGTAATACAAGGACCGGCAGAACGAGATTTAGAAAGTTTTAAGATCGCACAGCGTCAGGATAATGAATTGCAATTGGTAGCAAGCAATTCACCAAATTTATTACCTCAAACATTAAAAGCCGATTATTATGTATTTGCCACTGATGTTGGTGGAGTACAACAATTATTTAAACGAATAAACGGTGATGTGAGTGAGGAAGTAAGTCAACAGGTAGAAAAATTAGATATTGCTGATCCCTTCGCCGTATGTCGTTTTTGGTTTGACCGCGATTTTACTTGGGAACAAAGTAATTTTACATCATTATCGGGTTATGAATTAACTGATAGTATTACCCTTTATCATCGCATTCAAAAACAGTTTATTGATTGGGCAGAGCGTACTGGTGGTAGTGTGGTAGAATTACATGCTTACTGTTATAAAGAAAAACAATTCCCTACTCAAGAAGCATTATTAACCACCTTTAAAAACGAGCTTTATGAAATAGTTCCAGAATTACAACAAGCCAAAATACTACATCGGGAATTAGTCAATCAAAAGAACTTTTCCGGATATCCACCGAATAGCTATCAAAGAAGACCAGAAACTAATACCAGTATTCCTAATTTAATCTTTGCTGGAGATTGGGTAAAAATGCCTTTTCCTTGCGGCTTAATGGAACGTGCAGTTAGTAGCGGTTTATTAGCTGCAAACACTATTTTACATCATGAAGGCTTGCAAAAACGTGAATTATTATCTGTAAATCCAGAAGGATTATTACAAATTTAAATTACTCTCTTCCCCTGCTCCCTGCTCCCTGCTCCCTGCTTTCTCTAATAGGTAATCATAAGCCGGGGATAGGAGTAGTTAGGGGATTGGGTATTGGGCATAAATTCATGTTTTTCAACATCTTGTAAGTAAGTCGGCACAAATAAACGAGGGCTATGTTACAGCGCAGGGTAAGTAAGTCGGCACAAATAAACCAAACTATATTAAAAAATGTAAATTTAGTTAAAAACCTTGTTGCTACTCACCCCATCACTATTCACCACTCACTATTCCCAATTACTATTTTCAACGCCTCACTACTTATCAAGGGATAATGTAGACAGAGTGAGGTTGAATTACCAAAAAATTTAGCTTTTTTCGGTAAACCGAAACTGATTTATTCCTACTAACCGAACCTTGAAAATCAACATCTTCAAAAGTTCGGTATTCATCATCAAATTATTCATATAAACCGAATTCGTACTTTATTTAAGTCTGATTACTATGAGACTAACGCAATCAATAAATTCCTAATTACCAAATAAAGAAGATAGAACCATGACAACATTAGTAACCTGGAATCCTTGGCAAGAATTGAACGCTTTTCAACGTCAATTTGATAGGGATTTACCAAAAGTTCCCGCTGCAGAATTACAAGTAAATGAAGAAGCAGTTTATCTGAGATTAGAACTTCCTGGAATCAATGGGAAAGACTTAGATATACAAGTAACAGAAAAAGCTGTCTCCATCAGTGCAGAAAGAAAATCTGAAAGTAGAAATCAAGAAAGTGGTACTTTTAGAAGCGAATTCCACTATGGTAAATTCCATCGTGTAATTCCTTTACCTGCACGAGTTCAAAATACTAACGTTATTGCTGATTACAAAGATGGTATTTTGAGCCTGATATTACCTAAAACAGAAGCGGAAAAGCACAAAGTAGTTAAAGTTAACTTGGGAGATACTGCTGCTTAATTAAAGGTAGATTAAGCAAACTAATAAAGCCCACCCTAAATGGTGGGTTAATAACAATAAGTAAGTCGGCACAAATAAACCAAGCTATATTACAGCTTGGGTAAATTACCCTCAAACCCTTATTCAAGCTTGCCTGTTGCCGGCTTGCCTTATCCCAATTACTATTTTCAATGCCAACCTACTTAAAATTACTTTTCAGATTCGTAGTTAAGGGTGCCCGTCAAGTACAAAAAAAGCAATCACCCACGAGTGATAATAATTCAATTTACAACATCCAAGATTTATGACAAGTCCAAGTCCAATCTGAATGTAGTTGATAGAAACGTAATTCCCATTGTACAGATGCTTGGGTATTAATGATTTTTTCTGCGATTATTTTCAATAAATCTTGTTGTTTTACTGGAAAATCATAGGCAATACTTAAATGTAGCCAATCTTTTAAACGTAGTTCCCCATTACGAGTTGGAGAATTGACGGTTGTTGCAAAATCAGCAATTAGTTTTTTTAGCATCGGTGAGTGTAATTCTAAACCATGCCATTCAGATTTAAATATTATATTTAAGATATTAATTAATGGCTTTGAATATTTTGATAAAGAATTATTTAGAGCATCATCTAAAGCTTCTATATAAATAGGAATAGCAATTAATTCATCTTCAAAAAATCCGGTTAAAGTACAGTGAGGCATATATTTATGGGCTGTATTTTTACCGCATTCAACCTCAGTTGTTTGGAAGTATAGTTCTAATTGGGTAGCTAATTCACCAACTGGACAAGCGTAGACAATAAATTTTGACATAAAATAATTAAGTAATTAGGCATAGGGGATGGGAAAATTGTTTGTTACTAGTTTATAACTTGAAACACACCACTGCCTATGAAAATAATCAAACTATTTTATATGGGCTTGGATTAAACAAGGTAAAGCAAATGTTGTTCTCGATAACCCTCGCGGCGAAGGCAAAGTCATACCGATGACTGTAGTCATGGATAACGGTTACGCTCGTAAACCGGAAGTAAAACTTCGAGCAGATTCTTTCGATAATGAAGCTTTTGGAGAAGTGGTAATCAAAGATTTGATAGTCAATATTGGAGAATGATTCACAAACATTATAGAGCGATCGCCGGTCTTTTAATGAGCGGTGGACATGCATTATAAGCTGTTGTGCATTAAAAATGCACAATACTCTTGGCAAGAGGCTGTCATGCAGAAGGGATAAGATTTTTAGCTTTTAAATAATATTTCTAAATATACTACTTTTATGCGTAGCAGCTTAATTAGGATTGAATCATTTTTCAATCGAATAAAAAATTTATACTCCCACTTTCCACATAGAAAAGTTCTATAGGTAATCGATAATACCATTATTTTTGCTCAATTTATAGATTTCAAGGGTGGAATCTGTCGGTATTGAGTCTCCCTGTTTTCATTAATTGCAGTCTTTTTGAATCTCTCATTATTAGAACCCAAAGATATATCTGTATTTCTGACTCCGCTCAATAAAAGCCTCAGTAATATATTCTCTCATTACAGATTCTATAATATAAGGTTAAGGTTTAAGCTGATATGCAGCGGGCATTGAATAATGCAAAAATGTGAAAAAGTTGTAGTGGGAGCAAGATGCTCCCAAGTACTATACAAACTAAATGCGTAGCAGCTTATTCAAGCGAACATAAATAAAGTTATTCTTCATCAAATCTTTTAGATATTAGCAGTAAATTTTACAGCATTGTCCTCCAACAGCAAATAAACAATTGCTATTGGTAAATTACTCAGAAAGTATGTTGAAAGATTAAGGATGATGTAAAAAATTCATGAAATTAAGTGATAACACTTATTCTTTGATGAAGAGTATGATAATTTGCTTAGATAATAATCTTTCTCCAAATATTTAATGATTAATATAACTTCTCGGCTTCTGAAAACAACCTTTGGAGCCTTAAGTCTTACTTTGGGTTTTCTTATAAATCAAAACTTACCTGCACAAGCAAGTTCTCTGATTCACACTTTCAATACTCCTGGAAATGTTGGAACAATTGATACATCTACAGGAGTTTTTACACCAGTTATCATCGATGCACCCCAACTGACGGATATAGCTTTATCAGAAGATAAACAGCTATTTGGTGCTACGTTTAGGCAATTGTATAGTCTCGATTTAGAAACTAAAACATCTACCCTGATCGGAAATCTAGGGGTAAATAATCTGAATGGATTAGGTTTTGGTGATAATGGAGTACTTTACGGAACTGGAGGGAGTAACTTTTATAGTATTGATACAAATAGCGGTTTAGCAACACAGATCGCTGATATTCCTAACTTTGCCTCTGCTGGGGACATTGTTTTTAATGAGGAACGCAATCAATTTTTTGGAACATCTAATACACCATCAAATAGCACGCTATTTTCCATCGATTTGGATGGTACGGCTACGGAGATTGGTAACATAGGTTTTCCAAGTATATTTGGTCTTTTCTTCGAGAATGAGACTTTATATGGTTATACGGCAAATCGACAACAGATTGTTATTGATATAGATACAGGAAGAGGTAGTTTCGATAAAGAAGTTACGGGAACTAGCGGAACTATTGGTGGCGCTACATCCTTACCCTCAATAGCTTCTGTCAGCGTTCCCGAACCCTCTACTTTTTTAGGATTATTGGGATTATCCTTTGGAGCAGTAGGATTAAGTTTCAAACGAAAGTTAATAGTCTAAATAAAGTATTAAGTTTGTAGCAGCAATAATCAATAAATGTCGATGTGGCACATTTTTTGTAGGGTGCTGTGACACTTAGAGTTTATTTGAAGGTGGCTATAAGGCTTATAATAGTGTCACGCACCATCACCATCCGAGTGTTATAACAATCGCAGCCATTCCAGAATCAAAAAAGACGCGATCGCAATTTGTTAATCCCAACTAAAACTCCGTAAATACAACAAAAATATCCGAGTGTTGTGACAATCGCAGCCATTCCAGAATCAAAAAAGACGCGATCGCAATTTGTTAATCCCAACTAAAACTCTGTAAATACAACAAAAATATCAGTAAAATTAAATTTCAATGTATTCTGAATAACTTTTATCTGGTGTTTTATTTACATATAATACACAGGGTGTATTTACAAAATAAAGTAAGGGAATTATGGGAGACAAATTACGCTTATCTTTAACTGAAATCGCTAAACAAGATGTAACTCAAAACGAACGAGAAGCAATCATCGAATTAATGATGATGACTATGTATAGCGATAAAAATATCAAGCTTGCAGAAGAGGAAGTCATTAATGAATATGCAAGCAATATAAAATGGGAATCGCCTTTATCTTTAGAATTTTATCTTGGTAAAGTTACAGCCAAAATTAGAACTGCTTTGGAAAATAAAGAGAAAACAACCGCTTTTCTTGAAGAAGTCAACGCTCGTATTGAAAATGAAGCAGTCAAAAGTCAGGTTTTGAAATTGTGTAACGATGTGGCAATGGCAGATTCGGAATTTTCAGTGGAAGAGAAGGAATTATTAGAAAATATTTCTCAAGTTTTTCAAATTAAGGAATAGGGAATGGGGGGAGATGGGGAGATAGGGAGATGGGGAGATGGGGAGATGGGGAGATGGGGAGATGGGGAGAGAAATTAACTTTTTCTTCTCGTTATTTCCCAATTCCCAATTCCCAATTCCCAATTCCCAATTCCCAATTCCCAATTCCCAATTCCCAATTCCCCATTCCCAATTCCCAATTCCCAATTCCCAATTCCCAAGTACTTATGCTTTTCGATAACAAGCAAATTGCATGGAGAATGTCGCCATACCAGAAGTTAAGGAGCGCAAGTTACCAGAGTACCCAAACATTTTTGTTAATGGTACTTCAGCGCGAATAATTGAATATCCTTGAAGGGGAGAGCAACCTAATAACAATCCCCGTCTTGCTGATAAATCACCTTGTACCCTTCCTAAAAATTCCTCTGGTGTTTCCACTTCAACTAGCATAATTGGTTCCAGGAGATGCGGTTTGGCTTTCACAAAGGCTTGTGCAAATGCTTTGTAAGCGGCTATCCGAAAGGCAAATTCGGAAGAATCAGTAGGATGCTCGGAACCGTTTTCTAGAACGATTTTCACTCCAGTCACCGGATATCCTTCCAAGTATCCAGAGTTCATAGCTTCTCGAAAACCTTTCTCTACAGCGGGAATGAATTCTTTGGGAATCGCACCGCCAACTATCTTATTTTCAAATACAAAGGCTTCATCACATGGTTCAATATACCCCACAACGTGAGCGTATTGACCAGGCCCACCTGTTTGTTTTTTGAATCGATAATCAAAGGTTGCTGGTTGAGAAATAGTTTCCCGATAAGCTACTGCTGGTTTCCCAACTTCAACTTCTACGTTATATTCCCGCTTCATCCGCTCGATGTAGATTTCCAAATGCAGTTCCCCCATACCGGAAATCAAGGTTTCGTTTGATTCGGAATCTACACTAATGCGGAAGGTTGGATCTTCCTTTTGAAAGCGATTGAGGGCTTTGGAAATACGCTCTAAATATATTTCCTTCCTAGGTGCGATCGCCAAAGTGATCACAGGCTCGGGAACGAATATATTTTCTAAAGATACTCGTAAAACTCGATCGCAAAATGTATCTCCAGAAGCACATTCGATACCTGAAACTGCCACAATATCTCCAGCAACAGCTTGTTGTATCTCCTGCCGTTTATTAGCGTGCATTCTTAATAATTTACCAACTTGCACCTTTTCCCCAGTGCGGGAATTATAAATGCTCTCACCTTGATTTAGTATTCCTGAATAAATGCGGATATAAGTTAATTGTGCAAAAGACTCCATTGTCAATTTAAACGCCAAAGCAACTAAAGGCGCATCGGAATTCAAACTCACATCAACAGACTCACCCGTTTGCAAAACTGTTGCGGTAACAATATGCTTATCTACAGGAGATGGTAAATACAAAGAAATCGCATCTAATAAATTTTGCACTCCTTTATTTTTAAAAGCCGAACCCAAAAGTACGGGTACGAGTTCTAAATTCAAAGTTGCTTGCCGGATAGTTTGCCAAATTAATTCTTGAGAAACTTCTTTACCCTCCACCAATCTCTCTGTCATCTCTTCAGAAAACAAAGA
>JBCCSG010000287.1:0-9553 GCA_039200565.1 Cyanobacteria bacterium P01_D01_bin.50 | reverse complement strand
TTTAGTGAAGGAGTGGAAGTTAAAGGCTTTACTAGTTTCTCCCATAATCGGGGAAACATATCATGATATTGAAGTTGCGAGCAGCCTATTTCATCACATAATTTATCAAGGGCTATAACAGCAGCATAAGGACTATCAAAAAAGAGTACTTGTGGTTGTGGTTCGTTAATTAATGTGTATGCCTCTTTAATTGCTTGTTCTGCTTTTTCGCGGTTAATTCGATCAGTTGAAAGCGCAATTTTTCGCCAATTTTCTAAATATTTTAAAAAGAAAGTTTCTTGTTGTGAAGTTAATTGTTCAGTCATTTTAAATTAATTGATGTTAAATTTTGATTCTATTTGTAGGGTGTGTTTTTGCTACAGCGTAACGTACCATTTCAACCTAGATTCAATGGTGCGTTACGGCATTATCAAAATAGTAATTTTTATATCAAAAGTTATTTTTGCCGTAACACACCCTACAGTAAATAGAAAATAATAAATATTAACTTTTAACTCAATTGATGTTAATTTTTTATTTTATTTGTAGGATGTGTTGTCGTCATAGCGCAAACCATCATTTCAACCTAGATTCAATGGTGCGTTACGGCATGATTTAAATAGTAATCTAAAATCAAATTTATTTGTGCCGTAACACAACGGCAATATTGCCCGAAGTTAATCTACACCGCAATTTGCCTCCCCTACAATGAAAAACTCTCGACGATTAACTATCAACATTTTCATCTTGAGGAGCTTCACTTTTGTCGCGTTTAAGTGCTTCTTCTAAAGCTTGAATTTGTTCTCTACGTGCTTCTAATTCTAAGGTACGACGTGCTAAATCTTGATTTTGTAGGGTTAAGTTTTGTCGCCAATCTTCGGCACGTTCAGCTTCTTGGCGTAAAAATTCTGGAGAAATTCCGGTGGTAAGATAATTCTGTATTAGTTCCAATATCCAATTGGTAGCATCTTCAATTTTTTCAATTTCACCTGTGGGAGAAAGTTCTACTAAAACGAGCAATTTCTCGGTAAGATGTTTACCTTTACCCAGAAGAATAACAGCATCTTCTGGAATCATTGCCCACATATTTTCAGTTTCTTGACGCGCTAACAACCGTAATTCGGATTGAACTAAAAATTCATTTTTATGCACCTGGGCTAAATAAAGCATGATTTAATAAAAATTAGTTGTTAGTTGATAGTTGATAGTTGTTAGTGGTTGGTAATTGATGGTTAGTTGATAGTTGTTATAATTACAATCTTCAATATTATTGAGTTGTGATTTTTTTAATTCTTAACTCTTAACTCCTAACTCCGCGAGTTCTTAACCACTAACCACTAACTACTAACTAAATTATTTGATGCGGGAGAGGCGATCGCGTAAAATTTCGGCTTGTTTTTCTGCTTCACTCAAAGCATCTCTGGCTCCTTTTACCACATCTGCTGGTGCTTTATCAACAAATTTAGAGTTGCTCAGTCTACCAGTTAGAGATTTGACTTCACCTTCTATTTTACTGAGGGTTTTCTCTAGTTTGCTACGCAGGGCTTCCATATCTACTACCCCTTCGAGAGGAAGTAGTACTTGTACGGTACCAACAACGCCTGTTGCGACTTCTCCGACATCTGCGGGTTCTGATAATTCTGTTTGGGGAAGGTTTGCTTGTTCTGATTGTTTGAAGAATTTTTGTTGTAATTCTTGTCTCTTTTCACTAGATAATAAATATATCCTGATGAACCATAGTAAATAACCAAGACCTACTAGTTGGAAAAATGTTCCGAAGAAAGGAATTTGTTCTATCGTATTTGCTACAGTATAAGCGACTCTTGCTACACCAATTGCTAGCAAACCTATGAGAATAAATTTTAAAGTACCGCTTGATTTCTTGGTGGCAACTTTTGTACTATTTTTTTCTCCAGCTATAGTTAAATTCTCAACTTTTGCCAAATCTTTAATATAAGATTCTCCAGTGTTCAGAATTTGTCTTTCTTTTACGCTTTCGCTTTGCAAATTAACGGTAACTTTAACAGAAGGTTTAACATCTGCTTCTGCTCTTAGGTTACGAATTGTGCGAATTGTACCAATTAACAATTCAAATTCTGATTCTAATTCGGCATCAATTAATTTTGCATCTGCTTGTGGGTAACTTTGCAGTGATAAACTTTGAGTGGAATCTGCTGCTTGTTGAGTCAGGGTATGCCAAATTTCTTCGGTAATATGAGGCATAAAGGGACTCAAAAGTTTTAAAATTCCTTCTAATACATAAGCTAAAGTTTGTTGCGCTACCTTCCGCGATGTGGGTTCTGCATCTTCTTGTAAGCGAGATTTGACTAGTTCGATATACCAATCGCAAAAATCACCCCAAATGAATTCATAAAGCCCCTTAGCAGCTTCTCCCATGCCATATTTGTCCATGTAATCGTTCGTTTCTTGGACAACTTGGTGGTAGCGCGACAAAATCCATTTATCGCTTAATTCTGTTGCTGCGGGTACTCCCAATTGCTGGGGTGTTTGCCCGTCTAAATTCATCATCACAAATCGTGCTGCATTCCACAATTTATTTGCAAAGTTGCGGGATGCTTCTACCGAGGGAGATTCATCGGTTTTACGGTTGTAATCGAAACGGATATCTTGTCCGACACCAATTACTTCTTTAACTAAGGTGTAGCGCAAAGCATCGGTACCGTATTTATCAATTAATAATAACGGATCGATACCATTTCCCTTAGTCTTGGACATTTTTTTTCCGTTTTCATCCAATACCAAACCGTGGATGTAAACGTCTTTAAATGGCATTTCTCCGGTAAATTGACCAGCCATCATAGTCATTCTTGCTACCCAGAAGAAGATAATATCAAGACCAGTTATCAGAACGCTGGTAGGATAATATTTCTTTAAATCATCCGTTTCGGAGGGCCAACCCAAGGTAGAAAAGGGCCACAACCCTGAAGAAAACCAGGTATCTAATACATCTCCATCTCTTTCTAATTGCACATTTTCGCCAAACTGTGATTTAGCTTTCTCTAATGCTTCTTCTTCACTTTTAGCAACAAAAAACGGCGTAGTATCGGTAATTTCACCATTAGTTTCGCTAACCGCGTACCAAGCAGGAATTTGATGTCCCCACCACAACTGACGGGAAATACACCAATCTTTCAACTTAACCAGCCAATCACGGTAAACCTTTCTCCACCGCTCTGGATAAAATTCTGGCGATCGCTTTTCGTCAAGAAATTCTAAAGCTTTATCAGCCATCGGACGAATTTTTACGAACCATTGAGTTGAAAGCAAGGGTTCTATGGGAACTTTACCACGTTCGCTGTAGGGAACGGCATGCTTGTAATCCTCAATTTTGACTAAAACGCCATCTGCTTCTAATCGCGCTACTACATTCTTCCTGGCAACAAAACGATCTTGTCCTTGAAATTCCCCGGCATTTTCATTTAAGGTGCCGTCTTTATTCATAATATTGATAAACGGCAGATCGTGACGTTTACCCATTTCAAAGTCATTGGGGTCGTGAGCGGGTGTAACTTTTACACAACCAGTACCGAAGCTGGGTTCTACCAATTCATCGGCAATAATGGGAATTTCCCGATTCATAATTGGTAAAGTCAAAGTCTTACCAATGAAATCTTTATAGCGATCGTCGCTGGGGTTAACAGCTACTCCAGTATCTCCCAGCATGGTTTCCGGACGAGTTGTCGCTACTTCCACATAACCGGAACCGTCGGTAAGGGGATAGCGGAAATGCCAAAGTTTACCATCAACTTCCTTTTGATCTACCTCCAAATCGGAAACCGCTGATTGACTCGCAGGGCACCAGTTAACTAAGTAATTTCCCCTATAAATCTTTCCTTCATCATAAAGACGGACAAAAGCTTCCAGAACAGCTTTCGATAAACCTTCATCCATTGTAAAGCGTTCTCGTGTCCAATCTACCGACACGCCCAAACGCCGCAATTGATTGACAATTGTACCTCCAGATTCGGCTTTCCACTTCCAAGCACGTTCCAAAAATTTCTCGCGCCCTACATCATAACGAGTCTTACCTTCTTGTTTAAGTTGTTTTTCGAGAATTGTTTGTACTGCAATACTAGCGTGATCTGTACCAGGAAGATACAAAGCGTTACGTCCCTTCATGCGGTGATAGCGAGTGAGACAATCAATCAAAGTATTCTCAAAAGCGTGTCCCATATGTAAGCTTCCGGTAACATTCGGTGGCGGAATCACAATAGAATAAGCTTCGCCATCGCTTTTGGGCGAGACTTTATATAAAAGTTTCTCTTCCCAAAACTTCTGCCATTTAGCTTCTGTGGAAAAAGGATCGTAAAGACTCGGGAGATTTGTAGTCATGCTGGGAAAGTTCTAATATTCGGAGGACTCTATAAACTCTAATAAATTTTGCCACAAGCTTGCAGAAGCTTGACAAATCTAATTTATTTTTCGTGGTTGAATGATATGGGGAGACAAGGAGATGGGGAGAAATTTAAACTACTAACTCTTAATTATTAACTCATAAATCCTAACTTTCTTATAGATGTATAAAGAAATATTGACTTGAAAATACAATTATGCAATGAATACCATCAATATCTAAGTAATTGGTGGTAATAAATTTACAAAAATTATCTGATTTTTGTGACAATATAGAGGTTTTGTAATGTAGATTCGACCTGTTCTATTTCAATTTATGGCAACAAGATACTACAGGTTTACGTCTGTGAAAATCACATAAGTTCTGTCTATTTACCCATAAAAAACATTAGTTAATTGCAAATATGACAATTCAAACTGATAAACCGAAAAGCAAATCAATTTCACCTTGGGCTTTCGTTCCCAGCCTTTATTTTGCTGAAGGGATGCCGTATATGATTATAAATGCGGTGTCGGTAGTTTTTTATAAAAATTTAGGAATTGATAACGCTCAAATAGCATTTTGGACGAGTATAATAAATCTCCCTTGGGTTGTCAAAATGTTTTGGGGACCTGCTGTTGATATTTATTCTACAAAAAGAAGATGGCTGCTTACCATGCAATTTGCCATGTGCTTATGTTTGGGTATGTTAGCTTTATCTTTTCAATTACCAACATCGACTTTTTTTTCTCTTTCTTTAGTCATACTACTAGTTGGAGCTTTTATTTCTGCGACTTATGATATTGCCACAGATGGATTTTATATGTTGGCATTAAGTCAAGAAAAGCAAGCTTTTTTTGTTGGTATTCGTACTTTATGTTATCGATTGGCAATTATCTTTAGTACGGGGTTTTTAGTATATTTAGCAGGAAGTTTAGAAAAGTCTACTAAAAATATTCCCTTAAGTTGGAGTATCACTCTTGGTTTGGCATCGTTAATTTTTGCCATACTTTTTGTATTTCATCTTTTTATTCTGCCACAACCAGAGGGAAGAGATAGAAGGCAATCTGAAGCTACAATAAATGATATTCCATTTGTAACAGTTATTCGCTCTTATTTTGCTCAAAACGGTATTTTTGCAATTTTAGCATTTATCTTACTCTATAGATTAGGTGAGGCAATGTTAGTGAAAATAGCCACTTTATTTTTATTAGATGAAACAGGTGCAGGTGGTTTGGGTTTAACTACATCAGAATATGGTTTAGTCTACGGAACATTTGGTGTAATATCTCTAATTAGTGGCGGTATTTTAGGGGGATTAGTAATTGCTAAATATGGATTAAAAAAATGCTTACTACCAATGGCTTTAGCGTTGAATTTACCTGATTTATTTTATGTATACATGGGTTATGCTAAGCCGCCCATAGAATTAGTTTATCCTTTAGTTTCTTTAGAACAATTTGGTTACGGTTTGGGATTTACAGCTTTCACCGTGTACTTAATGTATATCTGTAAAGGGGAATATAAAACTTCTCACTTTGCCATATCTACAGGATTAATGGCATTAGGTTTGATGCTTCCCGGTGCAATTAGCGGTGCAATTCAAGAATCAGTTGGATATCCAGAATTTTTTATCTTGGTATTTTTATTAACTATTCCTGGTATGGCGACTATATTTTTTATCCCTTTAGATGAAGAAGCAGAGAATCAAACAAGTTAAGATTATTAATTATCTTATAAGGTGCGTTAATTAGCGCGATCGCACACTTTTTTTAGTAATTAAACCTCACCCTGCCGTATCGCTCCCTCTCCTTAGCAAAGAGAGAGATTGAGGGTGAGGTTTTATATTTAATTTGACTTACTTATTCAAAATTATATGACTTTTGTTTTAGGAATTGACGGCGGCGGAAGTAAAACAGTTTGTATTTTAATGGATGATAAATATAAAATTTTAGGAAGCGGTGAAGCGGGTTCATCAAACTATCAAAGTATCGGAATTGAAGCAGCAAAATATTCGATCTTAACTGCTATTAATCAAGCAATGATTATCAGTGATAATATTAATATAGATGCAATTTGTTTAGGTTTAGCTGGTGTCGGGCGTGGTAGAGATATTGAAGTAATCAAAAAAATAATTAATGAAATACCTGTAACTAAATATATAAAACCGCAAAATATAATTATTTCTCACGATGCATTAATTTCTTTAGTGGGAGGAATTGGAAATGATGTGGGAATTGTAGTCGCAGCGGGTACGGGTTCAATAATTTTCGGTAGAAATCATCGAGGAGAAACTAAAAGAGTCGGTGGTTGGGGATATATTTTAGGTGATGAAGGAAGTGCTTATAAAATTGCTGTTACGGGAATGCATATGGCTTTGCTATCTTACGACGGAAGGTTAGCTTATACAAGTTTAGTGGAAGATTTTAAAAATCATCTTGGCTTAAGTCATATAGAAGAATTAATTGAGGTAGTTTATCGAAGTGGATTAGGTGTAAAAGAAATTGCTGCTTTAGCTCCCATTGTTGATAATGCAGCTTTTGAAGGTGATAGATTTGCAAATATGATAATTGATGATGCTGTGAATGAGTTGGTAAGAGCAACTTATACTGTGATTGATGAGATTTTTGTTGAGGAAGATTTTTTCGAGGTAGTAACTACTGGAAGTGTTTGGAAAAGTAAATCTCAGATATGGAAGAGGTTTGTAAGTTGTATTTATGAAGATTTTCCGAAAGTTAAGGTTATTTTACCGAGATTTGAAGCTGTTTATGGTGCGGGTTTCTTGGCTTTGAAGAGTTTGAGGGAGTAAAATTTTGCTCGCTCCCTAAACCTCTTGCCAAATTCGACAAACGCCTTCAGACTATAAGTTTAGAGACAGATTTACGCTTCTCACCGTAATGTACTAGTGCAAAGAATATTTGTCTTAATTTTTTTGGAAATTATCTTTTCTTGCTCCAGGAGGAAGATGAATTGAAAATTCAATCAATTGATGATAAATCCCCATACTTACAAGACGTAATAAAATTAGGAGATAAAAATCGTAAAACTCTTGGTTTTTTGCCAGATCAAGCTTTTATAGAATCAGCTAAAAAGCGAAAAATACTAGTAGCTATTGATGAGGAAAAAAACTGTGTTGGCTATTTATTATTTCGTAGTTCTCATAATTATGAGCGTATTACTATTGCTCATCTTTGTGTGGCATCCTCATATAGAGGCAATGGTATTACGAAACAACTTGTCAATGGACTCAAACTAATTACTAAAAATAAATATGACGGTATAGGCTTACATTGTCGAAATGATTATGGATTGGATAATATGTGGTCTAATTTAGGTTTTATTCCTAAAGGAGAGAAGCC
Organism: Cyanobacteria bacterium P01_D01_bin.50; assembly: GCA_039200565.1. Lineage (GTDB taxonomy): Bacteria > Cyanobacteriota > Cyanobacteriia > Cyanobacteriales > Nostocaceae > Rivularia. Next base: position 1,861 of record JBCCSG010000287.1, on the reverse strand, counting down.
GGGTAGAAGTAAAGATGGAAAATTACTCACTTATTGGTGGTACGATTATGGTCATCCAAATCTATTTTCTAATGCTGCAATTAAAAAACTGGAATCAAAACTTTGTGTTGTAATTGATAGTCAGATTTTTTTTGATTTATATGCTGATGAATCTATTGATAGTAAAGAATCAAAGCTACTATTAGCTGATTGGCTAGAACTAGAACTAGAATTGTGCATAACTGATGGAATATTTATTCAGATAAATAATATTAGTAATGACGAGTCAAGAAAACTTCATCGTCAATTTGCTGAAAGTACACTGTTTACGCTTTTACCTTGCGAATCAGAAAAAATAGAAGATATTCAACAAAGACTACAAAAATTTTTATCTAAAAAAGATTTATTAAAATCGTCAATTAACTTACATCATTTAGCTAGAGCTATTATCTCTGATTCCCATATTTTTGTGACAAGAGAACCACAATTATTAGATATTGCTAATGAAATTTATGAAGATTTTAAATTATCAATTATCCGACCTATTAATCTAGTTATTCAATTAGATGAACTAGGTAGAAATCCTGAATATCAGCCTATGCGTTTGGCTGGAACTTCATTGGAGAAAGTAGCACTAAAAAAAGGAGAAGAAGAAACAATAACAAATTATTTTTATTGTGAGAAACAAGATGAAACAAAAGCACAATTTCAACAAAAATTACGGCGTTTTCTCACCTATCCAGAAAATTTTGAATGCTTTAAAATTATACAAGGAGAAGATAAACCGCTAGCTCTAATAGTCTATGGTAAACATAACGAACATGAATTAGAAATACCTCTAATTCGCGTTAGCGATAATCCTTTATCTGCAACCTTGGCACAGCATCTAATTTTCAAATCAGTATTGGATTCGGCTCGTGAAGGAAGGCAATTTACAATAATTAACGACCAATATTTACAAGATACAATTTATAAAGCGATTCAGGAACATAAATTTCTTCGAGTTAATAACGACTTTTTGAAAATAAATTTAGCAGTTGTGGAAACTGCATCTCAATTATCAAAGCGTCTTAAAAAGATAGTCTCTAGTTTGGGAGAGGAATATAATTTCTGTATTCAATTGGCAGATAGTTTGAAGACAGATAATTTCATCCAAGATATTCAAGAAGCAGCAAATATTGAACGTTTCTTATTTCCGGCAAAGATTATTGATGCTAAAATTCCAACCTTTATCTTTCCCATTCAACCTAGATGGGCTAAGGATTTATTTGATGAAGGGTTAGCAAACCAAAATTTACCTCTATTTGGAGCTAAAAATGAGCTTGCTTTTAATAAAGAAGCTGTTTATTATCGTTCAGCAAAAAATTCTGGAAAAATCAAAGCACCTTTTAGAATTCTTTGGTATGTCAGTCAAGATAAATATAGTAATTATGTCGGTGTTGGAGCCATTCGAGCTTGTTCTTTAGTTGATGAAGTTTTGATTGATAAAGCAGAAAAGCTTTTTCAAATTTTTCAGCGTCTAGGTGTTTATAAATTAACTGATATATTATCTATAAAAAAAGATGAAAATGGAAATATTATGGCTATTCGTTTCGGTTATACTGAACTGCTAAATAAGATAGAACTGAGAAAAATTCAGCAAATTTTAGATAATTCAAAAATAACATTTCAATCACCATATAAAATTCATAATAATATTTTTCATCAATTATATAATATAGGTACTGAAAATTAATTGAAGATACAGGATACAAATGCCTGCCAATATACTATTATTATCAATCAAACCTGAATATGCATCAAAGATATTTTCAGGTCAAAAAACTGTTGAGTTACGTCGTGTACGTACCCGATTAACTATAGATGATATCGTTCTTGTGTA
>JBCCSG010000286.1:0-9582 GCA_039200565.1 Cyanobacteria bacterium P01_D01_bin.50 | reverse complement strand
TAGGCGGGAAGAGCAAATAAACCTAATGCAGCAATACTTAATAATACTTTCTTCATTGTAAACCTCCAATAATTAATCAATAATTTGAACAGAAAATCATATTCTTTAATAGCTATTCCCTACTTCCTATTCTCTTAATTTATTAATAAAAAGCCTTGATAAGACTTAAACTCATAACTGAGATAAATATCCATGAAACCGCACCTAAATATAAAGGTTTTATTCCACTTTGTTTGATTTCAATAATACTAGTCTTTAACCCCATTCCTGCCATAGAAATTGTTAATAGAAAATGGTTTATTTCAGTTACTGATTTCTTCGCGCTATCAGGAAAAACATTCGCACTATTCAGCAACATTAGAGCAATAAATCCAAAGACAAACCAAGGTATCGGTAACTTTTTCGATTTACTTTCTATTGATGAATCTCTTGAAGATGGTGTAATAAATCCTAAAGTTAAAACAACTGGAGCTAAAAAGATAACTCTTGACAATTTAGCGATCGTACCAAACTCACCGCTGATTTCTCCACCTTGAAATGCGGCTGCTATTACTTGGGCTGTTTCGTGAATAGAAACACCACACCAAATCCCAAACTCTTCAGATGTTACCTGAACGAAACTAGATAGTAGAGGATAAAGCACCATAGAAAGAGTACCAAAAATGGTTACTATTGCCACAGCATAAGCTACATCTTTATCTTTACTTTCTACTACCCCATTAGTAGCAACGATCGCAGAAGCACCACAAATAGAAGTACCTGCAGCAATTAATTTTGTCAGTTTTCGATCGACTCCAATTTGTCTCCCAAACCAACAAGTAAATACAAAAGTACTGATCAAAGTGACAAACACAATGGCTAATCCAACTGGCCCAACTGCAAGTATTTGAGGTAAACTGAGGCGCAATCCTAATAGAATAATGGATAATCGGAGAATGCGTTTTAAAGAAAAGGCAATTCCTGGTTTGAAAATTTGAGAAACTCCGATTGTGTTTTTAAGTATTATTCCTAAAATAATGGCGATGATTAACGAGCTAAATAATGAAAGGGATGGAATTTTTTTGAGATATTCAGCTAGAATTGCAACTCCAGCAGTTAATAATAATCCTGGTATTATGGCATTAAATGGAAGTGCTTTTGTAATTTCTGCCTTGATTTTTTGGTGTGGAGTTTCCATTTTTCTAGCTACTAATTAATTAACAGTAAAATTATGAAAATGTAGAGACGTTATATATAACCAGGACTTACGCAATTGTCACAAAACCCTGCTTGGTGCGTGACACGAAAAGCTGAATTTTTCCTTTACAATCAAGCATAGTGTCACAGCACCCTACGAGGAAAATATGCCGGTTGCGTAAGTCCTAATAACGTCTCTATTAAAATTAGATGTAATCTAAATCTGGATTTTGAGCCATCATTTCTGAGATTTCGTCTTCTTCAGAAACTGATATTTTGAAAATATCTTTCATGAAGCGATAATATGCTGTATAAACCCGACTAACGCCTTCATCATTCTCGACAATGAAAAAAGGTGCAGAAGAGACTTGATGTTCTCTAGCTAAATTAAATCCTTGACTATTAGATTGTTCTCGTTCGTCAGCAGCAATAATTTCGTCTATTTTGTCAAGTAAGTTTAATTCCTTAAGGTTATTCAAAACCCTTGCTGATTTACGGCAAGAATTACCATCTGTTTTGATTTTTTGAACTAGTTTGATATTCATGATTTTATTTGTTGCAATTACATTGATGAATTTGATTTTCTTTGTAGAGACGTAGCATCGCTACATCTCCATAAATTTGTGACAAGTAACAATTAACCCTGATTCTGAGTTAAATTGATTTCGTGGAAACCACACTCTTTATCAGCAGCTTCTTCCCACCACCAACGCCCAAGACGCTCGTGCTGATTAGGTAAAACTGGCCTGGTGCAAGGTTCGCAACCGATGCTAATAAAGCCTTTATTGTGTAACTTGTTATATGGAACTTCATTGGCACGGATGTATTGCCATACTTGAGCAGAAGTCCAGTTTGCTAGAGGATTGAATTTAATTAATGTGCGTTCGTCTGAAGAAAAAGCAGTGTCAACCTGAATCACGGGAACGCTATTTCTTGTTGCAGGATTTTGATCTTTGCGTTGCCCGGTAATCCAAGCATCAACGGTTTTCAGTTTGCGGCGTAATGGCTTGACTTTGCGGATTGCACAGCATTCTTTATGGCCGTCTTGATAGAAGCTGAATAGTCCTTTTTCTTTAACTAATGCTTGTACTTCTGCTGCATCTGGGGAAATAACGTCTATCTTAATTCTATATTGTTTTCTAATTCTATCGATAAACTGGTAAGTTTCGGGATGCAAGCGGCCTGTATCAATAGAGAAGACTTGGATATTTCTCTTGATTTTTGCTGCCATATCTATCAAGACAACATCTTCGGCACCACTGAAGGAAATTGTAATGTTATCGAACTGCTTGAGGGCAAATGCAAGGATTTCTTGCGGACTTTTTTGTGAGTATTCGGATTCTAATTTAGCGATATCTTCAACGATGGAAAGTGTGCTAGCTAATGTCATGATTCTCCTCTCTTTTTGGTTAGTAATTGGTGTATATAGTGTTCGTGGATGATTAAACTGCGGTTAGTTTCATGGAAGAAACTAAGATATCTGCAACTTCGGGACGTGAGAATTCTGGGGGTGGGGTTTGTCCATTTCTCAACATTTGGCGCACTTTTGTACCCGATAGGTGTATTCTTTCTTCCTTGCTGCTGGGGCTGGTTTTACCTGTTGCCATTGATTGGCTACGAGTACAGTAGAATGCGTGTTCAAATTTTAAGGGAGTAATTTGTAACTCGTCTTCTGTAAATTCATCAAAGATGTATTGTGCATCGTAGGTGCCGTAATAGTCCCCAACTCCGGCATGATCGCGTCCGACGATAAAGTGAGTACAGCCGTAATTCTGACGTGCGATCGCGTGCATAATTGCTTCACGAGGTCCAGCGTAGCGCATAGCGGCAGGGAATACACTTAAGCATACGCGATTTTGCGGATAATATTTTTCCATGAGTACTTGATAGCACTTCATCCGCACGTCAGCAGGGATATCATCAGATTTTGTTTGACCTACTAAGGGGTTGATTAACAGTCCATCAACAAGTTCTAAAGCAATTTTGGTGATGTACTCGTGGGCGCGGTGAATGGGGTTTCTAGTTTGAAATGCTACAATTGTATTCCATTCACGTCTAGCAAACTCAACTCTGGTTGCTTCTGGAGTCAAACGGTAATCGAGAAAGTCTTGATAAGGAACTGGGTTGATAAGTTTAATTGGGCCACCTAAGTAAACTTCCCCTTCGCGACGCATCGCTGTAACACCGGGGTGTGCTTCTTGTGCAGTACGGTAAACTTGTTCTGCTTCAAAATTTTGGTCTGGCTTAAACTTACTGGTAACGGTCATTACTGCAAGTATATCACCGTTGGGATGGACTAAAGCGATTTCTGAGTCTAACTTGTATTGTTCTGCTACAGATTCAGGAATTTGTAGAGTTACCGGAATACTCCAAGCAAGTCCGTTACTCAAGCGCATATCTTTGACGATGGAGTTATATTCTTGTTCGTTAACAAATCCTTCTAGGGGACTGTAAACACCTGTAGCAATGCATTCTAGGTCGGCTATATTGCGAATAGATAGGGTCAGACGAGGTAGGTTAGAGGCTCTTAAGAGGGTTTCTTTGCGTTCGTTTTCGGACAAGTAACAGTTGATGAGTTTACCACCGTGGGGTTGAATTAAACCTTTGATTTGAGACATTGTTTTACTCCTAATATTGGTAATTGGTAATTGGTAATTGGTAATGGGTAATTGGTAATGGGTAATGGGTAATTGGTAATGGGTAATGGGTAATGGGTAATTGGTAATGGGTAATGGGTAATGGGTAATTGGTAATGGGTAATGGGTAATTGGTAATGGGTAATTGGTAATTGGGAATAGTCAAAGAGGGGGAGAGCGGTTCATAAAATTTAAAATTGTTAAAGTCCGTAGAATAAGATAATTAATGGTGGAACGATTATTGTCATCAAGAGATTTAGTGGGGTACCGACTCGCATGAAATCGGTGAATTTATAACCTCCTGCTCCGTAAACCATCGTGTTTGTCTGATAACCAATTGGTGTAATAAAACTGTTAGAAGCTGCAAAGATGACGGTAAGCATGAAAGCCAAAGGATTAAAGTTGAGTGTCTCTGCGACGCTTGCTGCAATTGGTAGCATCAAAACTACTGCGGCATTATTGGAAATCATTTCTGTAAATATGGAAGTAATGATGAAGAAAAATGTCAGTATCCAATAACCAGAAAGATTTCCTCCTATCGCAACTAGATTATTTGCTAACCATTGAGTTGCACCAGACTTTTCCATGGCGATACCCAGGGGTATTAAACCAGCTAGTAGAAAAATAATGTCCCAACGTACTGCGTCGTATATTTCTCTAGGTTTGAGACAGCCAGTTAAAACCATTAATACTACACCAATCAGAGAACTTATCAGAATAGGTAACCAATTAAACGCTGCTACTACTACAACTCCTAAACCGATACCAATGGCGATCGCAGCTTTGTCACGTCGGAGTGTTTCTAAATCTCGCTGTGTGAGTACTAATAAGTTGCGATTGATTTGCAAACCTAAAAGGCTTTGTTTTGGCCCTTGTACTAAGATGACATCACCAAACTTTAATCGGATTTCACTGAGGCGTTCTCGTGTAATTTCTTGTCCGCGATGAACTGCTAAAACTGTGACATTATAACGTTGACGAAAACGTATTTCTTTGACAGTTGAACCGATGAGGTTAGAATTAGAAGGAATTAGTACCTCTGCAACACCTTCGTCTTCAGCATCAAGTTGAGCTTGTAAAGACTTTTTCTTTTTGATAAATTCGGGTAAAATTTCAATACCTTCTTCATCTTTAATTTTGAGTAAATCCTTACGGCTACTCCTAACTAAAAGTACCGAACAAGCTGGTAATTTTTTATCTTCTAGAGGTTGATGAAAGTGAGTCTCGTTAGAAATAATTTCTAATACATCTACATCAAACTTATGTTGTAAGCCACTAGAATGTAACGTTTTACCTACTAAATTAGAACCGGGTGGAATTAATATTTCAGTAATATAATCTTGTAAACCGTAGTCTTGGCTGATAATATCATCGGTGTGTTTTTTACGATTTGGTAACAGCTTAGGAGCTATAAATGCGAGATAAATCAAACCGATACTAAATGTGATTAACCCTAATTTAGTGAATTGAAATAAGCTAAATGTCCCGTATCCTAATTGCTCGGATAAACCGCTTGCTAACACGTTTGTAGAAGTACCGATTACCGTAATCATACCTCCTAAAATTGCAGCATATGATAGCGGAATTAGTAATTTAGAAACAGAGATTTTTTGTCTTCTACACCATTCTTCAACAATAGGTAGAAACACGGCAACAACTGCAGTATTATTAATAAATGCTGTTGTTGGACCTACGATAACCCCTAGAGTAAAAATTTGCTGAAAAGGGCGTTTTCCACCCAATTTAAGTAGCAGTTCGCTAACGATTTGAATTGCTCCAGTACGTGCGATACCTGCACTGAGGATAAACATCGCCATCACGGTAATAGTGGCGGAGTTACTGAAACCACTTATACTCTCTTGGGGAGTGACTAAACCCAGAGTTGTTAAAAGTAGGGTAGTAATAATAGCGACTATATCTGACGGTACCCATTCAGCAACAAATAAAATGAGTGCCAAGACAACAATGGCGAGTGTAAGGAATATTGTCATGTGGTTGCTGTCTTATAGTGCTTTTATTGCCTATGGTTTACCTAAAAGGTTCATTACAATCAAATTTTATCGGGGCAATAAGTTAATATATTTTGTAAGCCTTTTTTTATTGGAATTAGAAGTAACATAATGCATCCCTTTTGGATTAATTTGTTTTTTCAGAAGTTCTATAGTTCTTAATTTCGCCTACCAATCTGAGAAACCATTGATAGGTAAATGAGATTTTCCTGAGAAGTCAATTAATAAAATCACATATTTGAATAAAAATGGCTGAATCTTTTGTGTTGTAGGGGTTTGTGGAATCGGAGAGGGGGAGATAGGGTAGAGGGGGAAGATGGGGAAGATGAGAAATTTAAACTCCGCGAGTTCCCAACAACTAACTCCCAACTCCTAACCACTAACTCCTAACTCCTAACTTTTTTCACCCTTCCTCCGAGATTTTCATTGCTTCATCAAGTGTTGTTTCGGGGTTTTCTTCTTTAGTATGTTGGATATAATTAAGCTTCAATTCTTCTAATAAATCGGAAAGTACTCGTCTTGAAGCTCTTTACGTAAAGCTACTCGAAAATTTGTGGTTAAATTCTCAATCGGAAGTCAAAGAACAAAAATCAAGTTTAAAATGGTTGAAGAAATTGTATTGTAGTGCAAGAAGAGGAAGCACCTATGAAAAAAGACTAGAAGCCCAAATACAAGAATTTTAATCCACTCATTTAAGCTTGTAGTAAAATGTATTATGGCGCTTTATTTTCCACTATTTTTAGTAAGTCGGCCGAAAATTTACCCAACTATATTACAGAATGTAAATTGGCTCCTTTGCCTTATTCCTATTCACTATTCACTACTCACTACTCACTCGTGCTAATTACTATTTTCAACGCCAACCTACTTATTCTCGTTTTAAAAGTGGCCCGATTATTTCAATTCTATTTGTGACAATTCCATCAAGGGGTAAGTTTTTCACCTGTTGAAAATCTTCTTTTGTATCCACTTCTATTACATAGACTTTTAATCCGGCTTCTCGTGCTTTTACAAGAAAAAGATTGGAAGACCAACCCGGAACGTATTTAAGATAAGATGTTGGTATTCCAAAAGCATATTCTCTACAAGATTGAGGAAGACTTCCAGAAAATAACATTGTTAAATATTGAGGAATACAATTTTTGATTGTCTTTCGAGTCAGAAAAATTCTTTGTACTTCCGGTACTTCCTGTTTTAGCTTTTTATATTGTTCCTCTCCTGAGAAAAGATATATATTTTCACGTTGCTCTGGAGGGTATTTTTTTAATGAATCTGCTAAAAGTTTTATCGTTTTTTCAAACCGATCTTTTTGATCGACGAGAAATTTTTTATCGGGAAATTCTTGTTTAATTTCATCGAATGTTGGCATCATTCCCACAAATTTACCTCGAAATGGATAGGTTTTGCCATTATCTGCGGTATAACCATATCCAATATCCAATTTTTTCAAAGTTTTCAAGCTTTGCTCGTGGGTTATTCCTTTACCATTAGTTCTACAATCAACTGTCCAATCGTGGAATACAACCAATTCGTTATCAGTAGTAGGATGTATATCAATTTCTACCATATCCGCACCATACTTAAATGCTTCGCGAATTGAGGGAATGGTATTTTCTAAAAAATTATGGGTAGGTGGATAAATTCTGGTAGCAGTACAGGTATCATTATCTAAGTTCTCAAAAGAAAATGTTTGGTGAATTCCTCTATGAGCAATTAGTGTAAATTTTGATGGTTTCGGTGGCAGGGGACGAGGAAAGTAGAGGTATGCAAGAATACTTATAATTATGGTTGTGAAACTTACTAATGATAGTAGGAAAAATTGAAACTTCTTACTTCCGAAAAAACTTTGTCCCCGAGTCATGATGTTTGCTCATAAATTGTGAATTTACCTTCACTATCTTTTGAGATCTTTACGCATCAAAACTAAAATTTTGCAACATTTTCTATGACGGCGATAGCCGAAGGCGGCTCCAAAAGGAGCATCGCATTGCTAATACCGTCTTCTGAGCGTATTTTTTGCCCTAAAGTTTCTGCGTTTTGTCGAATGAGTGGATCTGTTGTTACTTCTAAAATAGCTTCAGCCAGCTTCTCCGCTGTCAACTTCTTCTGTGGAATAGGTTTACTACCCACACCAAGAGCATAAACCCGCTCTCCCCAATAAGGTTGATCGACTATAAAAGGACATACGATGGTAGGTTTACCCGCACGCAACCCGGCTGCTGTTGTTCCCGCGCCACCATGATGTACCACAGCCGATACGCGAGGAAAGAGCCACTCATGGGGCACTTTATCAATTTTAAAGATGCTTTCTGGTAAATTGTCCGCATCTAACCCACCCCAACCAGTAGCAATGATACCGCGAACCTTTGCTTTTTGTAGCGCATCAATGACAATATTAGCGATTCTTTGTGGATTGCGCCCTGCCATGCTGCCAAATCCAACATAAACTGGTTGTTCACCTGCTTCTAGAAAATCGATCAATTCAATGGGAGGTTGCCAATCATCCTTTGGCTCTAAAAACCAATAACCAGTAATGTGGGTTGTATTAGTCCAATCTTTTGGACGTGGTGAAACAAATTCGCTATAACCATATAGAACTGGAATTGATGTTCCATTGGCCATTTGTATGGGACTAATGGATTTAGGTATTTTATCAATTCCGAGTACATTCTGGCGGAATTCGTTGATTACGTCATCGTAAGCATGGTAACCCTGATGCAAAACCTGATAAGAAAGTCTGTTGTACCAGCCTCCAAGCTTCAAATCTGGAAACCCAATAGCGACAGATTCAGCGGTGGGAACAATAAGAGGTACTGGTACAGCCATTAACACTGGAATACCCAGTTTTTCGGCAATGTGCGAACCCGCCATTGATTTGGGATGAAAAATTATGATGTCGGGCTTTGCTGCTTGTGCTGCATTCCATGCATCTTTAAGCATGTTTCTGGTGAGGGCTTTGGATTCTTTGAGTAATGTCAGCATAGTTTTAATCAAACTAAACAAATTACTACCGCTTTCCATTGCTTTCTTACCGGCTTCTGAATCGACAAGTTTGATAAAATCGTCATTCATATATCCGTAATTTAAACCATGCTCAGTAATGAATGATTCAAAACTGGAACAAGTACAGATTGTTACATCATGTCCCGCTTCTTTCAAGCCTTTACCTAATGCCACATAAGGTTGGACATCGCCACGGGAACCCACTGTGATAATAAATATATTCATCGCATGCTTCCTAATTGTTGAGCATTCTAGAATATAACTACAATTTTAAGTTTATTATTTCGACTTCGAGAAAATACTGCCACCTATACCGTACTCTGCATGAGTTATCATATCTGTGGAGGCAAAGTAATAAGTAATGAGTAATGAGTAATGAGTAATAAGTAATGAGTAATGAGTAACAGGTAATAACCGCCATCTTTTCAATCGGGTTATATAGTAACTAATTAACCGAACTTGGTATCAAGTGTATCCGTAAATTTAATTATAATATTGAGGATAATCAGTATATTTGATGTTCAGGTTAACTAAAATTTCACGTAGTCGTGATTTTAATATCCATTTTTAATTAATGTAGAGACGGCGTGCACAGTGCAACGCCTCCCTATCCACATAATTTGCATAGAGAATTCACTCTGCAAGAGTTAAAATTTCTACACCATCATCCGTGACAGCAACCGTATGTTCAAACTGAGCGGAAAGTTTTCTGTCTTCAGTAAGTACAGTCCAACCATCTTTTTGAAACTCAAGTTCAT
>JBCCSG010000285.1:0-9657 GCA_039200565.1 Cyanobacteria bacterium P01_D01_bin.50 | reverse complement strand
CTCCACTATAAGCTAAATTCCAACTACTCAAATCTAGATTAATTAAATCTTCCGATTGAATCTTCTTCAGACACAAATCGTAAGCAAAATTTGGTCCTCCGCTTGTAGTTGCTCTATATTTAGAAATCGCTTTTAACCAACAAATCGGCTTCAGGAGAAAAGCAACTGGTGGCATCAAAATACTAGTAAATCCTCCATAAATTGGCTGTAAAACATGACCAATCAATCCCATATCATGAAATAAAGGCAACCATCCAACACCAATACTATGCTCGCTATGACCAAAAGCTTGATGGATAACCTGTTGATTGTGGATAATATTTCCATGAGTAACCATCACCCCTTTTGGTTTTCCTGTAGAACCAGAAGTATATTGCAAAAAGGCTAGACTCTCTGATGTTATGGATTTTGGTACAAATCCTTGAGAATTAGCTTTAATATTATCTGTAGCTATCCACTTCAATTTAGTTAGCCGCGCATCACTATTCCACCTTTTCTCAATACCACTTAGAATTGCAGTAGTACTCAGTGCTACCTTAGCATCAGCATCATCAACAATAGAAAATAATCGAGACAACTTTTGATTTAGTCTCGGAGGATAAAGCGGAACTGCTATTACCCCAGCATATAAACAGCCAAAAAAAGCAGCAATGAATTCTAATCCAGAAGGATATAACAATAATGCTCGTTCTCCTTCATAAGATTGCATATACAAAGCTATAGCTCTTGCTTGTGCATCTAATTCCCCATAAGTAAGACTTCTTGCTTCAGTTTCTCCATCTTGCAGAAATATGTAAGCACAGTCTTCCGGCTGAGATTGCGCTCTTTCGGTGAGAATCTCTAGTAATGAGGCATTTCTTATATTTATTTCTGGTAGAAAATTCATAAAAAACCACTATTGTAAGTATAATTATGAACCGTAAAAAATAGCACAAACTGTTACGGTTTTGATATGTATTTGGCAATTACAATTTTTGTCAACATGAGTTAACCGCTTGCGTTCGTCAAAATTCAAAAGTCAAAATTCAAGATTAAATTAAATTAATTTATTGATTTATGTATATATCAGATTCAACGTTATATTTAAGCAAACTTATCGAATTTACACAAGGTAAGTTAAGGTGCAACTTAAGCATTGGAACAACACGATAAATACGAAAGCGATCGCGCTGAATTTGGTTGATCTAGGCTCAATTAAAACCACAGATTAAATTAATAGTTAATGGCTTACTTCTGAGGCGCACAGTGACCAAAGCCTACCGATAAAGCCAGTTAAGGCTATTCCCAATCCTATCACTTTGTCAATCCGTAAATCCTAAAATCCTTAAGTTGCATCTTAACTTACCTTGTGTAAATTCTATCAGTTTGCTTGAATTTAGTAAGATCGCAGAAGGTAATAATAAGGCTTGTTAACTCAAGCACCAATTGGGTATTTTGACAATCCCGTAAATTTTTTTAATCAAGTTCCAAAAGTAGAAATATTTTGATAAATGCTTAGAAAAGCAAATTAAAAATATAACTAATGGAGTAAGTTGATGCATATACAAGAAAAATCTGATAATAAATCAAATCAGAGGCCAAAAATCACAGTAACCAATAGTTACTTACAAAAGCGACAGCAGCGTTTTGCTTTAATCCACCATACTTTCTTAATTAGTTTTGTCGGTTTGATTATTGCAATTGGATTCGCAGGGCACTTAGAGGTTGGTAAAGTAGAGATAGGGCTATTAGTGGGTATGTACAGCTTAACTTCGGTGGGAATTACTGTGGGTGTTCACAGATACTTTACACATAAAACCTTCAAAACGAATCTTGTGATTAAAATTATTCTCGCGATTCTTGGTTCTATGGCTGCTGAAGATACTCTAATCAAGTGGGTTAGTGACCACAGAAGGCATCACCAATATACCGAACAACCAGGAGACACTCATTCTCCTCACATTTATAAAGGGCAAAAGTTTGCTTTTGTGCGTGGCTTATGGTATTCCCAAATCGGCTGGATCTTTAAGGGTGAACTTACAAATTCTGCATTGTTTGCCAAAGATATTCTTCAAGACCCTGTTATTTTCAAAGTTAATCAACTATACTTACTCTGGGTAATTATAGGTCTTGCCATTCCCACTTTTTTGGGAGGAGTTTTCTATGGAAGTCTTAAAGGAGCATGGCAGGGATTTCTATGGGGTGGAATTATCAGGATTTTCTTAAAAAATCATATGGTTTTGGCTCTTAACTCTATTGGTCACCTTTATGGTAGTCGTCCATTTAATACCCCTGACAAAAGTACAAACAATATCTGGTTAGTCATTCCCACACTTGGGGAAGGATGGCACAACAATCACCATGCTTTCCCAAATTCAGCAAAGTCTGGTTTGGAGTGGTGGCAACTTGACCCTGGTTATTGGATAATTCGTTTTATGGAAGTGCTAGGTTTGGTTTGGGATGTTAAGTATCCAACCGTTGAAATGATAAAGGCTAAGAAAGCTAAAACATAAGCTGCACCAAGCCTTATTGGTGCCCTGGGGCAAACAAGCAGGTTGTTATTTTTCACATCGAATCCTAGAAAGCCCCAGAGCACCCTAATTTAGTATTATTTTACAAGCACCTTCTTAGTCTTGAAAGAAATGAACGATAAGAAATTCAACACAGCCGAATATATAGACCAAACAGCGTTATTGTTAGATTTACAATTACCCGAAGAATACCGCGACGGAGTAATAGAAAATTTTGAAAGAATTCAAGTAATAGCAAAACTTGTCAATCAGTTTCCTTTACCGGAAGATATTGAAGCAGCACCAATATTTGAACCGTAAACGAAACCATGAATTTAGAGTCAGCCGATGCCATATCGATCGCAACCGCCGTACAACAAAGACAAATCAAAGCCGTAGATGTTGTCAAAGCTGCTTTAGATAGAATTGCAAAACGGGATAATCAACTCAACTGTTTTACAAATGTAACTGCGGAAACTGCTTTACAAGATGCAGCGCAAATTGATAAAGAAATTGCCCTAGGAAATTATCCCGGTTGCTTAGCTGGAGTACCCTTCGCCGTTAAAAATCTTTATGATATCGCTGGTTTAACAACCCTTGCCGGTTCAAAAATCAATGCCGAAAATCCTCCAGCGACTCAAGATGCAACTGCTGTAACTAAATTGAAAAATGCCGGTGCAGTGCTTGTGGGAGCCTTAAATATGGATGAATACGCTTACGGCTTTGTCACCGAAAATTCCCATTATGGTGCTACTCACAATCCTCACGACTTAAACCGTGTAGCAGGTGGCTCCTCTGGAGGCTCTGCTGCTGCTGTAGCTGCTGGTTTGGTACCCTTAACTTTAGGCTCCGATACAAACGGTTCAATTCGCGTACCTGCAGCTTTATGCGGCATTTTTGGCTTAAAACCCACTTATGGTAGGTTGTCGCGAGCTGGTGTAGTTCTATTTTCCAGTAGTTTTGACCATATTGGGCCATTTGCACGTTCAGTTAGAGATATTGCGATCGCCTTTGATGTGCTTCAGGGGGAAGATGAAAGAGATAATGTTTGTACAAAACGCCCTCCTGTAGAAACGTTACGTGTAACATCTCAAAATATTGATGGGTTGAAGATTGCGATTGCCGACGATTATTTTACTCAAAAAGCAGCACCAGAAGCCTTAGAAGCAGTACAAAAAATTGCCGATGCCTTAAATGTGACTGAGTACGTTTCCATCCCCGAAGCTCATCGCGCTCGTGCTGCTGCATACATAATTACTGCATCTGAAGGCGCAAATTTATATTTGGACAAATTAAAATCCCGTCCCCAAGATTTTGATTTTGCGACAAGGGATAGATTTATTGCAGGAGCATTAATTCCTAGTAGTTGGTATATCCAAGCTCAAAGATTTAGAAATTGGTATAAAAAACAAGTTCGAGAAATATTTCAAAAGGTAGATGTAATAATTGCTCCGACAACACCAATATCAGCGCCAGAAATTGGACAACAAACCATGATTTTAGACGGAGAAGAAATATTAGTTCGTCCTCATTTAGGCTTATTTACTCAACCGTTATCATTTATTGGTTTACCAGTTTTATCGATTCCAATTCAACGTAAAAATGCCTTACCTTTAGGAGTACAATTAATCGCCGCACCCTATAACGAAGCAGCGGTTTTAAGAGTTGCGGCTGTATTAGAAAAAGCGGGTGCGATCTCAAGTCCCGTTAATTAGTTACTATCATAACCCAGAGCTATAGGAATCCGATTTGATTAATGTTCGCGCAGCTTGGCGAAGCCATAATTATTTATTCAGGTAGGGAATAGGGAATAGATAAAACTCTAACAAGATTTTATATATCCAAAGCACGCGGAGCCTCCAAAAATCAATTACGATTCCCATATCATAATTCCTTATTACTCCCAACTCCTAACTCCTAACTCCTAACTCCTAACTCCTAACTCCTAACTCCCAACTCCTAACTCCTAACTCCCAACTCCTAACTCATTACTAATTAAGTATTTCAAAACACCAAAAAAGCCATTAACAGAAATATCAGTTAATGGCTATAAATACTAGAAATAAACTACAAAATTACTTATACCATTTCTTTATAAAGATGCGCTTAATTTAGTCCACGCAGGTGGGCTTCGTAAGTGTAGCTCCAGCCTTTTAGGCTGAGAGCGATTTAGCGCAGCCTCATACAGAATTGGTATTACAAACCATGTTGTTGATGTACCCACATCCAGAATTGAAAACCACCGGAAACCATAATATCAGTCCAATCATCGAATAAGTCTTGATGCACGCCTTCTTTTAGATGCAAATGTTGTTCGAGTACTATTATTGCGAGAGTTTCTTCAGCGGTAATTCTGATATCAAGAAAAGCTTTGGGAAAGCGCTTTTCTTTGTTCCAGTCATTACATAAAGACATCACGCGTTCCCATTCTTCTTTAGGAATCCGCTTATTAGAAATTAGTCTAACAGAATAAACATCTTCTTGAGGACCTTCCGCGCAGAAAACTAGAATGACTTCACATCCTAATTCTTCTTGATAGGGAAACTGCACCACAAAATCACTGTCATCGTCTTTAAAATATCGTAATCCTCTGTTAGTTAGATAACTTTCTATTACGCTACGGTCGAAGTTTTTAACTGTAGCCATATTAGATTTAGTTGATTGTGGTTCTACTCCATTATAGAGTTTTAATTTAATTTATTCAGTATAAAAAATACGTGTATTCACGTAATTTTTAATTTTATCTCAAAAATACTACTTCTTTCATTTCTTTTTTTTTAAAAAAACTCAAAAATAGGTTTTAAAACACAAATATTTATACTTATATAAAATTATTTTATGAACAAATATCTATCATTATTTAAATATAAAAATTGTCAAAGTTATGCAAAATACAAGATGCCTGTAAGCATTACAAACATTTTAAAATTGAGATGTTAAAAAAATATATTAAGCATACTTTCCGGCATTATTATTTATAAATTATCAAAAATTGCAGGATAAATAACCTTACCTTTATACTTTGATTAATAATTGTTTAAAGGTTTTACCATAAAAACATCTTCAGGTACCGGGAATGGAGATTCTATACCAAAATTAATTGAAGATTTAAATCCAAAACGAAAATAAAACTGAGGATGCCCTTATACAATAATTAAAACTTCTCCTAATTCATTAGCTTTATTTAATCCAAAGTTTACTAAAGTATTACCTATACCTTGTTTTTGAAAATCTGGATGTACTGCTAAAGGGGCTAAACCCATCCTCCTTTCGTTAATGTAACTAAACATGACGTGAGCTACTACAGAATTCTTGACGGGTACCCATGACTTCTGCTATTTAGGTAAGCTCCGGAATATAGTATTGAGAATTACGAATTATTTCAACAAGTAATTCTTATTCTCTACCAAAAGCTAACTTATAAACTCGTGGGATTGCTGAGTAGTCTGTTTGAGTTTCAGTACGAATATTTATCAGTTATTAACTTCAGTAATATTAATGCTAACTGAATCGGAAAAATTAATATTGAATACTTTAATAAGCCAGATATAAAAATGGGTAATATTATTACTGTCAATACCATAGAAGACAATATTATTGCATGAGCAAAATATTTTCTGATAAAAAATATTAATTCACCTTGGGATTTGCCCATTTTGAGTGGATTAATTGCGATTTCCAGTCTATTTTTATCTTGTTTTAAAGAAACTTGACTCCCAAACGCCTCCATAACATTCTTGGTAGTACGTGACTTATTCTTAATATAATCTTTATTCCCCAAATAATTAATACTACTTGAAGTTTGCTTCAATTCTTGTAACGCAATTTTAGCTGAAGAAAAACGCCATTCTGGGAAAGGCTCAACCATCCGCTTCAACCAACTTACAAAAGATAAAGGACAATTAATTAGTTGTTCAAACTGGATACGTCCATCTTTTTGAGGTAAATTAGCAGGATGCATTCCCGTGACAAGATAAATTAACGTTGCTCCCAAACTATATAAATCAGAAGTAGGAACAACTTTTCCACCAAAATGTTCCGGTGACATGTAGCCATAAGTTCCTACTACCGTAATTGTTCCATTTGTAGAAGCCGCTAAACTTTTTACAGAACCAAAATCAACTAAATAAATATTACCAATATTGTTTCCAGAGCGGTTTGTTAAAAGAATATTACTAGGTTTTATATCTCGATGAATAATCTGGGGTTTTTGTGAATGCAGGTAAGTTATAATATCTAACAGTGATTTTGCTAGCTGTTTGACTTCTTCAATACTAAAAGTTCGTCCAGATTTTAAATGTTCTTCTAAAGAAGCAGCTTCAATATAATTTTGTACTAAAGCAAAACCTTTAAGGTGAGGTTGATTTATCTCAAAATAGTTTAAATAACTAGGAATTGCCGGATGAGAAATACTTTGTAAAACTTCCGCTTCTCTTTCAAATAACTTCAGACTTTGCCATTCAAAATCTTCATCCCAGGCTAGTAATTTAATTACAACTAATTGTTGACTTTGAATATCGCGACAAAGTACAGTTCTCCATCCAGGCTTTTTTCCAAGTAGACGAATAACTTGATAGCGATCGCCAATTATTTTATCGCTCATTTTCTGTGTTTTAATATTAAAATTGATTTATAAAAATCCTAATTTGATATTTTTTAATATTTAATGATCGATCGCATTAATTCTAATTGATCAAAATGTTCGTAGTAGCGCTTGAGCGCATTATCTTCTTGGATTAAGAACGGAAGAAAGCCCAACTACAAACACATCAAAATAAATGAAAAGAATTATTACTACTCCACCACATTAATTTTGAGGGATACACGCAAATAAATTTTTTTTCTTCCCCCTCTCCCCTCTCCTTATCTTTACCTATCATATTTTATGTGCTCAACCACTAGTTAATATGTAGTTTTGCTCCCCAACCAATTATTTATTTCCCGACTTAGCCAAGCTGCTTGTGTAGAATTTAAAAAACCTTTACCAAAGCTATATTTATAAGTTCCTAACCAGATAATTACTTCTGGTATTTTGTCTTTACTACTATCTAGCTTGATAATTTCCTGACGCGGCATTGGACGACGATAGCGATATTCTAAACCAAATAACTTATAAGCAAAATAAATCCTCTTTTTGTCAATTTGCAATTGATGTTTACCAAAAGGAATAAACAACATATATACAAGTATTTTTTCCCAGATTTTGACATACAGGAATAAGAAACAAGGCAAGAGCAAAAATGCAGCCAAAGAGTAAATGTGAATTAAAGCATAATTTAGAATAATTGAGTGAAAAATTGCTTCTAAACTGGAAAGTAGAGGAACTGAATAAAATCCATAAAATACCGCCGCACATCCTGCAATTATAAAAGAAATAATTGATTTTTTCTTATCTTTGTAGCAAGGAGTCACAATCTCAATTACTTCTACAGATTTGTTAATAGAAACTTTGTTTTCAGAGAGTTGAGAAAACTCAGATAAAGTTGTATATGATAAATTATCGATCTTTGTTAAAGCCACAGCAGCCGATTTAAAACGCTTTGATTGCGAAGGCTCAACCATTTGCTTCAGCCATTGCTTAAATTCTCGCGAACAATTAGCCACTCTTTCAAACTGTATTCTTCCTTCTTTCTGCGGCAAATCACCAGGTGACTTACTTGTTAAAAGATGAATTAAAGTTGCACCCAAACCATATAAATCAGAAGCAGCAACAGCACGCCCTCCAAATTGTTCTGGAGCCATATAACCGTAAGTTCCAACAACCGTTAAAATACCACTTTCGCTACTAGCTAAAGTTTGTACAGAACCAAAATCAACTAAAAATATTTCCCCGATATTGTTTCCCGAACGATTAGTTAAAAGAATATTACTCGGCTTGATATCTCGATGAATTACCGGTGGATTTTGTCTGTGTAAATAAATTAAAATTTCAAGGATAGATTTAGCTAACTGTTTCACTTCGACTTCGCTAAAAATCCCTCTTTTTTCGATATGCTCTTCTAAAGAAGGAGCTTCTATATAAGTTTGTACAAATGCTAAAGCTTTTTTGTTCCTTAGCGTTATCTCAAAGAAGTCAATATAACTGGGAATTGCAGAATAAGAAAGATTACGCAAAGTTTTGGCTTCTCGCTCAAAAAGCTTTAGTTGTTCCCATTCAAATTCACGATTAAAAGTTAGCAGTTTCACTACTACTAACTCACTTGTATTCAAATCTTTTGCTAAAAGAGTCTTTCTTCCCGCTTTTTTAGCTAATTGTCCTAAAATTTCGTAGCGCTCTTTTAAAATAGGAAGAGACATTACCGCGATTTATACTCCAAACACAGGAAATATCCTTAATTATTCAATTATTAACTATTTTTCTCTGACAATTTTCTACTTCACCATCTCTTCACGTCAATTTCACATCTATAACTAAGTTATTTTACTTACAGTACTAGTAATAACTCCGATAAAAACATTATATTTTTACTTGAAATAAGTATTATTACTGTCTGCTGATATATTTTATGCTCCACTGATGGCTGACTACTACCTTACCCAAGACTAAAGATAGTTCCTCAACCTACCCTCTCCTTAGTAAGGAGAGGATGCCGTCAACGGCGGATGAGGTTTTCCGAAATTAATCAACAGAGGCAGCCATAGGTTGAGTGAGGTTTTCCGAAATTTATTACTCCCTTTCCCCTTATCAATTACCGATAAAAAAATTCTCCCCCCTCTCCCCTCTCTTCCCCCTCTCCCCCCTCTAACTCAATAGACACGAATAATTAGCGATCGCTAATTGCACATTTTTGTGACTTGATGTATATTTCATTTATTCGATTTTATCGAAATATGCAATTAGGAGGGTAGCCATGTCATCCACAACTTCAGTAGCAAACCCTAAGATTTCAACTCTATTTCAACCTTTGCAAGTAGGTGCGCTTAAATTACGAAATCGTTTAGTAATGGCACCTTTGACACGCGGGCGTGCCGGGAAAGAGCGCATTCCCAATGAACTGATGCTGGAATATTATACTCAGCGAGCTAGTGCTGGATTGATTATTTCTGAAGCTACCCAAATATCCCCTCAAGGTGCCGGGTGGAGTGAAACTCCGGGAATTCACACAGAAGAGCAAGTAAAAGGTTGGCAGAAAATTACAGAAGCCGTTCACAAGCAAGGTGGATTAAT
>JBCCSG010000284.1:0-9696 GCA_039200565.1 Cyanobacteria bacterium P01_D01_bin.50 | reverse complement strand
CTGCAATTAATTCTGGCGATCCTTCGATATAATCATCTTCACTAATACGAGAATTACCACCAGCTTCCGTTTCTATTCTTAGTAAAGCATCTGGTTGTGGTTCGTTATCGGCATCTAAACGTACAGTAGCATTATCTTGTAAATCTACTCCCAAACTAGCTGCACTATAGGTTCCCAACCAGGTAATTATTTTAGCATGAGGTCTACTATGTTTTGTCGCACGTACAGGTGAAGCCACGTAAACAACTCCTTCAATTAATTCTGCCTTCTTAATCTGTATCATGGCTTGATAGCGGCGTTCAAATTCATATCTTGTCAGGCGATCGCCATTTTCAAGAGGTGGTAAATTAACAAGAGTGGATGTAGCTGTCATAATCAATGATCAATTATCAATTATTTATATCTTAATATTGACTTTTAATAGATTCACAATCTAGAATTTAAAATTTCTACATCAAGCATGAGTAATAAAATAATCTGGGTACACGGTGACTGTCTGAGTCCGAAAAACCCGGCTCTCGATGAATACCCGAATACTCCTGCTATTTGGGTTTGGGACGATGCATTATTAGAAGAATGGCAAATAAGCCTGAAGCGCATTACTTTTATTTACGAATGTTTGTTGGAATTACCCGTTATCATTCGTCGTGGTGATGTGGCCAAGGAAATCTTAGCTTTTGCAAAAGAACATAATGCGAAAAAAGTTGTCACAGTAGATAGTCCAAGTCCACGTTTTGATAGTATTTGCGACAAAATTGAAGCTTCAAAGCAGTTAGAAATATTTGAAGTAGATCCGTTTTTTGAATATGACGGCTTTATAGATTTAAAGCGATTTTCTCGTTATTGGAAAGTCGCTCAAAAATATGTATTCGATTAATCAATTATCAATTATCAGTTACCAATTAATTAATTTAAATCCCTATTCCCTACTACCCATTACCCATTACCTACTTCCGAACTAATTACAACTACCATTAGTTAGAAACACCAAGGGGATATATTAATTGAATTAGTTTGTTAGTCTGGATAGACAAACCTTTGATTAATATTTGTCTGCTGGAGAATATATAGTGATTCAATCTCTGCCAATTGGTGTTTCTTTATTTGTCATCGCTGCAATTGTAATTGGCTTAGTTGGTACTAAAATGTGCAAAGTTGCAGATCAACTCGCCGATGCTACTGGTTGGGGAGAAGCTGTAATCGGTGCTGTTTTTTTGGGTGGTAGTACTTCTTTGGCAGGAATTGTTACTTCTGTAACTGCTGCTTTTAGTGGTCATGCGGAATTAGCAGTTAGTAATGCACTTGGAGGCATTGCCGCACAGACAGCAACGGTATAGGTAATATTGGCTTTGAAAGTTTTCTAATTCTACTTCTGTATATAGGTGGAATTGCATTTTTGATTTCACCAATTTAGAGAAGAGATAGAGAAATTAAATTAATTACTAAAAGGTATAAACTCAGAAACCCGGTTTTTTGAAAAAACCGGGTTTCTCAAGATAAAAATTGCGTATTGCTAAGTCAAATCTTCAATCAACTTAATTACTCTTTCTTTTACTTCCTCGCGAATGCGGCGATATGTGTGAATACCTTCACCTTCTGGATCGTCTAATTGCCAATCTTCAAATACTTCTCTTATCACCCATTCTGGAGGTAAATTGACACCACAACCGCATAAGGAAATGACTGCATCGTAATCTTCCGGATTAAAATCACTCAAAGGCTTCGATTCTTGCTTACTAATATCGATGCCAATCTCGGACATAATTTCTACAGTTTTGGGATCTACAAAACTTGATTCTAAACCCGAACTAGTAACCTCTATTTTACCTTCTCCTAAGCTACGAGCAAATGCTTCCGCCATTTGAGAACGGCGAGAATTCTTTTTACAAACAAACATTACTTTTTTCATTGTGATATCAAGCGTTCCCCAACGCAATATGAGTATATTCAGAATTGAAAGATTAAATTTTTGGGAGTGGGCATTTTCATAGTTGAAACACCTTTTTTAACAAAATCCGTTTTTACCTATTGATTATTTTGTTAATAATCAATCTTAGTTTACACGTCATTATTTCAAAATAATTTGAATTATAAAAGCTTAATGTATCACAATTTTAGATAAACAATCAAAAAATATAAAAAATCTACAAATGTCTTATCAATCATTGACCGCTCATTTGTACGGGCTTTCAATAACTATTTAAAGGTGGTGTATAACTTAAGTTTAATTGAGTTAATTCTTCAACTTTCATATTGTGAAATATTGCAGTAGCAAAAATATCAATTCGTTTCGCAACTTCTCCGATGAAGGAATTTAGATTTTCCGCCGTTAAACGCATTGATTGATAATCTAAAATTTGGCGTTGCCTCATGCTCTCGTATAAATTTACATTTTCGCCATCATTTAAGAACGACGTTTTATACTTTAAATCAGCAACGCCTAAAATTGATCGAACTTCTGCTGGTCATTAATAGTGTTGAAGCAGATTAATATTTAAAATCAGTAATAATATAATTACAGTTTGTTTTTAATTAAATTTTTATTTCCTGAGTAGTTTTTTGTTTACGTTCGCTATAACGGTCTGTAAGATAATCAACTTTGTCACGTAATAGCAAGGTAAATTTATACAATTCTTCCATGACATCAATTACCCGATCCCGATAAGGGGAATCTTTCATCGTTCCATCTTCATTAAACTCTTGGTAAGCTTTAGCAACAGAAGATTGATTGGGAATTGTAAACATGCGCATCCAACGCCCTAAAATTCTCATAGAATTCACAGCATTGAAAGACTGAGAACCACCGCTTACCTGCATTACCGCCAAAGTTCTTCCTTGAGTTGGTCTAATTGCTCCTATACTTAAAGGAATCCAATCAATCTGGTTTTTCAAAATTCCAGTAATGTTACCATGCATTTCCGGAGATGACCAAACTTGACCTTCTGACCATTGACTCAATTCTCGCAATTCTAACACCTTGGGATGTGTCTCTGGAACGCTGCCTTGAATCGGTAATTCACGCGGATTGAAAAATTTTATTTCTGCACCGAATCCTTGAATAATTCTTGCTGCTTCTTCTGCTAACAAACGACTATAAGAACGCTCTCGCAGAGAACCGTATAAAAACAGTATTCTTGGTTTATGCTCAAAATTATTCATAATTCACACCCTAGTACGATGGAGTATTTACATACTTTCAACATAATAAGATTAATATATAAAATATAATTTGATCTTACTAAATTCAACTTAACTTATAATTCATTTTTCTATTTATATAGATAATTATTAATATTTGATCGGACCATCATTTTCTTCCCACTTTCCCTAAAGTATGGAAGCATCTAATTATTTAATATCCCGAAACCCATTAGAAAGGTATCGATAAATAATCGCTGCTAATTGCGCTCCCATAATTGGCGCTACCCAGTACAACCAATGATATTGCCATATTCCTCCCACTAAAGCAGGGCCGAAAGAACGGGCTGGATTCATACTTGCACCAGTAATTGGCCCCATAAAAGCTGCTTCTAAAGCAACTGTGAGCCCAATCGCTAATCCAGCAAGACCCACAGGTGCGCGTTTGTCAAGTCCAGAACCGAAAATCACAAACATCAAAATGAATGTGAGTACTAACTCCAATACAAAAGATTGCAACCAATTACCATCTAATGGTAAAGTTGCACCCATATTGGCAACTTTTCCTAAACTAATCAACAGTAAAGCTGATGCCGATACTGCGCCGATTATCTGCGCAAAAATATACGAAATCACTAAACGCTTCGGGAAAAAGCCGCTCGTCCAAAATGCTAAGGTAACTGCTGGGTTTAGATGTGCGCCGCTAATATGTCCCAAGCAATAAATCATCGCTGCCACTACCGCACCGAAGACAAAACTAATACCTAAGTGCGTGATGCTATTGTTGCTGATCGCGTTCACCATTACTGCTCCAGTACCCGCAAACACTAAGCAAAATGTTCCAATACCTTCTGCTACCGCTTCTCTCTTACAAAGGCTACCTAAGAACTTTAGGCGCGAATCCTGTTTTAAACTTGAGTCCATACCTTTTACCGGCAAGTTAGCACCTTAAATTTGAAACACATTCTATTTCAAAAAAAGTTGATATGTCAAGTTCGGAGACGCTTTGATAGGGATTGAATATCGAATATTATACATATTAATTATTTTTAAATTAAAGTGGTTAAAGACTTATCATATATGTGAGGACTGGTAATGGGTAATAAGTAAAAACAATTGTTTTGCTAGTCTCCATATAGTAAGTAATTAATCGGACTTCATATAATTTGTTATTTCATAAAAAATGAGGGTGATAAAAAATAGTTATTGGTTCTTAAGAAGTTGACTAGATCTAAGTATAAATAATACTGACGCAACCAGAAATTGTAATTATGAGGGTATCTGTAGAGATTACGTCGAATTATGGATTTTGAGGTAACTGCGTCACTTTTATGTAAATCCAAATTGACTGAAATATGACAATTTTCCATCTTTCATTTGAGGAATGGATGGATTTTTACCTAGTTTTCTAAGGTAAAACTTGCTGTACATATATTTCGGGCTCAGTCATCAAAAATTAAAGGAACTTGGATATTACTGCGATGACGAATCTTCACAAGAACTCGCAATTACTATAGTATTACATTCGATATACTGCGTTAAATACTGCTGTAGAACTGCAAACTGAGATTGGTTAAGGCTGTAGTAAATCCAACGCCCTTCTTGACGAGCATAAACTAAGTTAGCTTCTTTAAGGTTTTTAAGATGAAAAGACAGTTTAGATTGATTAACATTTAAAGCATCGCACAAATCACAAACACAGATTTCACGATTTCGCAGTAGCTGTAATACTTTTACCCGTAAGGGCTCAGATAAGGCATGAAAGCCGGAAATAATCAGATCTGGAACTTTAGTATGAGTAGATTGCATCAATTTATTATGTTGAATATAAAATCAACTATATCTATTTTGAGCTATAAATGGCAGGTTCGGAGTGATAAGTAATACCTGCTTCCTTAAATCTATCCAAAGCTTCACCAAGGCGTTGAGTATCAGCAATCAAACTAATACGGACATAATTTTCACCTCCAGTACCAAAGGCGTTGCCGGGAGTGACTACTACACCTGTTTGCTGTAGTAAGTGTAAAGCAAAATCAGTAGAACTCATGCCAGTAGGAGAAGGAACCCACAAATACATTGTTGCTTTAGTTTGAGAAAGATTCCAACCCAAATCCGTTAAACCTTTAATTAGGAAATCGCGACGGGTAGAGTAGCGCCCTTGAACAGAAAGTAAATAACTATCAGGTAATTCTAAAGCAGTTTGGGCTGCTGCTTGTAATGCGGAAAAAATACCGTAATCCAAATTTGTTTTTAACGTTCGTAAACCTTGGATTACATGGCGATTGCCGACAACAAAACCTACGCGCCAACCAGCCATATTGTAAGTTTTGGACATGGTGTGGAATTCCACGCCAATATCTTTGGCACCGGGAATTTCTAGCAAACTTGTGGGTTGATAGCCATCAAAGGCTAATTCGGCGTAACACAAATCGTGTACCAGCAGAATTTCATGTAAGCGGGCAAAAGCAACTATTTCTTCAAAAAATTCGCGGGGTGCGGTAGCGGCGGTAGGGTTATTAGGATAATTGAAGTAAAGTATTTTTGCTCGTTTGGCTACGGTATCGGGTATTGCCGTTAAATCGATTAACCAGTCATTTTCTGGTTTTAAAATTAAACTGTGGATTTCACCGCCAGCAATTACGGGGCCTCGAAAATGAACGGGATAGGATGGAGAAGGAACTAAAACCACATCACCGGGGTTAACGTAAGCTAATGCTAAATGCCCCAATCCTTCTTTAGAACCAAGCAGCGGCAGGGCTTCGCTATCGGAGTCTAAATTAACTCCATAACGGCGATGATACCAAGTAGTAATCGCATTGCGGAAATTAGCCGTTCCTTCAAAAGGAGGATAGCCGTGATTGTCGGGATCTTTTAAAGCTTGTACTGCTGCATTAATTACAGCTTCCGGAGTTGCACCATCGGGGTTTCCCATACCCAGATCGATCAAATCCAAACCTTGCTCCCGCGCTTTTGTTTTCAATTCATCCAACCGAGCAAATGGATAAGCGGGTAGCTTTTGTATTCGTTGGGCTGGGATTATCCAGTCTAAATTCATCTTCAAATTTTGCTATTGAATTGTTAGATTACCAAGAAATCAGTACACCAATCAATAGACTTCTTGCTTGAGCTTCACCTCTCTTGAGACTGGGGGATTCTCTGTTCACAGTCGAAAGTTGCTTTGACAAGATTTCTCCAGCTAAAGTAGAGGTTTAAACTTTATGAGCATAAATTCGGGAATGCCCTTCCTCTGTTACTGCCCGCAGGTTTTTTATTTTTTCACAAGCTTTACAAAACCTTTCATACCACTTGATTCTGAACTCCTGTGATATTAAGTTCTGTAAATCAAGAGTTTTAGAACTTTTGCAAGAAGTCTAAGTTTCAAAGGAAGGTTATTCTATGATTTATTTGCTTTCATGGAACCAGATAACTTACTGCTTTGGTTAGTTCCAGAATTTAAACCCGATGAAAAACTACTTGTTTCTGCTGGTGCTGTCGTAGATACCATTGCCGCCATCAATTCTTCCAAAGTAACTTTGAACGGTAATCTGTGAATATCAGATTCGGGTAGTAAAGCAAATTCGCAGGCCATAGTCAATTGCTTAAGTGTCAAATTACCCAAACCCAAATCATCCAGCTTTTGAGGTAATCCAATTTCTGCATAAAATTTCAACAATTGTTGTCTGGCAGCAGCAGCTAATTGGTTCCCCTGTAACATTTCTTCCAAACGTAACTGCACCAAAATACCGTAAGCAACTTTTTCACCATGAATGCTACCGCGCCCACAAACTTGAGTTAAACCATTATGTACTGCATGGGCAGCAACAGTACGACATTGAGCGCCACCAATTCCGCCAATAACACCAGCAAGTAAAATAGTCGCGTCTACAACTTCTCGCCAAACTTCACTTCCAGGAGATTGTAAAGCGGCAACCGATTTTTGTAATAATATATCGCGCAAAACTCGCGCTTGTTGAACTGCTGCAATAATTAAAGTTTGTTCTGAATGCCCGCTACTTACGGAAGCTTCGTACCACTTGGCGATCGCATCACCAATTCCTGCAACTAAAGTATTTTGTGGTGCTGTTTGGATTAAATCATAATCTAATATTAATAAATCGGGACAGTTGTGTAACGACATGTCATATAAAAACGCCCCTTCATCAGAGTACACGTTGGAAAGTGCAGTCCAAGCCGCACAAGTTGCGGCCGAAGTTGGAATTGTCACTACTGGTATCTGCAACTGATGAGCTACTAGTTTAGCTGTATCTAGAGCTTTACCTCCACCAGCACCGATAATTACATCAGCTTGATGGATTTGTGCTTTACTTCGTAAAACTTCCAAACTACTTTCACTGCAATCAGGAGTATAAGAAGCTCTACCTACATTTAACTCCCGAGACTTCAGCAGCTCGATATAACTTTGAACAACATTTAAACTGCGATCGCCACCGATAATCAAGGGGCGATTACCCAAACCAGAGATAGCATCTGCTGCACCGTCGAGAATTTGGAAGCCGCGGATTACTTTTGTAGGAGCAATCGCAAGAGTTAATGATGGATTGGATTTTTGAGCAGACAAAGTTTTTTTTGATTGATTTAACATGTAACTAATTAATTAAAGTAGCACTTATACATACTAAGATTGAGAATTTTCTTCCTTTAATTGCTTTTGTACTTTGCTCGCGGCTATCAGCAAAGCCATCGAACACCTTAGATACTTTACTATTTTTTCGATGACGACAAATAAATAACTAAATTCAAATTTTACACAAATAGGATTTACGCAACTGACACATTTTTTCTTGTAGGATGCGTGAGGATTGATTTTAAATGAAAAATACGGCAGCTTATTGTACGGCACCAAGCAAGTTTTTATGACAATTGCACAAGCTCTAATAAAAATCTTAATTGTAGTGTAAAACACAAAATTCACAGAAATTTCACTAAAAGTCAAAATAATTACGTTCAACTCAAAAAAATATTTCTATCGGTTTCTGGTATTAAGGATGAAATAGTTGTATAAGAAAATAACAAACATAAATCCACTAACATAGAGACCAAAAATAAATAATTAATTAATATTTGCGAACGTTGTGTGCTAAGTATTTATACTTATGAAAAAATAGTAACACAGTCAAATTCCAGCAATAAAGGTATAAAAGCTAGAAACCTCTTGGATTACTATAGGAGTCATATGGAACCATTAAAGAATAAGTTTCTAAGATTTGGCAAAGATCGTAAGGTAAAGACTTTTGAGCAAGTAGCCCTTTCTATAAAAGAGCCCTCTATCAACGAAAAGCCGCCAGAGGAAGTTAAGGAAAGCGAACCTCTAGTGATGCCAGAATTAAGAAAAGGCAGTAAAGGCGAAATAGTCAAAAAAGCCCAGCGTATCCTGAAATTAACTTCGGATTACATCGGGTATGTAGACGGTGATTTCGGTGGGATTATGGAATCGGGGCTAAAAAGTTTTCAACGTCGTCATAAACTACCCGTAACTGGAATCATTGATTCTTACACTTGGGATGCTCTAAACAAAATACGTCAGTAAAAAAATAAGTCAAAAGTAAAAAGATATATTTTATCTGAAAAGAACATGAATTACTTGGAAAGGTAGCACTTCTATGTCTCTTTAAGGATTTTGTTATAGACGTAGCTAAGCCGTTACATGATGGGGAATGCTACGTCTGAATTAATTCCTAACTTCTTAACTTTCAGATGTTGGCAGTTGAGCAAAATTATCTTCGTAAATATCAATTTGCATTACATTATCTTCACGATTAGAAAGGGAACGCTTAATTTGCCCTAAATACAACGGTATGGAAAGTCCAGGTTCCTGATGTACAATGGTACGAGCACGAATAATTAATTGATTATTCTCTCGGGAACCTAACCTACCGTAGGAAAATAAATCGCTAGCAGCTTGGCGCAAGGTTGCATCTAATTCCCAACGGTTTATTTGGGGTGGTGTGGCAATTACAGCTTGTGAAGATCCATTATCAAATACTAATGTGTAGCGAATAGAACCAGGAATTACCGTACGCGTTATAGGTGTGAGGGAGAGAGGAAATAAACCTCCTGTTAATACCAACATAAATCCCGTCACACCCGCCAATCGAAAACGGATACCCCACTTCAAGATAAAACCCACGATTGTAATAAAAGCAAATATTAACGTGGCAATACCTGACCATTGAGTGTACCGCGCAAAATCATCTGTTGAGAACATAATGGTTGACTGCCTAATCGTTCATTTTTTTTAATCAATAAATTTATTTTACCGGGCCGTCTTACCATCTTACGGACTTGATACTAGTAAATTTGTTGATTAAATTTGAAAAAATCAACTTCTTGATTTCGATTTAATCGAAAGTTATACAATCTAATTACCAGTTTTTTCACTAGTACCACTGCGCGGAAGTCAACCGCTTGCGTTCGTCAAAAGTCAAAAGTATCAAGGTAATAAGTGTTACTCCATCGATAAATCGAGGGGCTTGAAACAAGGAAAATATTTTTATCTTTCCACGGATAAATCCGGGGGCTTGTATCCATTTTATTGTT
>JBCCSG010000283.1:0-9702 GCA_039200565.1 Cyanobacteria bacterium P01_D01_bin.50 | reverse complement strand
GGTTATCAAGTCAGTGTTGATCCGATTCCAACCACAGTTTAATCCAAAATCAATATTTCAGTTTGCGACTGTCGTCATTTTTATGACTTCAGTCAACAGTTTCAGCAGGGGTTTCTCCCCACGAGTAACTTTTCAAGCTAGTCTGCTAGAGAAGCAAGAGAAAATGCTGAAAAAGCTAAGAAGCTAGGTAATGATGCCTTGTACGAAACTCGTACGAATTTCAAGAAAATTGATTCTAAGATTAAAGATTTTGACAAGGAAGTTCTTAGCATCGTTGATGGAGTTAATCAGTTAACTATTGATATTACTAATCAAAATATCGAACTTGCTAACCGAATTAATGATGCACGGAAAATTGGAAATGATGCGCTTTACGAAGTTAGACAAGGACGAACAATTTTTGACAATGCTATTCGTAAGTTTGACAAAGATTTGCTTCGTTTAGCAAATCAATTTACTCAGTTTACTGCTGGTGGAAGTCTTAGGGGCATCCAAACTACTGCAACTAAAGCTTTAGAGTTAGCAAAAAAAGCTCAAGCTGCTGCTAATAAGGCTTTACAGGTTAAAGCTAAACCTGGGCCGCAAGGTCCAGCCGGAGCACCAGGAAGACCGGGTGCGCCGGGAAGACCGGGAGCTAGAGGGATTGATGGTAAAGATGGAAAGGATGGAAAGGATGGAAAAGATGGTAAAGACGTGAACCCTGCACAATACAACGCTTTGATTCAAAAAATTTCGCTTATTCCCCCGTTGATTGCCAAAGTACCAAACCAAACCGTACAGCAGATGCCTAAACCTTTAAGCAACCAACAGGTTGAAGCAGCTGCTAGTGCTGGTGTTTGTAAAAGTACTCGCCCGGGTGGGTGCATGAGTAATTCTTTGAATAGTACGATTAATCGAATAAATCAAAATACTAATAATTGGGGCAAAAATCTACTTGATAAAATAAACGCTGGAGCTAATGCTGCTCAATTAGTATTACTTAAAAAAGTTGATGCTAAATTAGGCGCTCAAATAGCTGGAGGCATTTCTGGTGCTGTTTTAAAAAATCTTGAACGTATTAATAAGTTTGCTGATTGGTTGCGAATTGATAGAATTCTTAATCTTCTTACTTGGGTCAATACTACTCACAACGCATTGATGTTAAGTAGCAATGTAGGTAATTCCTTATTTTCTGCGATTGATAATATTGCTGAAATATTTTTTAAAGATATAAACGGCGTAGATATTGATTCAAAAAAAGCGGTCAGTACTTTTTTTGATAATGCTGCTAAAACAGTGTTTGGAATTCAGAACTGGGAGAATACTAAAACTACGTTTAATCTTTATAACCGAATTTACCAATCAACTCAAAATCTGCTAAATAACGTTACAAGTATGTTTAACTCTATGTACGGAGCCATGGAGGTAGTAGGCAATAGAGTATCTAAAATTGGCAACGCTATGAGGTGGTTTGGAGTTATTTCAGAAAAAGCTTTTAGTTGGATGAATGAAAATAATAATTTTAGTAATCCAATTATTGTAAAACTGACTAAAATTACAGAAACCACTGACGCTGTAGAACAAGTTTCTAGTGATGTTTTAAGTACTGCTAGTAATGCAAAAGAGTTGATAAAAAACACTCAAGAGTTGAAAAACCAAGTTAATGAATTAAGTAAACTTGAAGACCAAAAGGAAGAAATTCAACGTTCCAAAATAAACTCACAAGAACCCGATATTGTTACTACTGATATAGCATGAGTAAGTATGAATTCTCTCGATTACAAAACTTAATAAGTAAGTATCATAACTTCCAAGTTTTGCGAGAGATAAATGAAAAAGACACAAAAAAAAGTCGCCAAAATATTTACAGCAAATTATTGATAAAAAATACATATACTGCTCAACTAATAATTCTAAAAATATTGTTTTTTTGGATAAGTAATGGAAATATTGAAAAATTAGTAAATGCCGTTGTAAGTTTACCTGCTAGTTGGTCTATTAAACCGGGAAGCTTCATCCCTCAATTAGTAATTATTTTTAGAATAAAAGGAAAAACAAGGTCTGGAAACTATAGCTTACATATCCCTCATTACAATGGAGAAAAAAAGCCATCCTTGTCTTCATATCAAAAAGGTAGCTTTATGACAACATTGATATTAAAAGATGGCAGTTCTTTAGTTGTTAATGCCTCATCTAAAAGAGAAGGAGAAAGAGTTGTGAATCAATTTAGTAGATATATTTTATCGAAATATTTAAGCAAAGACGTAAGGCATTCACAAAACAACAAAGTTAAAAACGATGAGATGATACCGGTTAGGGCTGATTATTACCCTAACGGACAAGAGGAAGCAGAGCCTCTTTGGCGATATTACTTTTAGTTTTATCAGTGCGCGGGCCCTGAGGGTCCGCGCACGTTTTTACGTGTTTTCTCTCATGGCTATATATTTAATTTGAAATAGATTCGTAGTATTCAAACAAGCAATCTAATTTAGGCTAAACATTATGCCAGCACCATTTGCTCAATCTGATCTGAGTTCAGCTACTCAGCCCGCAGCTTTACTAGAACTAGCTTTTCAACTTCAAGCTTCAGAAATTACAATTCCTGAAGAAACTAGACCAAATAACGTAACAATTACTGTTGATGCTGAAGAAGGAACCGCTTCTATCTCCGCAACATTGCCCGTCAGTTTTTCACTGGACGCTAGCGGACAGCCTGTATTGACAGCTACTGACTATATTCCCTAAAGTGTACGGTCATAGCTAGTTCTATTGGTTTAACTATGTAGTTACAAAATCTTTTTAAATATGACGAAATTAGGACCGAGAGTACCTGTGACTTTTCGTGCAGCCGGAAAAAAGCCGGGTCGAAGAGTTTTTATGCTTAAACAAACAGCAGAACACTTTGGATTCAAAGTAGCACCTTATACAAAAAAGAACTCTAAGGGATACAATATTCCTGTTAAAGGTTCAAAAGGTAGTGGTTCTGTTAAGGTTCCAAGTGGAGAAATTGGAACAACTAAGTACAATAAAAAAACTATAAAGTACGCCAAGCTAAAACGCATTCCAGTACCTAGCGATGCAACTATTATAGAAATCCAAGCTTTTTTAAAAAAAGCAACAAAAAACAAGCCTGAGACTTTTTATTCAGTAGACGGAACTTCTCATCCTGTAAATTTAACTTGATGCCTAACCGCCTTAAGTTAAGTCCGCGGAATTGGGCGATCGTGAGAACACGAACGCTCAAAGCCAAACCCTTCCCCGGAACACCAACAAAATTCCAACCAATACAACCAATAGCTTTTAGAATTGACACACCTTTGTGTGTCGCGCTAATCGAAAGCAGTACAGCTAAATATAATTGGTGGTCCGCTGGATTCGCTCAAGCTTTTTTTTACAGTAGTGCTTTTGTAAGTCGTCAATTAACTGGATTCAAAAACTGGCATATTGGCTTATCAAGACCAGTGTTACTAGATTTTAGAAGCTACGAAGCTGTGCAATACGGACTAGAATTTACCTTCCGTCCATGGCATCGGAATATAAAATTACAAGTCTGGAAATACAAAGAAGATTTAACAGACGCTGTTGACCTAGACCTACAAGCAGTCATTGCAGATATAGCAAGAATAGAAAAGAAAATAGACGATATCTCTGATTACGGGCGCTGATATGCCTTGGGAAAATTTAGGAATTTACTTTATTAAAGACGATTGGGTTTTAACTCCGCCTGTTACAAGAGAACTTTTTAGAGTTAAGCATTTTAAAATTTATCAAGCTGAAAAATACTATTTAAAAGGTGTAATAGCACAAGCTTTTAAAGACAGCTTTGGTATTAATACTTTTAGTGATAAAAGATTTGGCTATCGCCCCGATCCGGAAGTATTTGAATTTTATTTCCCTGCAGGTCTAGGTCAGCACAGTCTGGCATTCAAGCGCTTAGATAATTCAGATACAAGTTGGCGTATTGAAGTAGAAGCTTTTTACTCAGAAGACGCTGAGCTTGATTATTTGAATTACTTACAAGCGCGTTTTGGAAATATAAACATAGAGGAAATTATTGTGGCCCTATATCCAAGAGCAAAACAGTCAGAAGACTTAGTGCCTAATTCTAAAGTCGTAAAACTGGAAGCTATGAAGCCTAAACTAATATCTCCATCTGACTTGTTGCGGCGTAAATATAGCGTCAGAACTGGCATGCAAGGAGTCATATTAGCAACAGGTTTTAATGAGAACGGAAAACCTAAACAGCTGTTAGAGGATATTCCACCTAACTATAATTATGATTTACCTAGTACTGATAACTCCATATATCATGGAGAAATTTGGGCTAAGAGCTACAGCGACACTAAATTCAGCATTACACAATATTTAACTGATGTTTTAACAGAAGAAGAAATTGCTGAGTCAAATGAAACTGACCCAACTTCTGAGACTGACCCAACTCCTGAAAATGCAGCAGAATAATAAATGAATTTTAAAGACTCAATCGAATTACTGATTGGTCTTGCCGCTATTGCCGGTTTCATTTATAAAGCTTCCCTACTTGAATCAAAAGTTTATCAAACTATTGATTCAAGTGAAGATAAAATCAATGAAAAAATCAATCAGTTAAATAAAAAATTTGAAGTTCACGTTACAAGTTATTCCGCAAAAAAAGAAATGCAAGATTATTTAATTAGCGCTTTCAATGAAAAATACGATCACAAATTTAATAGATGCTGGAGTGAAATAAAAATTTTGAAAAATGACAATAAATGAAAGGTTATTGACAATAACAAGTTTAGGAATAATGAATGCTGTTGTCTTGATTTTAGTCTTAGGTAGCTTTGTTTTAGCTGTATTAGACAAAGAATTTAGACCTTACTTTGGCGATATTGTAGTCTTCGGGCTTGGTGGTTTTACTGGTCAGTTTGTGCCTAAGATTAAGTCATAAAATATCATCAACTTTTTGCATTACATCTGTATCGATAGTTTCTAAGAAATCAGATATTTTTGTACGGCTACAATTAAGTAATTCAATTTCAGTAGCGAATACAATCTCATCTGGATTAATTGTGTTTTGAATTAGAGGTGTTGGGCGGATGCTTGTATTTATTATTCCATATCCAACGGTTGATATCGCGTAATTACCTGCTATCTCATCGCCAATAGTACCTGTTAATGGAATTAAGATTTTATCTATTTTGTGGAGAATTTCCGTTCTTAGGTCAACTAAAAGGCTTTGTAGTACAGACCTAGTACAATTGTATATTTTTACTGAAACAGCAAAAAAAACATGTTCTTTGACCGTCGTACCTTGTACTAGTGGCTGTGCAGATATTTCTACGTTGATAATCCCATACCGCGATGCGGTAATAGTTTCTGGCTGGCTATTAGTACTAAATACCATTTAGAATCTCCAAAAACAATTTTAAGAAGCACAAAGAAACTATCCAAAGGTAACTAGTAGCAAGCATGCTACCCCACGGATACCCTATTATCTCATCCCAAATCTCAATAAGCGCTATAAGACTTTCTTGAAATTTCATAATTCAACAGAATAATTTAACAATAAAAGGATAACTCATGAAAATTGCAATTGATTTAGGGCACAACGTTGTTAACGACGGTGGGGCTGTTGGTATTCGCAGCGAAAATAGCTTAATTATGGAAGTTGGAGTTAAAATTATCTCCAAACTAAGAAACAATGGACATGAAGTGATTGAATGTAAACCTACTTGGGCTTCATCGGTAAACGATTCCCTCTCCCGTCGAGTTACAACCGCCAACCATTTTAGAGCAGATTTTTTTGCAAGTATTCATTTTAACGCTTTTAACGGTACTGCTCATGGCACTGAAGTATACGCGGTAAGTGCTAAAGGAAAAGCGGTTGCATCAAAAGTTGTCAATAATATTTCAAAACTGGGATACGCTAATCGCGGAGTAAAATTTAAGCGCTTTTATGTTTTACGAGCTACTATTATGCCAGCAATTTTAATTGAATGCTGCTTTTGTGACAGCAAGAGGGACATCGCTCTGTTTGATGCCGAAAAGATGGCTGATGCAATTGTTCGAGGGTTAGTTGGAGCTACAAGTAATAACTGCAAGTACGTATGATATAAATAAGTTATAAAACTTGATTTTTAAGTCGGAAAGTACTGTTGTTTACAATTTCAACTGCAACTTTCGCCTTAATTGCAAGCAGTGAAAAGAACTAGGAGGACCGTCATTTTTATGATAAGTCCTCTTAGTTCTTTTATTCGCTCCGTTTAAGCAAGCGGCTCGCGACTATCTTTTTCAACTAAATTATTATCAAGTAACTCGTCTATCAGTGGTTGCAGCTTTTCTGTTTTAACAATTTTTTAAAAGCTTAAAAGCCTCTCGGTAATGTTTCTCATTAATCCAATACTGATAAGTCTCAGTGTGGATTTTTAGAGAGTGTCCCATCATTTGAGCGGATAAAGACACATCTACCCCGTATAGTAATGACCTAATAGCCCAAGCGTGACGTAAATCGTATGGTCGAAATGATAAATTAAGTTGTCTAAACTTTTGCGAAACTGTAGCACCTAATTTATCATTGGACCGACTTAAGTTGATGTCTGGAAGCTTTACGGTTTTTAAATCAAATTTAAAAAACCACTCCGGATATATTGGGTAAACAAACCTAAAACCGGTCTTACCTTTGTTGACTTTAAGGAGTGAGTCTCCACGAGAAAGTGAGTCAAAATTAATCAGAAAGACTTCGTGGTTCCTTAAGCCATAAGCACTTAAAATTCCAACAACCCATTGCCATTTTTGGCT
This sequence comes from Cyanobacteria bacterium P01_D01_bin.50, assembly GCA_039200565.1. GTDB lineage: Bacteria > Cyanobacteriota > Cyanobacteriia > Cyanobacteriales > Nostocaceae > Rivularia. The sequence continues at coordinate 2,943 of JBCCSG010000283.1, read as the reverse complement.
GTGAATCGATTCGATAGCTTTTAATATCGTTTCGTCATCAGGAATAATTCTAGGTTTTACTTTTTTGTAGCTATAGTTCCCAGACCAGTAGTTCGTGTCAATTTCTATTTTTGCAAATTTAGCTAAAGCTCCCAAAACCATACAGCAACGTTGCCGCATTCTTGTATCTGGTTTAACCTTTAGTATTGTTTTTTCAATAGATTCAACGGTTAGAAGTTTATCGCCATCCAACTTATTGAAGACTGCAAGATAATCTTTCTTCCAAGTTAACTCACTTTGCTCATTCCTAGCTCTACGTTCAAAATAATTTTGCTCAAATTCTTTAATCCAGTCACCCGCCGTTTTATTTTCTACTTTTTTACTTGTTTTCTTCAAGTAGGGCTCCCACGAAAAGGTATGAGATTGAACCGCTACGCCTATTTTTATGGCTTCCGATTCCGCCAGCTGTAGACCAGTAAAAGAAGCGGTTAGACCTAAACTAATGTCTTGGCGTTCTAACTTGTATTTTTCTGCTTTTGAAGGGAAATACCCTCTTAAATAAAGAGTATTTCCTCTTCTAGCAATTTTAATTTTAAAGTTTTGAGCTTTCAATCTAGTGTTAGCAGATTGAAGTAATTTTTCAAAATTCATTACCCTTTATATTTAGCTGTAGTGTCTACCGTCGTATAAGATTGCCTTCCTTGAATATTCCAAGAAGCTTTACTCATCATACCTAAAACATTAGCTAGTAGAAAACAAGCATCGGACGCTAATACTATACAAATAGCAGTAGCGTAATTTTTAGTTGCGCCATAAGTACTCAATATGTCTACCGTATAAGTAGTAACAGCAACAGATATTAAAAACCCCGACAGCAAGAAGTATCCCAAAGCATACAAGCCTCGTTCGTTTATACTTTTAACACCTGCAATCTTTTGAGATTGAATAAATAGGAACTGCCATGAATAAGGAGCGGTGAGAATAGCTCCAAAGCTACTTGCTATTACAGCAATAATAAATGCGAGAATAACACCAAGTCCTGGCATTACTCTTTCTGAATTTGTAGTAGCTTTAATCCATTCTAAGGAGAACTTGCTATCAACCCAAATAGCCAAGCCCCCAGCGAAATAACACGAAAACATTCCAATTCTAAGTAACCAACTTGCTCGGCCCATTATTTGTCTCTCCTCAGTAGTGCGATTTATAAGATACCTTAATATCTCTAAGTAAGGTGTCGGGTAAGGTGTCGGGTAAGGTGTCGAGTAACCGTTTTTCATACTTGACAGTTACCCGACACTTTAAAAAGCTTTAAACCTCACCGAGTTGTTTAATTCTTTGATTTCTCCGTACCCCATATCCGAGAGTATTCTTAGATACTGCTGAATCCGAAAAGCATCAGTTCCTTTAAGAGCAGCTAATCCCTTTCTTTGAATATCTCTTGCCTTTATCCAATCTGAAGATTCTTTAGCTATTTTCCAAATAGTTCTCATTGGTTCTCCTAAAGCTTGAGAAGGCGTTAATTCTGTCTCTTGTGATTCTTTTGCAAGCTTTAAGACAAAGGAAGAATTCATTATTTGAGGGTTTAAAGTTATAGCCCAGTCAATAAACTTACCTTCTTGGTCTGGTAATCCTTTAAGTTCCCCACGAAACAAAGGAATATAATTTCCTTCATCATCGCGAGTACTATAAAGGTGAATTTGAATTAATCCTTCGGTTTTGGCTTGAGACATTCCTTTCACTCCGCATAGAGTTTCAGCAGTATTGTTGTGAGCAATTAATATTGGTGCTTCATGACATTTCCTAGTATCACTTAGACAAGACTTAATCAATTTTGAGCTTATATCGTTCAAAATTGTTTGGTCTTTGTAATTAGTTACTTCATCAAAAATCGAAGTTACCCAACGTTTGCTTGGTTCCGCGTCATGAATGCGCTTGAAATATTTATTTATTCGAGTGCTAATTTCGGAATAATTAAATCCTTCCCCATACCCGGGGACTCCAACTTCTAATAGTTCCTTCCAAGCTTCATTCTTATTAAGTCTTAAGTGCGGATCACTGATTTCAACTTGATGATTTTTAAGGACAATTCGCACAGCAGATAGATAAGCTGCAAAGTAAGACTTCCACGAGCCTGGAGCACCATAAATTAGAATTGGGCATTCAAGAATTTTAGCTATCCATCCAGTTTCCCAATTTTTGGTAAATAGCTTCAATTCTTCAATAGTAGAAGGTAAGGCATCAAGTTCTACCGGTTTTGTTCTTGATGCCTCTTCTCGTTTGGGACTTCAGTAAGGACTTCCGATGCCTCTGGGTGAACCAATGAAATAGGGAATACGGGTGTACCACCACCACCGAGTCTGCGGCGTTCCTCATCATAGGCTTTGTGAAGAATATTTCCTACTGGAGCCGCGACTCCACCAACAATTGAAGCAGCAATTGCAAAAGCGATCAAAAATTCTGGCATTATATATATATCCTCAGAAATCATCAATTAATCTAGCTAGGCGAGTAATCATCGGGTCCTCATGCTCCGGAGGTATTTGAGCCTTTTTACTACTTAGTAACGATGAAGAACTGGTGTGCGCAATAATTGCGTCAGTTGAGGTAGCAGGTATTTGCATTTCCGGTGCAGATACCTGCCACGAAATTTTTAAGTGTGGTCCGTAGCGAGTTAACATTAAGCCAAAAAGACTAGCAAAGTTGCTAACTCCTGTAATTGCGCATAAGTCTTCAGCCAAAATTTGTATATTTGGCGATAAAGTGATTCGCGACTGTGGCATTATAAATATTCTTCCTCTTGGATTAATGCGACTAAAGCTTGAAATGAACTACCCCACCGCAAGGCGGATGGGGTTTCTATCCTCCCCATCAACCTTGACGGACTTACTGGGTTTTGAACGCTTCTTCTGTTGTAGTTGCCTGAAAGAACCCGTATCTTTACGAGTCTTAGAAGTAGAGCTACGG
>JBCCSG010000282.1:0-9713 GCA_039200565.1 Cyanobacteria bacterium P01_D01_bin.50 | reverse complement strand
GTAGGGATAATATCGCCAGCTACTACATACACGGTATCGCCGCGTTGCAAACTGGTAGCGGCAATTTCGGAAATAGTGCCGTCTGGCGAGAGTTTTTTGGCTTTGACATCAGACTTAATGGAACGCAGTACATCGGCTTGTGCTTTTCCACGACTTTGAGCGAAGGCTTCGGCAAAGTTAGCCAACCATAGAGTCAAGAATAAAATCGCCGCGATCGCACCGTTAAAAAATCGGGCATCAGTTTCGCTCGGTGAACCAAATAAGCCAGGGAAAGCTGTTGCTGTTAATGTGATAAGACTACTTACCCAAACCACTAACAAGACGGGGTTTTTGATGACGTGTTTAAGATTTAACTTGACAAAAGCGTCTTTTATAGCTCTACGATAAAGACCTTTTTTACTTACCTTTACTTTTTTGCGGGAGGAACGAGGTTCCTTAGGGCTAGAAGTTGCAAGCTTAGACTTGGAGGTAGTTGCGACTGGGTTCATAGGCATTTTTTTGGGGAGATGGGGAGAGGGGGAAGATGGTAAGCCAGCGCGGTCTTGGGGAGCCACTGCTGCACCAGGTCCCCTGGATGTGCAAGTGGCGTGGTTTCCCCCACTCGCTGTTGGCGCAACCCGTAAGGGGGAGATGGGGAGATAGGGAGAGGGGAAAGAAAATTTAACTACTCACTCCTAACTCCTAACTTCTGACTCCTAACTCTTCTAGTTTCCTGTGGCTAGTCTAAATCCTTCGGCTATGGGACCATTAACTAGAATGGGAAAGAAAATTAGAAAGCTTAAAATAAAAATGACAACGGCTGTTAAACTGGTGAATAAAAGTGTATCGGTTTTTAGGGTACCAGGAATTGAGGGTACTGGTTTTGTACGTGCCATGTTGTCTGCTAAAAGTAAAATGGCGAATATCGCAACATAACGTCCAAATAACATACTCGCAGTAGTACTTAAGTTCCACCACAAAGTATTATCCCTCAAGCCTTCAAAGCCCGAGCCATTATTGGCGCTAGCTGAAATATATTCGTAAACAACTTGGGAAATACCGTGAAAACCAGGATTGCTTATTCCAGATAAAGATATGGGATAAGCTAAAGCGATGGTGCTGGGAATCAATACTGCTATGGGATGAATTAGCACTAGTAAGCTAGCAAGAACTATTGAGCGTTTTGTGATTTTGCGTCCGAAAAATTCCGGAGTGCTACCTACCATTAATCCAGCCCAGAATGCCGTTAAATACTGATAAATCAATAAATAAACAATTCCCGTACCAATACCACCCCAAATTATGTTTAAAAACATATTCAACAAGGTGGAGAAACCTCCAGCAGGCATTAAAGAATCGTGCATACCGTTAACTGCACCGTTCATGGTTGCAGTAGTTATGACTGCCCATAGGGCTGTTTGTGCCCAGCCAAATCTTATTTCTTTTCCTTCTAGATTTGGTTGTTCAAATCCCAAGTTGAAATTTACTAGGGGGTTGCCTTGAGATTCTCCACTTGCTGTTATCCAAACTAAAACTAAGAAAATTATAAATACCATCCAAAACAGTCGCCAAGCTTGCTTAATATTGTTGCTAAACGCACCGTAAACAAATACCATGGCTGCTGGAATAGACATCATAGCGATCATTTCGATTAAGTTGCTAGCAGCATTGGGATTTTCAAAAGGATGGACAGAATTTGCACCAAAAAAACCACCGCCATTTGTACCCAAAAGTTTGATAATTTCAAAAGATGCTACTGGTCCAGTTGCGATATACTGGGTTCTACCTTCTAATGTTTCTACGAATATTGGTGGGGCTAAAGTTTGCGGCACTCCAATTGCTAATAATACTATGGCTCCAATAATAGAAATTGGCAGCAATATACGGGTGATTCCCCTAATTAAATCCGCATAATAATTTCCCAAAGGTTTACCCGTTAAGCCGCGAATAAAAGCAATACCTACTGCTAAACCAGTAGCTGCGGAGATGAACATCAAAAAGGTTAAAGCTGTGGTTTGACTAAAATGACTTAAAGTTTTCTCTCCTAAATAATGTTGCTGACCTGTATTAGTTAAAAATGAAACTGTGGTATGGAGTGTTAAATCCCACCGAGGAGCATCAAATCCATTCGGATTCCACGGTAAAATCTTTTGAAAACGAATTAGTAAGTATACTAAAATTCCCATGAATAAGTTGCTTTGCAGCAAAGAATAAGCATATTCTCTACCCCTCATATTTTCTTGAGGTTTTACATCTGCGAGTTTGAATATAACTCGTTCTAATGGATTCATTAACCAATCGAGTAATGAAGATCCATCCATAAATACGCTGGCTATATATTTGCCCAAAAATGGCGTAATAATTATTACAACAGCAAGGGTTAACCCTATCTGCAACAAACCTTGTCCCATGTATTTTCTGCCTGTTTACAGTTTGGTAAACTTAACTCAATAACGTTTCTATTAATAGGGATATGAATTAGTTACTTGTAATATACTTTACAAAGTGTCAGGTAAGCATCTTATTTTAGTTAATTCTGCAATCTTTTTGAAGCCAAATTGCAAATTTATCTTAAAATCTATTTATCGCTACTTAGAGAAAGACATATTCGCGGTGCTGTATACTTTACGCTTCTAATTATATGTGATTTATTTAACAATAAGTTATTTGCAGTTAGAATTGGCATCTCCTATTCCTCTCTCAGTAAAATTTAATTTTTGCACAACAACTCCTCTTTTGATAAATGTTTGTGTCTATCACCATCACCGATATAACAGATATTAGGGTCAACTAGTGTATAATAGATGACTATAACTTGAATTCTTTAGAAAGAATAATAATTGTTTTTTCATCCTTAATAGTTTTGATAAAGCCGGCAATCTTTTATGAAATTATCTTAGACTTAATGCTTTGTAATAGTCGGAGAATCAAGGCGCTAATGGGGATTCAGGAGGCTACATCTAAGAGACCAATTTTTGTTTATACAGATAGCGTAAATCAAGCTCCTGTTGCCAAAGCCTTAGAATTGGGTGCAGTTGGATATATACACAAAAATGAAATTAATACTAATTTACTATTTTATACAATTCGTTCGGCGATAGGGCGACAGCAGCAATTAAATATCTTAAAAGAACAGCCAAAGTTAGAATTTGAGAAACGGCAAAGAAATCGGCGCATCAGGAAAATCTAGCGCGAATATATCGGGATTGGAATCTTTACGAGAAAGCAAACAAGATTTTATTGCACTAATTCTGCAAAATTACAGCGAAATTATGAATGTGGCTTTGGAGAAGAAGACTTACAAGGTTGAACATCATATGAACTCGCGAAAAGCTTACTTTGACTCGGCAACGCCAGTTTTTAGCAAGCTACACACTGCGATGCAATTAAAATTCGTACTACTGTTCTTAAAGATAAAACTCAATCTGATAAACACAAATCTCAAACATATGCTATAGAACGACGTTTTATCATCTTAAAATTAATGAGTTATATTACAGCTTATTATCGAAAATATTTTGTAGGGTTGAATAAAATTAATCTTGATAAAATCTACACAAATAATGGTGGATATTGAAGGGAATTAATGATACATATGAATTATTTCAAGATGAAGCAGATTGATAACTTTTGTCGTTATCTAAAGGATAGTTCTTAAGGTAGAGAACATTTGATTAACTTCTTGCGGATGGGTTGAATTCCCCACCGCTCAAAGGTGAACGATACGCCCCTGGCCACCCGGGAATGGGTTGGGGTTTAGATCCCCATCCCAATTCCAGCCAACTTCTAATTTCCTTCGTTTTAAAATTGTGGTTCAAATTTGGGCTATAGAGAACATTAATTCCCCATACCCCATGCTCCATGCGCAATACCCATTACATAATATTGAGGGGGTCAATATCAATTGTTAATTTAACCGAATTGGGACAAAGCTGGTGTATTTCTTCCCAATCTGGTAATCGAGGTAAGTCTTCGGGAGCAAATTTTAATAGTATTTGCCAACGATAACGGTTTGCTACTCTTAATATACTTGCTGGTGCCGGTCCTAGTACATCAATTTCCGATTCTTGGAGTTTTTCGGCGATCGCTGTGGCGGTGTTTTCTACTTGTGTCGAATCTGGGCTACTTAACCGTAATAAAATCAATCTACCGTAGGGCGGATAATTTAATGCTTGTCGCTGTTCTAATTCGTCTTGGATGAAAGTTTGATAATCGTGCTGCCGTACTGCTTCAATTACTGGATGTTCTGTGGTATAGGTTTGGATAATTACCTTGCCGGGGTCTTCACCCCTACCCGCACGTCCCGCAACTTGGGTTAAAGTCTGGAAAGCGCGTTCGCTGGCACGGTAATCTGATAAATGTAGCAATCCATCGGCGCTGACTACTCCTACTAAAGTTACTTGGGGTAAATCTAAGCCTTTGGTTAACATTTGTGTTCCTACTAATAAATGCGCTTCACCTTTGGCAAATCTGGTTAATAAAGTGCGGTGTGCCCCTTTTGTGCGGGTAGTGTCGCTGTCGAAACGGATAAAGCGCAATTCGGGAAACTGTTTTGTTAACTCTTGCGCTACCCTTTGAGTACCGCTTCCGAAGAATTTTAAATAAGGGGAACCACATTCAGGACAATTTTTAGGATGGGGAACTGCATAATTGCAGTAATGACAGCGTAAAACTTGCGCTGCTCCGGCTTCGGTTTGGTGATAAGAGAGCGATACATCACAATGGGGACATTCCATCACAAATCCGCAGCTACGACAGGATACGAAAGTACTGTGTCCCCGACGATGAATAAATAATATTCCTTGTTGTCCGGTTTCAACAAGTTCTTGCAAACTTTGTTGTAAAGCTTTACTAAATATAGAACGATTTCCCTGCTGCAATTCAGAGCGCATATCTACCACTTCTACCGGTGGTAATGGGCGAGAATTCACGCGCTCGGGTAAAGAAAGGTAATAGGAGGAGGGGCATGGGGCATTAAGTAATAATTCTTCCCCCTCTTCCCCCTCTTCCCCCTCTCCCCCTCTCCGGGTGCTTACCCAACTTTCCAAAGAAGGAGTTGCCGAACCCAAAATTAGGGGACAATCTTCTAATTCTGCTCGCCAAGTTGCAACTTTTCGAGCGTGGTAGGTGGGGATGGGTGAATCTTGTTTGAATGAGGAATCATGTTCTTCATCTAATACGATTAAACCAAGGTTGGGTAATGGTGCGAAAATGGCGCTACGGGTGCCGATAACTATTTGGGGTTCACCTGTTAACATCTGTCGCCAAGTATCGTAACGCTCGCCATCAGAAAGGGCGCTATGATAAACGCTGACTTTGTTGCCAAATCTAGCACGAAAGCGGTCGGTTAATTGCGGGGTTAGTCCGATTTCGGGAACTAATACTAATGCCGATTTTCCTGCTGTTAATAGAGGTGCAATTGCTTGCAAATAAACTTCTGTTTTTCCCGAACCCGTAACTCCATGCAATAGAATTGATGCATACCCATTAATATTATTTATCGTTTCTAAAGCTATTTGTTGGGCTGGTGTCAGATTTTTTGCTTGATTTCCGGTCAGTGTTTCATCTGAATTTGCAGAGGAATCGGTTCGCAATACTTCTTTTTCTTCTACAACAACATAACCTTTTTTTTCTAAAGTTTTGATCGTCGATGAACTAGTGCTGCAAGCTTGTAATAATTCAGTTTGCCACATCTCGCCACCGCGTCGGCGTAATACTTCTAAAATTTCCCTTTGACGAGTCGTTAAATCTCGTTCAAAAGTACTTCCGATTAATATTACCGCTTTTTGTAACTTTGGTTTAGTTAAACGCGGTGCTTCTAAATAAGTTTCTATTAAACCAAGTTGTCGTAATTCTCTTACGGCACGATAAGCACCTCGAACTTGTCTGCTCAGATAAATAAAACTGTAATTTCCAAGGGGTTGGGATTGGAGCAAGTCGAGAATTTTTCGGGCCGCAGGAGAGAGAGAAAATGCGACAGGAGGAGACTCAGAATAAGGGGAAGATGAGGAATTATTTTGATGAGAAATTAAACGAATCCGCCGTTGGGATTTTCCCAAGATACCAGGAGGTAAAGCAATGCGAATGACTTGGATCAAAGGCGTGTAATAATATGCTGCTACTCGGTTCAATAATTGCCAGTAAAATTGTGGAAAAAAACCAGCGCTAACCACATCTTCTATATTGCGAATTTTTTCGATTGCTATATCCGCTGGAGGTTTTGTTAATTTACGAATCGCTATTCCACCAATCGTTTGCTTACCAAATGGCACGCTTAGAATATCTCCTGGTTTTACTTCTAACTGCGGAGGTAATCCGTAAGTGAATAATCCCGTCACTCCGGGACAGTCTACCAATACTTCAACCCATTGATTTTGAGGAATCCTGAGATTGTAAACTCCAGGCTTTGAGGCTACGATCGCGGTGGATAAAGTTGCGTTATTTGTATACATATTTTTTTATTTCACTGATAAATAATTGCCAATATAGATTTGAGAAAATTTACTAAACTTCCAAGGTTATTAAGAATCTCCTATTGATAAGATAAAATGTATTTCGGAATACTTTCATAGGACATAATACTTGATAAATTTCCTAGAGATGTAAAATCATAAACAAACCTTACACAAACATGAGGATGGAACAATTTTTTGATACCTGACAACCTATCTCAAATAATCCCACCTATTTTCGCCAATTTTTTCGTGGTTTATCAATTAGGGAATACGGCTTATCTCTCTATTGATAGATATTCAGCTTTGGCTGTATATGAGATGCTTTTATATAGGGAATAAATTCCCACTGTTCCACCTGCAATATTCTCCTATGGATTAAGCAAACACCGCCAAAAGTCATATATTACCGAATCAAAATTTAGTAGTATCAGCAGACAGTTTTAAAACAGAAAACTGTAACATAGCCGAGAAAAACATAGAAATATTTAATAATTTGGCGGTAAGAGAGTATTTTTTTATATTTATTGAGTAAAGAAAAAATTAGGAGGTGATTAAAAAGAATATTCTGTTAGAGAAAAAAAGTGAAGAATATATGTATTAAGGTAATAGTGTTTATATTTGTCGGTGATTTGTATAACTATGTCATATGAATGGGATGTAGCGCTTTCGGGTTTATAAAGCCTGAAAAGAATAGTAATAGACAAGCAATAAAACCACAAGGGATGGTGTTAGCTCAAGTCAAAGGCATACAAATTATGGAAAATTCTTCCAGCCTGAAATGTCCTGATTGTAGCTATCACTTTTGTTATTTACGGTATTAAGCAACAATCCCCCATTAAAAAGATTATGAATATTGCACAATTGGGAACAATGGAAAGTATGCAGAAAGTTGCTAATAATGATTCAGTTGCAATTAATGTTTTAGAAGTAGTGACAGACGATGAAGCTTTAATTGCCCAAAATGCTATTGATGCAGCAGTAAGCAATGGGGATGAGTTAGCCGCAGCACGCCCTTCGGGCTATAACAAAACTGAGTATGATGATGCTGTAGGGGCATTTTTCAAAGAAATGGCGCGCTATCCATTACTGAAGCCCGACGAAGAGGTAGAATTAGCCAGAAGAGTGCGCATCCTCGAAGAAGTAAGACTTGCACAAGCTGCGGTACAGGAAAAATTTAAATTAGGATATTTTCCCGATAAAGCAGCGATCGCAAAGGAAATGGGGATTAGCCAAAAGCAGTTAGAACATCGCTTATACCAAGGTAAAGTAGCAAAACGCAAAATGATTCGTTCTAACTTGCGTCTTGTGGTTTCCATTGCCAAGCGGTATCTTAATCGTGGAGTTCCCTTTTTAGATTTGATTCAAGAAGGGGCAATGGGTTTAAATCGTGCAACTGAAAAATTCGATCCAGATAAAGGATATAAATTTTCTACTTACGCTTATTGGTGGATTCGCCAAGCAATTACAAGAGCGATCGCCAATGATGCACGAACAATTCGTTTACCGATACATATTGTCGAAAAGCTGAATAAACTGAAGAAAGCGCAAAGAGAATTAAAGCAAAAATTAGCGCGGAATCCGACTGAAGAAGAATTGGCACAAGTGTTGGATGTTCCCCCCAACCAATTACGTCAGTTGCAACAATTACGCCGTCAAGCACTTTCCTTAAACCACCGTGTCGGTAAAGAAGAAGATACGGAATTAATGGATTTATTGGAAGATGAAGACAACCAATCTCCAGAAGCGAGAATGAATGAAAGCATGATGCGTCAGGAGATTTGGGAAGTATTGGGAGATGTACTAACTCCACGAGAAAAAGATGTAATTTCGTTGCGTTACGGTTTGACGAGTAGCGAGCCTTGTACTTTAGAGGAAGTTGGAAACATGTTCAACCTTTCTCGCGAAAGAGTAAGACAAATTCAAAGTAAAGCAATGCGGAAGTTGCGTCGGCCTCATATTGCTAAGCGTTTGAAAGGTTGGTTAATATAATCAGTTAATAGTCATCAGTTGTCGCTTAACAGTTATCAGGGGATTGTTTATAACTGATGGCTCATGAAATTTTAAGTAAGCTAAGGACGGTAGGTATAAATAAACGCGCGCTATGTAACATAATGTAAATAAATTCAAAGGTTTATTACTAATAGCCGCGCATAGTGAGGCGTTGGACTAAAACGAGTAGAAAGGTTTTAACCTCTGATGGTAGAATAACTTTAATAGGAATGGTAATTAACCTGTATAAAAACCCAAATGCCTAGCGGCAATCTGTACCTTGACAATTGAAGATATAGGGTTCTATTCTATAGTTCTAGTTTTTTGCCAGGAATAGGTAAAATCTTCATGGAAACTAGAGGAAACAGAATTTAAACAAAGCAAATTTTGGAATAATCCAACTACCGAGGAGCCAAAAGGAAGTTAACGTGTTTAGAGAAAACCACCTCTGGCTTAGATACCGCAAGGCAGCTAATCTAAGTGGACTCGTTAAGCCAAGAATCTCCGTGGAAAAATCCGCGGAGAGTCTCAATAAGAGAATTTTTCACACTCACCTACTTATTTTAAAAGTAAATTATTGGAATCCCAGTAAACTAGTGACTCCCAACCCTTCCCACAAGCAGGGAGGGGAATGATAAATAAATATATTCAAAAGCCAGGTAATAAAATTCCCTAGTAGGATAAATTTGAGTGAAAAAATTTGTCAAATTGCTTCCTAATTTGACAGAATATTGATTTGTAAAAACTTTTGTAAAATTACCTCGTATGTGGGATATCTTTGTTTCATACTTGACACTTCATCCTTCATATTTCAAATAATTAACTAATGACTCCCGATAGCAATTTAATTTTACGTTTAGCTGAACCAGAAGATTGCGACGTATTATTTGAATTAATTAAAGGGTTGGCAGAATACGAAAAACTAATTGATGCAGTAACTGGTAGTGCTTCGCAACTCAAAGAGCATTTATTTGGGAGTACAAAATATGCTGAGGCAATACTAGCAGAGTATGCAGGGGAAGCCGTAGGTTTTGCCTTGTTTTTTCATAATTTTTCAACATTTCTCACGCAACCAGGAATCTATCTAGAAGATTTATTTGTCTTAAAAGAATATCGTCAAAAAGGTATCGGTAAAGCGCTGATAACAAAAGTTGCGAGCATTGCAGTTGAACGGAATAGTGGAAGATTAGAATGGAGCGTTTTGGATTGGAACGAACCAGCAAAAGCATTCTATCGCCATATGGGAGCAGACATTTTAGAAGATTGGCAAATTTGTCGCGTTACTGGCTC
>JBCCSG010000281.1:0-9747 GCA_039200565.1 Cyanobacteria bacterium P01_D01_bin.50 | reverse complement strand
CTTGATGAGTTAGAGGAAGTATTATTTCAACGTTGCCAAGTTATTCTCAAGCAACCTTCTTTGATAAAAGGAATTACATATTTTCACTGGTGGCCAAAAACAAGAAGTTTATCATTCCGGTGCAACCGGAATTGATATAAGTTGATTATTTGTTTGTAGAGCTTTATACAAAGATGCTCGTAAGAAACTGGTTTGTACAAAGTCATTAAAATGACCTGCTTGTAAAGATGCATCTTGACGATTATCGGTAAAACTAAGAATCTTTGCTGCTTCAGATTTTATTGCATTACTCGATTTGAGACGGCTAACCCCCGAAAGACATAGTAAAGTAGTTGCGGTACTGCGTCCCTCGCTGCTCAAACGAGATAATTTACTAAATTCGTTTTTATTTTTGTTGTGGACAATACCGCAGTTGAGACAGGTAAGAAACGGTTTGGGAATAAACCAGCAGGTCACTGTATCTTTTACTTCTTTAATTGAGTCAGTAACTTTTCCATTAGCTTTAACTCTGAGTCTACGAGGAATAAAATCTGCATATTCCTTTCTCGGAACCCGCTCTTGATGTTTATTTTCGCGAAACCAAGTATCTGGAAGTCTGTCTTCATCGCTTTCATCCCATAAACCCGGTTCGTGAAGCGTCAGATAACCTTGGCTGATATCTGCATTACCCAAAGAAATATCTACAGCATTTGGTAGCTGAGGTAATATTTTCTGGTTATCAACATCCTAACGGACAACATAGTAATCTTGACCGCATTCCCGACAAAATACCAAGGGGTAAAGAAGACGTTCCTCAGTTGTGGAATATTGTCCTTCTAAAGTTAAAAACCGTTTTTCTTTACTTTCTATTGTCGCGTAAACGCTACCCCCCTGGGAAAGAAATTGATGCAATCGAAATGCAAGTCCTTTTGTTTTACTTCCCCAGAGAAAGATTTCTTTTAATGCGTTAATACAATTTTCTTGAGAAATATTAGTTTCTAGAGCAAGTTTATTTGCACCAGCTTCTAAAGAAATAGGTGTACGACGGGTTAGATGTCCGTGTTTTTCTGACAAACCAAAATTCATTTCTACCCAATAGCTTAAAGGGTGCTGATGAAATTTTTGAGTTGATATATTTGATATATTGTTAATACTTGCTTGTAATTCTTTAATACTAGGAATATTTCTTTGAATAGAACGTTCTAAAGTTTCATCAATAACATTACTCGGCTGAATTTCCACACCAAATAACTTACTCGCAATCTCAGCTAATACCTGACGACGTTCTTCACGGGAACCTTCAGTAGACATGGTAGCGCTAGTACCAATACACAGCAAATCTTGACCGCATCTTTGACGCAATTTGCGTATCAAAATAGCCACATCAGCACCTTGTCTTCCTCGATAAGTATGTAGCTCATCCAAGACAAGAAATTTTAAATTTGGAGATTCAACAAGTTTACCTTCGTGAGTACGGGAAAGCATTAATTCCAGCATCACGTAATTAGTTAATAAAATATGAGGAGGATTTTCTTGAATGATACTTTTTTCTTGTAAACTTTCTTGTCCGGTATATTTCTCAACTCGGATATGAGAACTAGAAACTTGACGTAAAAACTTATCTAATTCTTCTTTTTGGGAGTTAATTAAAGCATTCATTGGATAAACCAAAATAGCTCTAACTCCATCTAATTCGGGATTGCGTAATAAATCATCAAAAATTGGCACAACATAAGTCATGCTTTTACCAGAACCAGTTCCCGTAGTCAGCACATAAGGTTCTTGACGTTGTGCTGTTAGAAAGGCTTGTTTTTGGTGGTAGTGAAAAGTAAAAGGTTCACCATCATCATGAGAGAAATAGCTAATACAATCGGGATGTAAAACACCTTGCTCAACTAATTCAGTGACAGTAGCACCTTGCTTATATTTCGGATTTAATTGGATTAATGGATCTGTCCAAAGTTGTCCCGCTTCTAACTCCTTATCAACAAACTCCTTCACTTTGCGATAGCCCGAAGGGCGACGCTTCGCGTATCGCGAATTTTTAAGAAGCTTTCAATATACCGTTTATAATCGCCGATGATTTCATTACGGAAATTAAATATATCTAAATTAGGTGTAGATGTTTCTGCTGATTCTGCTTCTGTATATGTCATACTACCTTTATAAGAAGGGGAATATTACAAATAAATTTTCTATTTAATAGATTTAGTTCCTAGGGTGCTTGCACACTGACTTATGCTGCAAGCTAATAATAAGGCAATGAGAGTACGGCATACGGCACCACCCGAGTTTTATAACACCCAGCCTTAGTCCTGTATATCTAATAGATTAAGTATATTCAGCAATCATTCTTAATAAGATGTAATATTTTTTATATCGTTTTATAAATCCTCATCTGTAATTTTTATACATTAAAGCATTAATGAGGTGATTATTCAAACATTATTTTTGTAATGCAACTGCTTAATTAAGTAAGGACAAATAAACCCAAATATGTAATATAGTGTAAAAATCTGGAAACCGTTGCGTTAACGAAGTCTATATATAAAATTACCCGTTTCTAGAACAAACCAAAAACGAGTAAATAAACCACATATTTTGTTAAAATTTAACCTAGTTATCCCCTAACAGCTTTTCTCACAGTTTCAGTATCTATTTCTAAAATTTGAGCAATTCTCTGAATACTAAACCCTTCTTCTAAAAGCTTTGGCAAAATTTTCAACTTAGTTTCTAATTCACCTTCCTCTTTCGCTTCTTGGTAAACTTTAGTTTCTTTGAGCAAGTTTAAATCTAGCATGGCTTCTATATCCTCACGACTTAAATTAGGAAATTTATAAATTACAATTGTCTCTATAAATTCTATAACTTTTCTTTGAGTGAGTGCGTCTGTCAGTTCTTCCTTAGCTTTGTTAATTAGCGTTTTAGCAAAATTTCCGACTTTATTCTCACTTTCTACAACTAAGCGTACAATTCCTATTTCTAGAGAATCATCTGTTGTGTTTTGAAGTTCATCTAAGTAAAAACGTCGTAAATGAGGTTTTAGTAAAGAACGGTAACGCGGGGGATAGCTGCGCTCATTGCTACGTTTGTCGTAAATAACTATTGCAAACCAATCAGGTTGTGGTGGTTGATATTGGGTAAAGTAAAGAAAAATACTTATAAATAATCTGTCATAAAATTCATCATCTTTATAAAACTGAATTTCGACAAAGTATAATGGTTCATTAGAGAATTCTGCACGGGGAGAAAAGACTCCATCCAATCGGAAACTTTTTTGTTTGATTTCTGGTGCAGTAAACTCATAAGCATTAAGGTTTATTTCTGGTTTGCCAATTAATTCAAAGAAAAATTTGGGAAATTCTTTGAAAATCTCATAAAAAATGGCATCGGTTTTCATTGATAGCACCCATGTTTTATCTCTCTCAAAAATTAAATAATTATCAGAGCATTTAAAAAAAAATTTATAAATTATTTACATTTTTATGTTTATAAATTAAGTAGATTGTGTCAACCTAAAGGTAATATTAACACTTAAAAAATTACGCCGCTTTATCAATAGTTTTTTATTGGTACGTAGTTGCGCTTCAGCGCCTCTTACTTTATAAAAACAAAATTTCATCAATTTATTCAATAAATTAAAAAAAACTTTAGTAACTATCAAAAAAATAAAGTTAGCCTAGACAAATATAAAACACGTAAATACAGTCTGAATATAAACCTGAGTTAATGTACGAATATAGAAAACTAAACCAAGAACAAAAAGCAGCACTTGTTCAAGAAAGACTAGCGAAAGGTTTTCCTTCACATTCACCACCACATACAATAAGATGTTATGAATTTTATTTAATAACCGTTACTTGTTATGAACATAAATGTCGGATAAATATAGAACAACGTCGTCAACAATTATTAAATGAGATATTTGATAAATTTATCAATCAAGGAATTGATATCAATTCCGGCTGCGCCGGAATGATATAATTTCTTTGAGAATTTCAAGGGTGCAAAACATAAAATTATGCCTAAACGCATAAATTTAGAACCTCATTCTTCGGTAGAAGAGTTATTTAACTTTTACCGCAAAGCATCTGACCCAATTGAACGAACACGCTATCAAATAATTTGGTTGCTCGCACAAGGAAGGTTTACAGAAGAAGTTGCGAAAGTAACAGGATATTGCCGTAACTCGATATATCGCCTAGCTCGCCGTTACAACGTTCACGGTGTAGATGGACTGAAAGATAAACGCCATGAGCATCCAGGTGGTCAGCCAATGCTGTCAGAAATACAACAAGCACAACTGTTACAAGCTTTACGAACACCTCCGACTGATGGAGGATTATGGAATAGTCGTAAAGTTGCAGATTGGATGAGTAATCTTCTTGACTATCCTGTAAGTATACAGAGAGGTTGGGAGTATTTGCGAACGCTTGAGTTTCGCCTAAGAGTACCGCGTCCTGAACATGATTTAACCGACCCTAGTAATCAAGAAACTTGGAAAAAAAACTCAATATAAGAGTGCAAAAAATTGAACAACAATATCCAGAAGCAACAGTAGAAGTATGGGGAATGGACGAACATCGTCTTGGGCTAAAACCAGTTCTAAGAAGAGTTTGGGTTCCTCGTGGAGAGCAACCAATCGCCAATGTACATTGGCGCTATCAGTGGTTATGGTTGTACGGTTTTGTATACCCGGAAACAGGAGAAACTTATTTTTGGATTTTACCAAAAGTTAACATAGAGCTTTTCAATCAAGTGTTAGCTGATTTTGCAAGAGAATTTGATGTTGGTAAAGACAAGCACATTATTTTAACAGTAGACCAAGCTGGTTGGCATACCAGCGAACAAGTAAAAATCCCAGAAGGTCTACATCTAGAATTTCTTCCTTCTCATTCTCCTGAATTACAACCTGCCGAGCGTTTATGGCCTATAGTCAACGAACCAATCGCAAATCGTTCCTTTGAAGACCTTGATCAGTTGGAAGAAGTACTATTTAAACGCTGCCAAGTTCTTCTAAAACAACCTTCTTTAATCAAAGAAATTACGCATTTTTATTGGTGGCCTAAAACAAGAAATATATCATTCCGGTGCAACCGGAATTGATATGAAATATTAGCATGGGTTGTTTTACCTAATCACTATCATTTATTAATCAAAAATATAGACTTTAAACAATTGAGTAAAACATTTCGTTCCATTCATGGTGTCCTTGCTCGTCAGTGGAATCTTGAAGAAAATACCACAGGTAAAGTTTGGTGTTGCTTTAGCGATCGCGCTATTCGTTCGGAACGTCATTATTACACAACATTAAATTATATTCATTACAATCCGGTAAAACATAATTGGGTTAAATCTCCTTATGATTGGGGTGAAAGTAGCGTTCATTGGTATTTAGAAAATTACGGTAGAGAGTGGTTGCGAAGTTGTTGGGTTGAATATCCAGTGCGCGATTATGGAAAAGGCTGGGATGATTTATAGCTCGTAGTTGCGCTTTAGCGCTATCTTATCCGGAGTGCGCTGAAGCGCAACTACAAACCCATTTTATCCCAAGCTGACAACACCAACCTTTGAGTACGATATTCTCCAAATTGTTTAATTTCATTATTCTTTAAAACCCGGAATGTTTCGCTAGGAAAATCTTCACCATAAACGTCTGTGGGGTCAAGAATATATCGCAATTCATCGCGGGTTAGTCCGTAAAGTTTGGCGTAATATGCGTCTAATTCTGCTCGTAATAAAGCTCGTCTTTCGCTATTCCAAATAAATGGTTCACCGTCGTATCCCATGCGGTGTAGACGAGTTCTAAGACGCGGGTGCTGATAAATTCGATGTCTTCTTCAGTGTAGGATTCGGGTGGGAGGATGGGGAGTTGTCGAAGAATGAAAAAGCTTAAGGATGTCCCACCTACTTTTTGTCTTGCTACATAATCTAAAACCAAGCTATTGAAATTACTTAATAACAAGCAATATAATTTGGCATTAGTTTGATTGGAGAAGATTAATGGTGCTTTGTGATTAATAGCAACTTTAGGTAATAAGCTAAAGATTGCGGTACGTTCATCAGTTGACCTACAAATATCCCTAAATCCTAACAGCCATTCTTGATTCCACTTCTCACCTAATTTATTATCAACCTCGCTATAACTCACCCAATAACGAGGTTGAACTTGGAAACTTGAATCAAATTTCTCTTCATCATTTAAATCGCGAGTACTATTACTATCTTTATAAGTAGCCCAACGATGGTCGAATTGATGAAACATTTTTGCTTCATAAAGTGGAACTAAACCATCACCTGATTGATTATGAAACAATCCGCTATCATTTGCCATATGAAACATAGCTTTAAACGAAATACCCCAAGGATTACTACCAGTTTGCTCATTTTCTAAAACAGGTACATACTGATAAATCTTCTTAGTTAATTTCGCATCAGCACTGGTTCTAAAAATTGGACAAGTGAGAGTATTCGGATTAATTAATTTAATATCTTGTGGTGAAAGCTGAAACTGACGCGATTGATTATCTAACTGTTTGGGTTGAGTCAAAAAGAAAGCAAAATCAGCTTGTTTTATTGGTTTACTACTAATAGCTAATTGAGAAAATTTATAACTGCGATGTATATTAGTAAATATTGCTTCTCGATTTTCAAAATCATATAAACTTGCTAAGTTTTGCTTTTGTACCAAATCACTAAAAAACTTTTTACAAGTATCATCAGTCGCAATACCTGTAGGAACAATAACCCCAACTCTTCCATCACCCGAAATCAATTTTCTGGTAGTTTCAGCAAACACAGCATAAGTATTAATATCCCCCACAGCAGTCAGCGGAAACCTCCCTGACTCCCGAATAAATTTACCTTGAGCGTCAGCATCATGTTTCGCTTCTTCCCATTCTTGCGCTAACTGAGGATTTTTCTTTACTAATCCCTTTATTAATTTATTCCGTGCTGCTTTATTTGCTGCTGTGGCTATTTCTTCATCACGACTCGCAAAAAATTCCTTCTCCTGTAACTTAATCCTCTCCCACGGTGGATTACCTAACACACAATCAAAACCACCTTGCTCAAAAACTTCGGGAAATTCCAAACACCAATGAAAAAACCGCTTTTCTTCCCCTAACTTATTCGCAGCATCAACAATATTTTGTATTGATTGTTCGTAGTTGTGCTTTAGCACATCTTCCCCGGATTGCGCTAAAGCGCTACTACGAACTCTTGATAATGCTTCCGTTGTCGGTAATAACTGTAAGTTATCTTGCGTCAAACCCATGAAAAATGCTGCTGTCCACAGGTTACAAGCGGAAAAATCCCTCCACCATCCCGTATTCTGGCGATTTTGTTGATATTTCTCCTGCTTGCGTCTAACATCGGCTGTAGTTTCTTCGCTAAATTCTGCTAATTCTTGCCATTCTTCTACATACTGCGTTCTTTCTTGCTGCAAGTTCCCATATAAATCCAAGGATAATTGTCCTTGTAAATCTGTCTGACGCTGCTTTTTATTTTCCTTTTTGATACTACTTGCTAATTTCTTATCATCCCCGGTGACTGGTTTAAATGCTTCGTCGGGTATCCCTTCATCCAAACAATTTAAATCCAACACTCCCACCAGAGAATTACCGCATTTTATTCTGTGATCTAAAAAGTTTAATGGTAAACCGCGACTAAATCCTTCAATCCACAAAGCTACTTTACATAAATCTACCGCTAAAGGATTTAAATCTACTCCATAAATACAGTTTTGAATTACATCCCGTATCGCTTGACGTAAGGTTTCCGGTGCTGATTGTACTTCTCCCGTGCGAATTCGGGCTAATTCTTTTCCTAATCTCCGCGCTGCTGCTAACAGGAAATGTCCCGAACCACAGGCTGGATCGATTATTTTTAAACTTAATAGTGCTTGTTCGTAGTTGCGCTTCAGCGCATCTTCCCCGGATTGCGCTAAAGCGCAACTACGAACCTTTTCTGCGATTACGGGTTCTAGTGCGGTTTTGATTAATTGTCCGACTAGTTGAGGAGGGGTGTAATAAGAACCTGTAGTTTTGCGATCGCTACCCAATGCTAAAACAAATTCATGCATTCCATGACGCTTTCTTATCTGGGGATGAAAGTCTAATAAACTCTCATATACGCTTCCTAATTCTTCTACATCCAAAGCTGCATAATTCACTCTTCGCAATTGTCCGGCTTTTTCGTACAAAGATAAATGGCGAATCGCTTGCAATAAATCGTAATTATCAATGGCACAATTATCTAAATCCACGAGAGTATTGCTACCAAATAAATCCCCATTTAACGGTGATAAACCCAATAACTTTCCCCGCCAATTTTCATCAAATAGCATAAAGGTTACTCGCAAACCTTGCCATAAATCTTGAAAACCTTCTCTGCGCCATTTCGGACGCTCTGCTAACATTCGCAGTCGTTCAATGCTGTAATATTCTTGATAGATTCTGGTTTTTTCTGGAGAAGCAAAATCTTCCCTTTCTACAAATAATAAGTTACGCGATTCCGCAACCATTAAAAACAGTAACCGATAAATCAATAATAATAATTGACGATAATAATCGAGTTCGTAGTTGCGCTTTAGCGCGATTTCCTCGGATTGCGCTGAAGCGCAACTACGAACCTTTTCTCTTAATGCTTCATTTTGGGGATGTTGTAGAAAACCCGTACCCAAAAGTTCCAGCGCTTTTTCGACTCCATCTCGGAGTCTATCCCGAACCCGTCCGCCTTGTTGAATTGCTTCTTGATGATAAAATTCTAAAAGGCATTTATCCGCATCATCCATTCCTTCGGGTAAACGGGAACGGTGAAAAAGTCGATAAAATAAACCAAATTCCGCAAAATTCTCCCCATTCAAAATTTGCTCTAAGTCAAATTCGATATAGGTAAGCCGCGTCATTAAAGAAGTATCCCGCAATAAACGCCAACGCAAACCGTTTGTCACAACAGCCCATAAATGTTCCGTGCGGTTGAGATATTCCTGTACCAAAGCGTGGGCTGATAACCTGGGATTACCGCTGGGTGGACGTTGTTCTAACTTTACTCCACAACCAACAATGTGAATCGGGGGTTTATTCTCTCCCGTTTCCGCACGGTGGGAAATTGCATAGGTTTGTCCTTGGGGCGCGAGTAGCAATGGAACAGAAAACCGACATAAGAGAACTTTTCAAAAATACTGGAAATAACCAGCCATGTATATACATAGACAAAATCCTTGGAATGTCGTGTATCCCAGAATTTGCCATGTATATACATGATAAAAATTTAACAAAACTTAGGAACCTATTACCGTCATAAGCAATCGCCATTCAAAGTAATTCAAAATCTTCGCGGGCTTCTGGGTCACGTAGAGGACGGTCTGCTCCAAGCTCAATTGCTTTATCTATTGAGAAGTAATATCGTCCCAACATATTTATGTGCCTGCGCCCCAACGGAGAAAGCCTTGCAACATCTTCAGGTAGCACTTGTTGTCTAATAGAGCGTAACTTAGTAAGAGCCGCATCCATATAATAAGTATTCCACAATACAAGCACGTTGACAACTAAACCCAAGGCACCCAATTGTTCTTCTTGTCCTTCTCGGTATTTTTGACGCAGTTCTCCCTTTTGTCCATGAAATAAAGCTCTTGATAAACTGTGACGACTTTCACCACGGTTGATTCTCGTTGCGATACGACGACGATAGCTTTCATCATCAATATAGGACAGTAAATACAAAGTTTTAGCAATTCGTCCTAATTCAGCTATAGCCTTAGATAAG
>JBCCSG010000280.1:0-9761 GCA_039200565.1 Cyanobacteria bacterium P01_D01_bin.50 | reverse complement strand
TAAAGGGATAATAATCATTGCTCCGAGAACAATTAAAATTAGTATTTTGTTCGCGAGCAATTGTAGGGCTTTAAATAATTTTTGCACTTCTACGACAATTTTTTGAGAATCTTCTCTAATTGCCTCAAGATTGGGAATATTGCCAACTATTTCATTAAATTGACCAAGGATAACAAAGTTATTTTCTAATATAGATTTTACGTTTCTTAACCCAGGTACTGGAATATCAAAGCCTGGAATAGTAGGCATTCTAACAGATACATCCTCCATTTTTACATTAACTTTAGGAGGTAGTTTACTTTTAATTTTTACATTGGGTTTTACAGGTAGTTTTACGCTGGGAATTCCAAGATTAGGTACAGTGATTTTGTCAGGTATATATAAATTATCAACTTCTTTTAGTACTTCTTGAATATCTCTATTTACTTGTTTAATTGGTTCTAATGATTTTCCTAATTGTTCTCCTGCTTGTTCTGCAGTTTGTTTTACCTGAATCAGAGTCGTATTGATTTCATTTATTGGTCCGCTGACAAAAATTCTCACATCGTTCACTATTGTTAAAAGAGTAATAGTAAATGCCGTAATTAATATCATTGGTATTAAGGCATAGATTACGATCAATACGCCGCTGATTTTTCTTGTAATCTTATTCATATTTTTCCTTTGATTATGTTTCACAATAGATTGCTTAAACCCTATAAAATAAGATCTATAGATAGGAGTAATGAGTTAGGAATTGTCACAGACGTAGCACTGCTACGTCTCTTATTGAGTTAGGAGTAATAACATAAAACGTTCGACTATATAATAAATAATTAGCCGGACTTGATATTACAAGCTGTTTTCATATAATATAAAAAACTCTAATCATCCTTTATTATTCAGCAATAACCATCCCTGAACAATTTGATCGCGAAACCAGTTGAAATATTTCAAAATTAAAATAGGAATAGCAATCATGGCAATGATGGCTACCGTTATTAATAAAAATATAAATTTTTGAACTATTGATTGTATTAAATTACCTATTTCTCCCGTACCGTAAATTATTTCTTCTCCGTATTCTTTTAGAGCATCAAGATTGGGAATAATACCTATAAGCTGGTTTAAGGATTTTAATATGTCTAGATCTATTTCTAAAAAATCCTTCAATTTATCGATATTTACTAAAGGTATTGCCAATCCGGGTATAGTAGGCATATCGACTCTAATATTATCTATACTAACTCGCGGTACCAAACCATTGCTAATCTTGACTTTTGGTTTAATAGGTAAATTAGCATCAGGAATTTGAATGTCAGGTATTTTAATCTCTTCTGGAATACTGTTAATTTGCTGAGAAACTTGAGATAAAGTCGCTTCTAAATTACCAATCGATTTTACAGAATTATTTAGAGAATCTGCTGCTTCCTCTAAGGTAGCGATCGCACTGATAAAAGTACCGTTAATTCTATTAATGGAAGTGTTTGCCAGATGACTGACATCAAAAAATATACTCACAAAAATCGTTATCCAAATAATTGGGATAAAAGGATTGATAATCGTGTATAAACCTTTAATTTTTTTTAAGCTCATGGAAGTAACTCTATATTTATTTGTTTTAATAGATTTAATCTAAATTTTCCATCTTCTTGCCCTAAAGGCTGCAATTTCGAGTCTCATGTCAAGGGTTCCCATAAGAATTTTTTCTCCTAAAAAAAAATCTCATGGGTGCCCGTCACAAGTCTATTAAAATTAACTGATAATTTAATCAATCAAAAGAATAGTATGATTAGTTACTTTATTTCTATGAAATAAGTATTTATCCAGAGAAAGATGGTATCAGTTGATTTAATTCATAACCTAGAATAGCAGTATATTGAAGAAAGTAAAGAAGTAATTTACTCGTATATTACATTTAGATATTTAGTAATTTTAACTACAAAATTACATTAGAAGAATTTAGAGAATCTATAGAAAAATTGCAAAAATGTCCTACTTCCTTACCTTTATCGTTACAAAGTTTATGGTATGAAAAAAAAGGTAAATGGGATGAAGCGCATACCTTATTAGAAGATGCTAGCGATAAGGATAGTGCTTACCGTAGAGAAGATGATTTGAATAATGCTCGTTACTGGTATAACCGTAGTGGTAAATCAGAATCTAAAGTAAGTTTAGATGAAGAATAGTATTAGTTTTGAGCTACAGAGTTAGACAAAGGTACCTTACTGAAGATTATTTTGAGTTTTTACAATATTTAATAGTTGATTTTTTTGAAATACCCTGGCAATTTTTACCATAAAAGGATCAATTTCAATTGTCAGTAAATCTCCTACTTGTCTTTCTCCCAAAGTAGTCACATTCAGAGTAGTTGGATAAAGTTCAAAGGAAAGCACGCGATCTTTGATATCTCTTATCTGTAAAGAAACACCATCTAAACAAACTTGATCCTTAATAGACAAATAACTTGCTAAATCATCTTCAAAAGATACTTTAAAAGTCAATCTTCCTCCAGATAACTTTTCCAAATATATTACCTTAGCTTGTCCAGAAGGAACTCCATAAAAAAAAGTTCCAGGAATTTCTTCTCCTAATCTAACTGCTCTTTCTAAATTGACTCTTTTTTTAGGTAGAAGATTTCCAATTTTATTGAGATGAGAAGCATAAAACTTTAATAAACTAAAATCTGTGTTGTCTTCCCTATGCAAAACCGTCAGCACTCTGCCATCAATAGCAATGTGTGAATGAACTTGAATTTCAGCAGCTAATTGCGGGGAAATTTGAATAATCAACTCTACCCCCGACTCAATTGGGTTAATCCCCTCAACTATTCCAGTCTCTTTAATCAATCCAGTAAACATAGTTATTACTCCTAACTCCTAACTCCCAACTCCTAACTCAATAACAGACGTAGCACTGCTACGTCTCTACAACTCCTAACTCCTAACTTGTAAGTATTGATCGCACCAATTAACCATTTCCCAAAGTACATGAGCGACTGCTTCCTGAGAATAATAACCGTGGGCTTCTGAAGGTAATTCTACCCATCGGACGATTGCACCATTACCTTTGAGTGCTTGATAAAAGCGTTTACTTTGCAAGGGATAAGTACCTGTATTGCTATCGTTTTTACCATGAATTAATAATAATGGCGCTTTGATTTGAGATGCATAGGTAAATGGAGACATATCTATGTAAGTTTTTCGCGCTTCCCAAAAATTACGCTGCTCTCCTTGAAAACCAAATGGTGTTAGGGTACGGTTGTAAGCACCACTTCTAGCGATTCCCATGCAAAATAAATCCGTGTGAGCTAGTAAATTTGCCGTGGTAAATGCACCATAAGAGTGTCCACCTATACCTATATTCTCTCTGTTTGCAACTCCACGTTCAACTACATAATTAACTGCGGCTTGTGCTCCGGCAATTAATTGTTCTACATAGGTATCGTTGGGTTCATTATTGCCTTCGCCGATAATCGGTAAGGTGGCACCAGAAAGTACGGCATATCCTTGAGTTAGCAGAAATAATACAGAAGCACGGGTGGGACGACTGAAGGTATTTTCGGATGTGGTTATTTGTCCTGCAAATTCTTTATCTTTGAATTCTTCGGGATACACCCATAGAATGGTAGGTAAGGGACCGTCGCGTTCAACGTTATACTCGGGAGGTAGATACAGTTTTGCTGATAGCTGTACTCCGTCCGCTCTTTGATATTGTACTAACTCTTTATGAATTCCGGCTAATTGCGGTGCGGGATCTTGGTAATCAGTGAGTATCTTTTTATAGTTATCATTACGAGAAAACCGTATGAGATTCGGTGATTCGGTTTGGGATTGACGTATGGTAATTAGATTTTGCGCTTCGTCGTCAAGTACCGCAAAAATTTCTTCGTAATAAGGATCTTCACATTGCCACAATCTTTGGCTTTCTTGAGTTTCTAAATTCAAACTATCTAGAAAAGGATATACACCATCAGCAGATGCACCGCCTCCGCTAAGGTATATACTTTGACCGTCGGGTGCAAAACGTAGAACTTTGGTATGGTAGTCTCCCAACTTCGTTAATGGGATCCCTGGAGCGCTGTATTTATCTTCATAGCTGCGATCGAATATTAATTGTGCAGGCATTTCTGGATTGTTTGGGTAAATGCGCCAAGTTCTCACGCGACGAGTATCATACCATTTTTCATAAACTAATGCCGCATCTGCTTTACCCCAAACTATTGAGTTAAAGCGATATTCTGACTTCCACAGTTGTGTTGGCTCTCCGGTAAAAGGTGCTTCAAGAATAAACAAAGCATCACGATAAGGAATTTCTATATTAGGGTCACCTTTATCTAGTGCTTCTACCCAAGTTAATGTAGCTTTTAGATCGCTACGCCAAGATATTCGCCTTCTTCCTTTACGTACTGCATCAAATTTAATTGAACGTTCTTCATCAAGGGGTAGATTTGCAACTTGATAAATGTGGTTTCCACTATTATCAATGACATAAATATTTTTGGGAAAACGTGCGGCCTGCACTTGATAAGAAAACGGTTTATGTGTAATAGAAATTAAAATAAAATTGCTATCGGGAGAAGGTATAGCTTCCCCAATTAGAGAAGGTGAAATTAATTGAGTACAGTTGCCGTCGAGGGTAATTTTTTCTAATGTTGAAGTTAGATAATATTCAAATAATGCCTCGTCGTGAGAATTTTTCAGCAAATTTGTATAGGTAGGATTTGGTTTTTTATTACCCAAGTTTTCTTGAATTAAAGGTCCTAAAGGTACTTTTGGTTCAATAGGTGCTTCACCACGAGTCTGGGAAACAAACTTACAAATTAATGTTTCATTGTCAAGCCAGCGGTAGGGAGTTCCATATGCTGCATTGAGTACGGGTTCAGTTAAACGTTGGATACTTCCATCCGCAATGTATAAAACCCAAAGTCCTAAACCTGTTGCTTGAGTAAGAGTAAATCCAAGTTTTTGACTATCATTAGACCATTTGACAAAACCGATGCGGGGATTTTCCGGCAATTCTATTGTTGTCACATTCTCCGGAGAATCTACCGCCTTAATCTTCATACTATAGTAAGTATTGTGACGTGCGGGACCGTTAGTTTGCGGGTTCAAGCGAAAACCCCCTGCAGCAACTTCCGGCTCTGAAAGTAAAGCGATGGGCACTAACTGCGATTGTTCCAACTCCACCATCCACTGGCTGTTAGGAGAAATAAGAACTTGTGGTGGGGGTGGTGCTTCCAGAATTTGGTTGATGGGTTGCGGTGGCTTTCGCCAAATTTGCTCGGTAGAAGAATTGTTCATTTAATTGTGTCTGAGTTCTTTTGACATCGTAAAGCACTTGCTCCGAGTTGCACAAATTGTTATTGCTTGAGAGATACTATAGGAATCCGTTTTTATTTTTGGAAGGCGCAGCGTGGCGTAGCCATAATTATTCGTGTGGGTAGCTTGAGTCAAAAGGCAAGAGGCAAAAGGTTTCTAGGAGATTAAAGGGTACCAATAAGCGTTTCAATTTTCAAGTAGGATTCCTGTAGTAGTCCAACAATTTAATAAAGCCTCGTTTAATAATGAGAAGAAGAAAGTGATTTTCCCCCTCTCCCCACTCCTTACCCTAGCCTCTACACTTTATAAATGGTTGTGCCCTTTCCGCCGCTTTGAAATATTTGACACTCCCCATCAATTTATTGATGGGGATTCTTGCTTCATCCGTCCTCTCTAGAAATCTAAATACAAGTATTCAAATTTCCCCGTTTGGATACGTCCACAAGCTTATACGGACTGCCCGACCGCGTTTGAAGTGATTTATTTAATTTTTCTATTAACCCCACATTTATACAAGGTTCTAGGCTTATTGCCCCTAGGGTTCCGGATCAGGGTTTGTCCGCTTTACCTACTAGACTTTTTATATGTGCGCATTACCGCTTTAACGAATGTACCATAAAATCTGATGAGACTGGCGAATAAATTCGCCAGCGCACTACACCCCCATAGTTAGAAACTAGGGGCACTGTGCGCGGTTCCGGTAGGCTCAGTTGAGTATTTTAATTAATAATTTCAAAAGTAATATTTATCATTTGTAAATTTTCTTGAAAAAGTGGGAAACATAACTATAACTATCTTTAACTTCTGTTGAATCCTGTACTCAAGTACAAATGTAATATATATAACTTTGATGCTAGGTTTTATGCTTAGAAGTTTAGTTTTCAACACCTTTATACGTAAATTTATCTATCTTAAAAGCAATGACATCTCATTCCGGGCTACCAGAAAAACAGCCGTATATTTTAAATGTTCAAATTAAAGAGCAGCTAGAACAACAAAAAGCCCTTGCAGGTGTTATTACACAAATTCGGCAAACTTTAGATTTACAAACTATTTTTCAGACTACTGCAACTCAGGTGCGTCACTTACTTAAAGCTGACAGAGTCGCTGTATTTAAATTTGATATTGAAAATGATTGGCAAGGGGAATTTGTCTCAGAAGATGTTGCATCTGGTTGGGATTCGGTAATCGCAAAGAAAGTGCAGGATGATACTTTTGGAGAACAATTTGCGATTAGTTATCAACAGGGTAGAATACAAGCGCTTGCTGATATTTATACAGCAGGATTAAGTGATTGTCATGTTGAACTTTTGGCTCAGTTTCAAGTACGTGCAAATCTTGTTATTCCACTACTGCAAGAAAATGTTTTATGGGGCTTGCTTTGCGTGCATCAATGCGGCGAAACTCGTAATTGGAAAGAATCGGAGATTGAATTCGTTCGATTAATTGCTGAACACTTCACTGTTGCGATT
The DNA here is from genome assembly GCA_039200565.1 of Cyanobacteria bacterium P01_D01_bin.50. Taxonomy (GTDB): domain Bacteria; phylum Cyanobacteriota; class Cyanobacteriia; order Cyanobacteriales; family Nostocaceae; genus Rivularia. The sequence goes on along the minus strand of JBCCSG010000280.1, from coordinate 2,989 downwards.
CAACAAGCTGATTATTTTAGAAGGTTAAAATTTAAAAAGACGAAACTGACTCAAGCGGCTCAACGTGACAAAGTAATTTCTCAGATTGTTGATAAAATTCGTAAACCATTTGATATTGAAACCATTTTTAAAACAGCAACTCAAGATATACGAGAATTAATCCAAGCTGAGCGCGTTGCAATTTTTCGTTTTAACTCAGATTGGAGTGGTAATTTTGTAGCTGAATCTTTTGCCTCAGGATGGACTCCTTTAGTTGGAGTTCAACCTGTAATTAATGATACTTATTTACAAGAAACTCAAGGTGGACGATATGTTCGCGGTGAGACGTTTGCTGTTAATGATATTTATCAAGCCGGATTAAGCGATTGTCATGTCGCTCTTGTAGAACAATTTCAAGCGAAAGCTTTTGCAACTGCTCCGATTCTTCACGGGGATAAGCTTTGGGGAGTCATAGCTGTTTATCAAAATTCTGCACCTAGAATATGGGAGCAATACGAAGTTGATATGCTAGCTCAGATTGGCACGCAAATTGGGGTAGCCTTAAGACATCAAGAGTTATTATCCAAAGCTAGGAATCAAACAGAGCAACAAAAAGCATTGACAGGAGTGATTACCCGAATTCGGGAATCTTTGGATTTAGATACTATTTTTCAAACAACTGTTACCGAAGTGCAGCAAATGCTCAAAGCTGATAGAGTCGCAGTTTTTCAATTCGATTCTCAAAAAGACTGGGAAGGAGAATTTGTTTGGGAAAGTGTAGCTGATAACTGGGATTCTGTTGTTGCAGCCAAAGTTTACGATTATTCTTTTGGAGAAAAATTTGCCGCTGATTACCAAAAAGGTAGATTACAAGCAGTTGCAGATATTTATGCGGCTGAGTTGAGCGATTGTCACTCCTCAATTTTAGGTCAATTCCAAGTTCGCGCTAATTTGGTTGTACCTTTACTCAAAGGAGGCGATTTATGGGGTTTATTGTGCGTACATCAATGCAGCAATCCTCGTCATTGGGAACAAGAGGAAATTGAATTTGTCCGGCAAATTGCGGATAACTTAGGAGTTGCTTTACAGCATAATCAAACTTTATTAGAAGCTCAGTATCAAGCAGAACAGCAAAAAGCTTTAACTGGTGTAATTAGCCGAATTCGCGAATCATTAGATTTAGAAACAATCTTTAAAACTACTGTTACCGAAGTACGTCAACTGCTTAATGTTGATAGAGTAGGGGTTTTCCGTTTCGATCCCCGAAATGATTGGGAAGGTGAGTTTATTTACGAAGATGTGGCTGATGGTTGGGATTCAGCTATTGCAAATAAAGTATACGATCATTGCTTCAGCGAAAACTTTGCACCACTTTATCGTACTGGTAGAGTCAATGCGATCGCCGATATTCATCAAGAAAAGTTCAAAGACTGCTACGTCGAAATTTTACAACAATTTCAGGTGCGTGCTAATGTTGTTGCACCTTTATTAAAAGAAGGTGAATTATGGGGATTGCTTTGCATTCATCAATGTGATAAACCTCGTAATTGGCAACCTTCTGAAGTTGAATTTATCAGCCAAATAGCCGAACAACTTAGTGTTGCTTTAAAACAAGATTTGTACTTAAAACAAGTTCAGATACAAGCAGTACAGCTAGCAGAAGCCACAGAGCGAGAAAAAGCGATGGAGAGGCAAAAATTGTTAGCAACAACAATTGATAAAATTCGTCAGTCACTCGATATTAAAACTATTTTTAAAACTACTACCCAAGCAGTACGAGAATTACTCGAAGTTGAAAGAGTTGCAATATATAAATTTAATTCCGATTGGAGAGGTAAATTTGTTGCGGATTCCTTTAAAGACGATTGGAAACCAGTCATTAATACACAACCAATTGTTCAACCAACATTTTCTGATGATGATGATGACGATAATTTACCGCGTCACGAAACCTTTGTTCCTATTTCCCAAAGAGAGAAATTGTGGGGACTTTTAGTTGCTTATCAAAACTCACAACCCCGTTATTGGAAAGATGAAGAAGTCAACTTACTTGCACAAGTTGGCGTACAGTTAGGAATAGCTATTCAACAAGCAGAATTACTCGAAAAAACCAAAACCCAAGCCACGAAACTTGCTACAGCCTTACAAGAATTAAAGCAAACTCAAGCACAATTGATTCAAGGTGAAAAAATGGCGGGTTTAGGACAGTTAATGGCTGGAGTCGCTCACGAAATAAATAACCCTGTCAACTTTATTTTTGCTAATCTAACTCATGTAAACCAATATACTAAAGATTTGCTGCAAATAGTTAATCTTTATCGTCAAAATTCTTCCAATTTACCACCAGAGATTCAAGATCAAATTGAAAAACTTGATTTAGACTTCATCATCGAAGATTTACCAAAAACCCTTAATTCTATGGAAGTAGGTTCCGATCGTATTAGTCAAATTGTGCTTTCATTGCGTAACTTTTCTCGTAAGGATGAGGCTGAATTAAAAGAAGTGCATATTCATGAAGGTATAGATAGCACTTTACTTATCTTGGGACATAGAATGAAAGAAAATGGGGCATATCCAGGAATTAACTTGACCAAAAAATATGGTGAATTGCCATTAATACAATGTTATCCCGCTCAACTGAATCAAGTATTCATGAATATTCTTGGTAATAGCATTGATGCATTAGAACAAAAATGGACGGATTTGCAACAAAAATTTGCTCAATCGTCAACAAAAACTGCGAAAATTCTTTTAAATATTCAAATTACCACCGAAGCAATTGATGATAAAGTCGTAATTAAAATAGCCGATAACGGTAATGGTATACCAGAAGAGGTACGAAATAAAATTTTCGACCCATTCTTTACTACAAAAGAAGTAGGTAAAGGTACGGGATTAGGATTACCTATTTGCTATCAAATTGTAGTTGAAAAACATCACGGTCAAATTCAATGTTCTTCACAAATAGGACAAGGTACTGAATTTTTGATTGAGTTGCCGATTAAGGCTG
>JBCCSG010000279.1:0-9785 GCA_039200565.1 Cyanobacteria bacterium P01_D01_bin.50 | reverse complement strand
AATTTTCCCCAATTTGAGCTGTATCGTCACTTCTGCTAATTAATACTAACCTGAGTTAGGTTGGAAGCTCAAACCCTTACATTACGCTTATTTGGTTGTAAAAATTATCAAAGTGTTTATTTGTTTTGGACTATCGATTAATTGTTCAAAGCCAATTACCGATAATAATCATTGGTGCCCAATGTGCGGGGTTGTCATAGGCAATATTCATATCTTCGTCAGACGCTGCGATTTTTTTGGCGTTAATCATTTTGATTTGAGCCTTTTGCAACGCTTGTGCAATACTCATTCCCCCTTCCCGAAAGTTTTGATAAAATTCTTCCACTAGTTTAGATGTCGATTCATCTTCAACATTCCACAAAGAAGCGATCGCACTTTTAACCCCTACTTGCAATGCTACTCCTGCTAATCCTAAGGTAGCACGATCGTCACCTACTGCGGTTTCACATGCTGTCAGTGCCAGAAGCTCGACGCTATCGGTTTTACCCGTGAGGTTTTGTAGGGATTCTTCTAATTTGCTGATGGTGATTTTTTCGTTTTTACCGGCGACAATAAAGGTGTCTTCGGGAATGATGCCAAATTGAGCGTGACTAGCGATATGTACGATGGGATATATTGTTTGCTCTAGTTTTTCCTTAAATTTATTAGGTAAAAATGTCTCGTCAATTAATTCGGTATGATTGGGAAATTGTTCTTTAACTGCATTAACTTCATCTTCAACCCAAAGTAGCTGGGGAAAACTCTTTCCGTCGATTGTGGCTTTTTCAGTTAACCCTAAAATTAATGCCTTCTGTTTATTGCGACGCGATTCTGGTGTGGTAATTCGTAAACTGGGAGTTGTACCAATAGCGTAGTTTTCAACTAAATATTGTTTTTGTTTGCTGTCATAAAGTGCTGCCATGGGTACGCTACGCAAAAATCCATCCTGAAGAAACACGAGGGTTTTGATTGTTTCAGGTGAAATATCTCCATCATCAATAAATGGACGAATTATCCAATTATAAAGTTGTGCGGCAGTTTCCGTATTGTAGTTACCTGCTTCTCTTCCTCTAATTAAACCAATACGGAATTCATTAATTTTTTTCTTCAACTTCTCGGTGCTAACTATTTTATCTGTACCTTCAAGATTGGGATCTTCAATCCACTTAAATTTGGTTTCTCGATGCGGTGACTGTAATAATATCCCAGTTTTACCATCTAAAATTATTGAACTCAAAAATGCCGTATTCTCAAACGCCGCACTATTCTCTTTATCATTAAGAAGCTCGTTTACTTGTTTGGGATTCAAAGCACTCAAAATACAATCATTACCGAAATAATTTTGTAATTCAGCCAATTTCAAAGCATCGATAGTTTTCACTACTTTCGATAATTCCTGGGGACGTTGTTTTTCTGAAACTTTTCCAGTTTCCAATAGTTCTAGCCGCGACTGTGCTAATTTACGGTACAATGGTCGGACAACATCGCGGAAGTCAAATTGTACATCCCGTTTTGCTGTCAAAATATCTTGGCGAATATCTTCCAAGGTGTCAAAGGCTCTTTGATAAGACTCAGTGGCTTCTTTTTTTCGTTGCTCTTCATCCAAAATTCTTCCAGCTTGCCACTCCCACAAATACAAACTGTCTTTTGCAGCCAACTTTTTATCTGCGGCGACGATCGCATTTCGAGTATATGTTAAGGCAATAGGATAATCTTTACGGCATTCCCAGAAATGTCCTAAAGCACCGTTAGCATAAGATTGTAAACGATTATCTTGTAAATTATTACCGATCGATACTGACTTTTGCAGTAAACTTAAAGCTTGGTTTTCCTTTAAAACTAGTTTACTTGGACAACGAATAAAAGGTGAAACCTCTTGAGAATTGCTTTGTAAGTATGCTAAATTGATTGCTCCATAGACTTTTGTGACTGAATCTGGTAGTTGATCGAGAACCTTTAAAGCATACCTAAGAGTAGGATTAGAAGTTTGATCGTCCATCGCTTTCGTCTTATTTGTCTGGAAATCCAATTTAATTAAATTTAATAATCCCCGCATCTGTGCTATCGGTTCTTGTCGCTGATGGGCGAATTTTATACTATCCTGAAAATATTGGCGGGCTTTTGCGTAATCTGCCGCCGATTTGAGATTAAATTTGGTATCCTTATTAAGTCCAATTTTCTTTGCCGAATTAGCTTGTAATTCTAATAATTGAGCGCGATTTTTATAAGCATTACCCAAACTATTTAACACTAAAAAATCTTCTTGGGCTATTTTTTGTGCTGCGTGTAAATACTCAATAGCTTGGTCATAATTTCCGATTAACCGATATGCATCACCGAGAATCCCCAAAGCGGCAACTTTACCGCGTTTGTCTTCGTATTTAGTGGCGATTTGTACTGCACTTTCTTGGGTACATTCTATTTGCTGAATTTCTTGATTTGCAGAACTTTTTGATTTTACCTGCCTGCCACACACAAGTGCGATCGCCTTTCGGGGTTGTCCCAAATTGCTGTAAACTTGGGCTAATTCCGTCTGCATTCGTCCTACTTGCTTGATATCTTTCACCGCTCTGTAGTCACGAATTGCCGCCGATAGTGATTCAATTGCCGCTTTATCTTCTCCTATTTTTGGGTAGACACGTCCCAAATTTTCATTGACAACTGCCCTCGCAGAAGGATTATTTTGAAACTGATTTAGTGCTTCTTGCCAATGTTTTATCGCACTGCGAAAATTGCTATTTTTGTAATCTTTAATTCCTCGTTCAACTAATAAATTCCCATTGGGAGTTTTTGCCGATACAACTTGTCCAAGCGATAAACTAATTATAAGAGTTGCAATAAATAATCCTTTAAGAAATCGATTGCGATTTAGTTTTTTGTATTGTCGAGTGGAGAGCTTAATTAGACTCGTGCCTAGTCGCGGAAGTATGGAAAATATAAGTTTGAGATATTTATTTTTGGCGTTCATACTGAGAATTATAAAAAAGAGGATAAAAGTTATTTAAGATACAAATATTTGTGCAACCCTTCCGAACTGGGAGTGAGTATTGAGTGGTGAAGAGTCAAGGTGAATTTAGAATTTAGAATTTAGAATTTAGAATTATTACCCCATCGATGAATCGAGGGGCTTGAAACAAGGAAAAAATTTTTTTATTCCACGGATAAATCCGGGGGCTTGTATCCGATTTTTTTGGTCAAGATTTGGTTATCACCCATTACTCATTACTCATTACTCATTACTCAACTTCCCACAGTTTGAGGTAGTTTAAGCGCACATGACATAACATCGTGTAGCAAAAACTTACTGCCAAATTGAAATTTAATGATTGCATGAAGAAACAATCATCAAGCAAAGCATTATGATATTTTGATTGAAATATCATAATTTTTTACACAATCTTTTTACGTAGTATACACAAATAATGGGTTTCCACCTCCGGTTTAGACAATTTTTTTTTACATGCCTTTCCTGCATCAGCATCACTCATACAACGGTATTAGCACAATCGACGACAAATCCTCGCAAGATACCAGACATCGAAGAAACTATTCCCAAACCATTACCAAGCTTGCCAACGACACCACCGACAGAAACTGTCCCCATACTTCCATCACAAACTCAAGAAAATTTACCCGACACAACCTTTCCTAGCGGTGGAAGTTTCTTTGTCAAACAAATTCAAGTGGAAGGAAACTCTGTTTTAGAGGATGAAATTACTGAGTTAACAAAGCCCTTAGAAAATAAAACAATTACATTTGAACAATTATTGCAACTGCGATCGCAAATTACCCAACGCTATACCGAAAATGGCTACATCACCAGCGGTGCATTTATTCCGAATAATCAAAATGTTGCCAGCGGTATCGTCAAAATCCAAATTGTAGAAGGGGAACTCGAAGATATTGCTATTTCTGGTTTACAAAGATTGCGTAAAGGATACGTGCGCTCTCGAATTCAAAGACTTGCAGGGAAGCCTTTAAACCAAAAACGCTTAGAAGAAGCACTGCAATTATTACAAATCGATCCAGTAATTGAACGAGTAAATGCCGAATTAACCGCAGGTAGCACACCTGGAAACAATATTCTAGTGGTGCAAATTACCGAAGCTCCGGCATTCCACACTGGATTTAATTTTGCAAATAATCAATCACCTAGTGTAGGCTCAGAACAAGGCAGTGTTTTTGTTGCTCACGATAACCTATTAGGGTTTGCCGATGAATTAAGTGCAGAATATGTGATTACTGAAGGCTTAGACATTTACGATATTAATTATTCTGTTCCCTTAAATGCCCTCGATGGCACAATTGGTGTGCGCTACAGCAACAGCGACAGCCGGATTATTGAAGATGATTTTAACGACTTGGATATCCGCAGCGAAACCGAAACCCTTTCCTTTAACCTTCGTCAACCTCTAACCCACACTCCAGACAGGGAATTTGCTCTCGGGTTAGCCCTCGATTTACGGCGCTCTCAAACCTTCATACTCGATGATATCCCCTTTTCCTTTACAGAAGGGCCAGAAGAAGGCGAATCAAAACTTAGCGTCATTCGCTTTTCTCAAGATTGGTTACAACGCAATACTAATAGCGTTTTAGCAGCGCGATCGCAATTTAGTGTCGGCATCGATGCTTTTGATGCAACAGTTAACGACAGCGGTACAGATGGGCGTTTTTTCTCTTGGATAGGGCAATTCCAATGGGTACAACGACTATCTCCCCGGATTTTGATGCTTACCAAAGTCAACACTCAACTTACAGGTGACTCCTTACTTTCACCAGAAAAAATCAGCATCGGCGGTGTAGAAACAGTACGCGGTTATCGTCAAAATCAAATTGTTACAGATAGCGGAGTACTTGGAGGAGTAGAAGTTCGTATTCCCCTAGCATCAGACGTAGAAACTCTACAACTAATACCATTTTTTGATATCGGTACAGGTTGGAACAATCGCGGTGAAAATCCCGATCCACAAACCCTTGCTAGCTTAGGATTAGGCTTACAATGGCAACCGACAAGAAGTTTAGGATTGCGTGCAGACTATGGTATTCCCTTAATTGACAGAGGCGAAAATGGTGATTCGCTGCAAGAAAATGGCTTTAACTTTTCGGTACGCTATCAGCCGTTTTAGATTAATAAGTAATAAGTAAGAAGATTGTAGGGTGTGTTAGGGCTCGAAAAAATTCAAGGTTAGATTACCAATTAAATAATGCCCTAACGCACCATCAGATTGTAGGGTGCCCTGAGACTCTAATAATTTGGATGATAGATTACCAATTAAATAATGCCCTAACGCACCATTAGATTGTAGGGTGTGTTAGGGCTCGAAAAAATTCAAGGTTAGGTTACCAATTAAATAATGCCCTAACGCACCATCAGATTGTAGGGTGCCCTGGGGCTCTAATAATTTGGATGATAGATTAATAATTAAATAATGCCCTAACGCACCATCAGATTGTAGGGTGCCCTGGGGCTCTAATAATTTGGATGATAGATTAATAATTAAATAATGCCGTAAAGCACCATTAGTTCTACTCCTTCAGATAACTTGAAAATTATAGTTTTAATATCTATCTTTCCACTGATTCGAGTCACATTCGGAATCAAAAATTAATCCTCTGAGCGTTTTTTATTCAAATACAGAGTGAGCGTTCACCTACTCCATCTATATAGAATGATTATTATTTAAATTCATTTTATCCTTTGACTTATATCTTAAAACATGAAAATGCCCAAGCTTTTGGGGTAGCAAGTACCTCTTGAACAAATGGTTAATGAAATGTATGATAATAAAATGTTTCTAAAGTCTTAATTAGTAAATCTCTAAAGTAATATGTTAAAGAAATTTATAAATTATCTTGTTGATTCCCCTTTGAAAAAAATAATTTGGAAAGGATGGTACAACTCGTTAACATCAAATCTTGTTAACATGGAAATTACTTTTTTAAATTATGGTTATGTCGATTTAAATTCTCATGAAAAACAGTTAGAGTTGAAAGATTCTGAACAGAATGAAGTTTATTGCGCTCAACTTTACCATCATGTTGCTTCTTTTATTCCCCTAAATACCTTAGATGTTCTGGAGATAGGATGTGGACGTGGTGGAGGTTCTTCATATATTCAGCGTTATTTACATCCGCAAACAATGACAGGTGTTGATTTATCAGAAAATAACATTAAATTTTGCCAAAAACAACATATTGTTCCCCACTTAAAATTTTGTGTGGGAGATGCAGAATCTCTACAGTTTCCTGACTGTTCATTTGATGCTGTAGTTAATGTTGAATCATCTCATTGTTATCCTTCCATCGAAAAGTTTTTTGCTGAAGTTTTTAGGGTTCTTCGTCCAAATGGTCACTTTTTATATACTGATTTTCGACCAAAAACAGAAATTAATAATATCAAAGAACAATTAGAATTATCGGGTTTTAAAATATTGAAATCAGAAATAATTACTGAAAATGTTATTAAAGCAATGGATATAGAAAACGAAAGAAAGCTAGCAACGATCGCACAAAATTTTCCTAAGTATTTGCAAGAGATAGGAACTTGGTTTGCTGCATGTCAAGGAACTCCAATTTATGAAGGATTCAAAAATGGAGATGCTGAATACTTTTACTATGCTTTACAAAAGTAGCTGATGTCTAAGAGTAATGAGATTGTAGGGTGTGTTAGGGCTTGAGAAAATTCAAAGTTAGGTTACCAATTAAAAAATGCCCTAACGCACCATTAGTAATAAGTAATAAGTAATGAGATTGTAGGGTGTGTTAGGGCTCGAAAAAATTCAAGAGTAGGTTACCAATTAGAAAATGCCCTAACGCACCATTAGTAATAAGTAATAAGTAATGAGATTGTAGGGTGTGTTAGGGCTTGAGAAAATTCAAAGTTAGGTTACCAATTAGAAAATGCCCTAACGCACCATTAGTAATCAGTAATGAGTAAGAAGTAAGAAGTAATGAGTTTTTTTATTCTATTCAAAGGAAATTACTACATATAGATTGTAGGGTGTGTTAGGGCTTGAGAAAATTCAAAGTTAGGTTACCAATTAGAAAATGCCCTAACGCACCATTAGTAATAAGTAAGAAGTAATGAATTTTTTATTCTATTCAAAGGAAATTACTACATATAGATTGTAGGGTGTATTAGGGCTCGAAAAAATTCAAGAGTAGGTTACCAATTAGAAAATGCCCTAACGCACCATTAATTCTCATATCTCCTAAATCCTATACTCATTACTTATTACCCCTTACTTATCAACATTCCCGACTCAATAACAACTGCCCATTACTCAACCGATATAAACCTTGAGGCTCAATAATCGGATCTCCTTTTTTCCAAGGTTTGCTTGTAGCTTCCACACCCCTAACCTCACCAGTTGTATATTTAGAAACAAAAACATTACTAGGGCGATCGCTTCTTAAAGCACCAGAGCCTGTAATTAGAAAAGTGTTTTCTCCTCGCTCATTCCCGCGTACAATGCAGCTATTGGCAATTATTGCATCTGTATCGATATTTGGAGAGATTTCGGTAAAACTATTTTGAATCGAACTGGTATCGGCTGCATTAATATTTGTCTCACCTGCAATAGCCTCTTCGGAGCTTGCTGTAATATCGCTTTTTAACGTTAAACTTTCCTGACTTTTAATACCAAAAATACCGTCACTAATAATATTTACTTTACCACCATTGCCCTCGAAAGCATTCGCGGTGATATCGCTATTTTCGTTTTGTGGTGCGACGATAAATTTAGAATTGATATCGATATTACCTCCATCTCCCCCAGCTAATGCTGTTCCTGCTGTGGTGGAAATTTCGCTTTCATTGCGGAGTAATAATAATTCACCTATTTGTAAATTAATATCACCGCCTTTGGTGCTGGCTGTTTGAGCAGTGATAAAACCATTATTTAATTGAAGAGTTCCTGCTTGTAAAGATATATCTCCTCCATCTTTGCTACCATCGCTATCAACGGATACTCGCGCACCATTTTCTATAATTACTAAGCGGGGATCGATAAATATGCTGCCACTTTCTCCAGTAGAGTTAGCAGAAGTACTGGCGAATAAACCGGTTAGTAATTCGCTTCCAGTAAGGACAATTTTATCTTTTACGAATAATTTGATAGTACCAGCATTTCCGCTACCTAAAGTAGCAGTAACAATTCGTCCGCCGTTTGTTGCTTCAAAAGTATTAGCATTAAAGGTGATATTTCCAGCATTACCATCATTAAAGGTTGTTGCGTTTACAATTGCGCTATCTTTAATACCAAAGTTATCGGTAGTTACAGTTATATTACCTGCATCACCGGAAGCACCTGTTTCTGTTGAAGTGAATATTCCACCACTTGAAACGGTAACAGATTCGGAAGTATTAATATTAATTTCTCCTCCCTTTCCTTTACCAAACACCCCAGAACTAATTCGAGAACCATCAATTAATGTTAAATTCTGAGTATCGATATCAATGGAACCACCATTTCCTTCTGCTCCTTGATTTACACTGGTGAGTATAGAGCCAGAATTAGATAAAGAAATTAGCTCAGCAGCATCTATTTGAATTTTACCTGCATTTCCTTTTCCTGAAGTAGCAGAATTTATTTGAGAGTTATCGTTAACAAAAAGCGAACCTGTTGTAATTTGAATATTTCCACCGTTACCAATAGCATTTGTATCCACGAAGGTAAAAACAAAGCCTTGTTTATCAAAAGTAACGGTATCGCTAGCATTAATTGTGATATTACCAGCATTCCCCTGCCCACTTGTTACGGTAGATAAGGCACCACCGTTAGTTACAGAAAGTGACTTGGTTGCAATTTCGATATCCCCACCTTCACCCGTACCATTCAATAGACTAGTAATTAATGAGCTAAGTTCACCGTCTATCTTAACTGTATCGCGGGCATTAATTTTGATATTACCAGCGCTTTGTATCTCGGAGGCGTTTTCTTCTCCAGATAATAAGGCATTCATATAGCCACCATTGGTTAAAAACAGCGAGCCAGTTTTGACTTCAATATTTCCTGCATTACCATTAGTTGTAACTGTATTAGCACTGCTTGGTAAACCGTTACTAGCTATACCATCAAAAGTAATTGTATCCCGAACATCTAAAAAGATTTTACCTGCATTTCGTCCTCCATCATTACTAGCTTGCAATAAACCACCATTTTTTAATAGCAATTCTCCCGTTTTGATGCGGATATCTCCACCATTTCCTACATTAATAGGATTCGGTGATAATTTAGACAAATTTATAGCTATGCTGTTAGCAGCTCCTAAGTCACTAAAAGTAACTTTATCGCGAGCATTTATTGTGATGTTACCTGCATTTCCCTGCCCGCTTGTAGCGGAAGATATTTCTGCAAGATTACTTACAGAAAGATTATTAGTAGTTATTTGAATATCTCCCCCTTTACCAATACCGGAACTTAGTAAATCGCTTTTAATAGCACTTATTCCTTCAACTCCATCTAATAAATTGCCACTAAATTCTGAAATATTTGGATTTCTTAAAAAGCCATCTAATTTAACACTTTCGCTAGCTTCAATAAAGATATTACCAGCATTTCCCTCTCCTAAAACAATTGTCGAGATCTCACTTCCATTAGTTAAAGTAAGGTTTCGGGTTGTCACCCGGATATCTCCTCCTTTACCAACTCCTCCAGAAAAGATACTAGCAATAGCACTACTATCATTATCAAAACTAACAGTATCGCGAGCATTGATAGTAATATTACCTGTATTACCTTGTCCAGCACTATCGTTACTAATTAAAGCTCCATCTGTAACAGAAAGAGTTCGGGTAGTTAATT
>JBCCSG010000278.1:0-9810 GCA_039200565.1 Cyanobacteria bacterium P01_D01_bin.50 | reverse complement strand
GCTCTAGAAGGGGAAGTCTCAAAAGTCAAGGTAATAAATCAAAAGTATTAAACCCCCTCCCAACGAATGAAACTAGCACATTTTTTAGCTTCGGCTAAAACCTTTGCTATGTAAGAGTTTCAAGATGTGCAAGTTAGGAGTTTTAATGGACTTTTTCTATAAGAGCTAGGACTTACAGTCAAGGTGAATTTAGAATTTAGAATGAAGAATTTAGAATTATGCAAGATGTGAAGAGTTAGGAGTAAGATGCACTCAATTAAGCCCATGAAGAAGGGCTTTGCAATCGTAGCTCCAGTCTTCTAGGCTGAGAGCGATTCTACGTAAATATCACAAAATTTATATTTTTTTTACGAAAGCTTTAAATAAATACCCGTAAATATATTTATTCTGATACTTATTAGAACTTACACTTTTCAAATTTGCGATCGCCTAAATCTTATTTGGTAAATATTTGCAAGTTCAATAGCTTCACACTCTTTTATACCTAACTGAGTGTATGAATAGATAGTCAATTTTATACGACCAAATTTTTTACACATGACCAACTTTAACAATTCAGAAGTATATCTATTTGAAGATAGTCTCTATCTGCTCACCGAGAAGGCTACAACCTGGGGTGAAGCTCAAGCTGATGCTCAAAGTTTAGGCGGTAATCTAGTCGCTATTAATAACCGACGCGAACAGATTTTTCTCTCTGGTTTATTTGCAGGGCAAAGATCGTGGATTGGCTTAAATGATGTAGCCAGTGAAGGGGATTTTACTTGGAATACTGGGGAAGCTTTAAATTATAAAAAATGGAACGGAGGGCAGCCTAGGAATAACACCAACGTAAATTTTGTTGCCATGCTTGCTGGAGGAAATTGGGATGATTTTAGTGGAAGACAAAACTATCAGGGTATTATTGAAATCAAAAATCCCAATACACCGATCATTACCATTGAAGACGTAGGTGTTATTGAACCCTATGGTGGTACAAGAGAAGCTGTTTTTAAAGTCAAAGTTTTTGGCGATATAACTAATCCTATTATTGTCAACTACGATACTCAGGATGGCACCGCTTTTGCGAATAGTGACTATACTCCTACCAGTGGTAGCTTAGTCTTTAATCCAGGTGACGAAAATACTAAATCGATTAGTGTTACGGTGCGTGGAGATTCTGATGATGTCAGCAATGAAGACTTTTTTGTTAACTTGAGTAGTTCTAATAATGCAATTTTAGGACGCAGACAGGCAGAAGCGACTATACGAGAGAGAAATGAAGTAAAAACATTCGGTTCGAGTGCTTATTTATTAACTAATTTGTCAAATGATTGGGGGAAAGTTAGAGAAGAAGCCCGCACTTTTGGCAAAGATTTAGTCACTATTAATACTCCCGAAGAACAGGCATTTTTATCCGGCGCTTATACAGGTAATCGACTATGGATTGGATTAAGCGATGCTGCCGAAGAAGCGGAATTTGAATGGGGTGATGGCACAACAGCTTATCGTAACTGGAACGGAGGGCAGCCTAGGAGTAACACAACGGTAAATTTTGTTGCCATGCTTGCTCAAGGAACTTGGGATGATTTTAATGGAACACAAAACTATCAGGGTATTATCGAGACTTCTATTTCCAATCTGGAAGTAAACAACCCATTAACTACCCCTGTTTATCGTTTTTTTAATACCCAAGCAGGCGGTCATTTTTTTACAACTTCCATAGAAGAACGAGATTTTGTAATTAATAATCTATCTGAATATAATTACGAAGGCGTTGGTATGGATGCCTCCAGTACCGCAGGAGACGATTTACTGGGCGTACATCGTTTTTTTAATACCCAAGCAGGGGGTCATTTCTTCACCACCTCCATAGAAGAGCGAGATTTCGTAATTGATAATCTATCTCAATATAATTATGAGGGAATTGGTTTCTACGCCTATGGTGCAGAAACTAATCTTGGAGCCGATATTTATCGCTTTTTCAACACCCAAGCAGGTGGTCATTTCTTCACATCTTCTATAGAAGAACGAGATTTTGTAATCGATAATATCTCTCAATATAATTATGAAGGTATTGGTTTTGAAGCAGGATTCGCTTAACGGGTTTCCTGGGAAATTTTTTTCTCCTAAAAAAGTTTCCCAGCGGAGTAAGAAGTAATAAGTTAGGAGTTGTAGAGACGTAGCAGTGCTACGTCTGTTATTGAGTTGGGAGTTAGGAGTTATGAATTAGGAGTTAGCAGCTATCGTTTTTGTATAAAGATGCACCCCTAGTGAGCCTACGCAGGTAGGCTTTGTTACGATAGCCCCAGCCTTCAAGGCTGTGGGCGATTAAGCGCAACCTCTATCAATTATCAACTTGTCCCCTTGCTTCTGTTAGTATTGAATTACTAATACGACTCTTATCTTTAAGAACAATTGCCTCAGTTACATTAATATCAATATTTCCTGCCCTACTTTGCTCGTCACCCAGCCGGGTATCTATCCCTGCAAGTAGAAAGCTCTCTTTACTCATCTCTAAATTCCGGGCATTAACCGCGATACTACCACCATCCGATGCAGTAACTATCACACCTGCTCCATCAGTGAGAGTGACATCACTTTTATCTACACCCTCCGGAAAACTCAAACTGAAATTATCCCCATCACTATTCAAACCAACTGTTCCCGTTGCAGCTAAGCCACCTAATTCCACATTTCCCTCCTTTGCCACTAATCCTCCACCATTCATAGTGATGTTAGAGCCTACCAACAGCAAACTTTTACCATCCTCTACCTGCAAACCTTTGGGAGTGAAAGATTCAGTAAGCTCAAAAGTGAACAAATTAGCTAGAGTTATGTCTTCTAACCCTAAAGGTGCAACTGAATTATTTTCAATCGATGCTGTGGGATTAAGTTGATTAAAAAACACGCTAAAAAAGTTATCCTCACCAAACCCCAGAGCATCAGCGGTACTAACAATAAACGATCCACCAATATCTAATCGCGCATTTTCACCAAATACAATTCCCGCAGGATTAATTAAAAATAAATTCGCCGCACCGTTAGCTCTAATTAACCCATCAATATTAGATATATTCCCACCAGTTACCTTGTTGATAATGTTATTTATGTCAAGGGTATTATTAAAGTTAACTTCAAAACCAGTGGGAACTCCAAATCTTTCAAAACTATGGAATAAATTTCCTCCTCTTTGGGTACCGCCGGTAATATTGGTAATATTGTTTTCTAAATTGACAACAGAATTATTAGGTAAAGTATTGTCTGGTATAACTTGTTGTGCATTAGCAGTATTTATAGTAGAGAAGACTGCACCAAAATTGCGATCGAGGTTGCTAATTTCCAATTACAGTTGCCAAAAGTAATCATGTTATTGGTAGTTACTGCTGGTGGTTAAGAGGGGATACAAAAATTATTCGTTATTAAAATATTAATAGTTTTTTGTCAAATTCATAAATTTTAACGGAATGTAGAGACGTAGCACTGCTACGTCTCTACATCTATCATTTTTTATGGGACAGGCCCCACCGCAACCGTGTAGAGACGCGATATAGTGCCCTCCGGGCACGCTGCGCTAACGCGTCTCTAACAACCTACACCACTACAAAATCATCTGCACTGAGTAATTGAGAATCAACATTATTAAAGAAGGCTAATGGTTGATTATCAACTGTCGCAATTGATGTACCACCATTTTGTGACATCAAGCTTAATGAATCAAATGTCAATCCACTACCTAAACCAATTACGTCTTCACCAATTTGGAAATCGATAATTGTATTTTTACCTTCTGTTGATATGACAAATGTATCTGCTCCAATTCCACCTGTTAAGATGTTGTCACCGCTTCCACCGTCAAGTAAGTCATCGCCAGCATCGCCAAAGAGTTGGTCTTGTTCGCTACCTCCGAATAACGAGTCTTTACCTATACCGCCAAATAACTTATCGTCACCGCTTCCACCGTCGAGCAAGTCATTACCGGCATCGCCAAACAGTTGGTATTGTTCGCTACCACCAAGTAATGAGTCTTTACCTACACCGCCGAATAACTTATCGTCACCGCTTCCACCGTCAAGTAAGTCATCGCCAGCATCGCCAAATAGTTGATCTTGTTCGCTACCACCAAACAACGAGTCTTTACCTAGACCGCCAAATAACTTATCGTCACCATTTCCACCATCTAGTTCATCATCACCAGCTAAACCATTGAGGATATCTTGACCGTTAAAACCGCTGATTTTATCCTTACCATCCCCACCAATCAAATTATCATCGTTGGAAGTACCATCAACTATAGAAGTACCTATCACCGAGATGTTATCAAAAGCAAATCCATCTCCACTGGCAATGCTGTCATCACCGAACTGTTGAAATTTAATTTGTACCTTTTCACCAAGAGTCAAACCTTGTTCTTCTGCAAAATCAGAAAGATTAATCTGGTTATTTTGGTATTCATTAGTGGAATTATCGCCGGTTAAATCAAATATGCGGAACCAATTATCACCATCCACGCTCAAAGCAACACCATCTGCATCTACCGAGCCTGTAAATGTTTCTGGCATTTGATTATCATCATCATCAAACTCTCTTTGATCGAAGCTCAGAACTACATCTGACTTATCGGTGGCGTTGACATTCAAAATCAATTCATTCAGAGAAAAGAAATCATCGCGGGAACTATCAAGGGTGACATGGTTCGTACCGATAGGGCCATTTTCTGTAGTAACTTGTATTCTTCCGGCACCAGTTGTGTTTGTCTCAAAGAAAATGGGTAAATTTCCGTCCTCAAAGTCTTCAAAGAAATCAAGTTCGGCAACTTGAGGAGGCCCAAAAACTGCATCATAGGCATTAATTAAGCCAAATCCACTCACGTCATCTACTCCAGGTTCGCCGATATCGATCGCGGTGGATTCTAAACGCTCGTAAATTTGCTCTGGTGTAAAGTCAGGATTAGCTTGCTTGATTAATGCAGCGATGGCAGCTGCATGGGGTGCAGCGGCTGAAGTTCCAAAGAAATTAGGAAAACCATTACCATCAACATCATCATCACCACGATCAAAAAATTCGGTTACATCAGTACCTTGAATAGCTGCAAAACCAGGTGCTTGTCGGACTTCCGGTGTGTCTTTGCGCGTACCGTCAGGATTAAACAATATCGTTACAGGCCCAACAGAAGTAAATTCCTATGGATTCTCTTGATCGAAGTAGTCAACTCCACCAACAGCCCTTCCATTTGCTGCTGCTGGATGTCCAAAAATCGTTGAGCTATTAGGACCAAATTCATTGATTTCAACATCGAAACCAAAAGCATTAATATATTTAAACCGTCCGGGTTCCGGGCCGCTAAATAGCTCGATTAAAACCTCAGCTTCTATAGGAGATGAAGTTGAATTCTCAAATATAAGGTCTTCAAATGGTGTCTGGTTAGCAATATTATCTAGCGGAAATGTATCCAATATATTTGTAGTACCAGGTTCTACTAATAAAATATCTAAATCTGTATCCACACCATCTGTTGTGTAAAATGGATCATCCCACTGCAGCGCAAAACTAACCAGTCCTCCGGGAAGGATAGTAATCAATTGACGGGTATCAACTCCTTCTCCTGGGTCAAAATCATGGAAAATACCCTCAAAAAGACCATCAGAGTCAGGTGCAGCGGCAAAATTTGTAGATTCATAAGCTGTATCCTCATCATTCCCTGCAGCCGAAAAGTAAGCTACTCCTTGTTGAGTAACTACTTCATCGATAGCTTGACTGATAATTCCATCCTGGTAAAACGGTTCAAACGAAAATCCAATATCATCAACTATAATATTGGCATTTCCTAGATTCGGATCGGCAAGATCGCGGATTTGTTGCGCAAAAAATGTTTCAGTAAAGCCAGCTGTAGAGAAAACTTGAGAAGCACCGGGAGCAAGATCGAAGATGAGTTGAGCCATTGCTCTTCCTTCATCAGTTGCAAAGTCGGGATCGGGTTCTTCTTCCAGTATGGTTACTCCCTCTGCTGGTAAATCCCCAGAAGCAATATCTTCCGCAGCAGAACCATTACCAGAAGCATCAAAGCTATCGCTGATTATACCAATTCTTACCCCGTTTCCATCAAAACCTTCGGGTAATTCATCGCGTACTCGTTGGGCTTCTTGAATTACGTCTGCTTGAGAGGTTACTAATCCTGCCCTTGTAATAGGCTTGGGTAAAGCCATTACCCCCATTAATCCGAACGATGTCAACGATTCTATTTCGGGAATCGCATCAATTGGCATGAAACCTTCTACTAGGTGGTGTTCTGGCGATGCTCCTACAGTCTCAAAACCTATACCTTCTAAACTAGGAACGAGTGCATCGATATCATGCCCGGTGATTCTCACCAGAACGCTAGAACCATCTCCACTCATCTGGATGTAATCGTTTCTGCCGGAAAATAATTCGGTTTTTGAATCATTTTGGTTATGTAAATCCCAAAGCATTGGAGAGATAGCAGAGCTATTTTTCTCGATTTTGACCTTTCCCTGGTTAGATGTAGATTCCATAAAATTTAAAAATCCTTAAAAAATCATTAATCATACATAAAATTACGCAATCAAAAATCGGCTAAAGCAGCATTAATTGCATTAGCTACGATATATTTTGATACGCATCGATGCAGACGTTAAAATACTTATCTAATTACTAAGTTTGTGTAACCAAATAAATCTAGAGTTAATCTAACTTATTACATATTTATACGCAAGGGTTGCTGCTCTCTTTACTAACTTTTTATACTTTAATTGTAGATATAAAGCTAGTGAAAAGTAGAGTTCGTAGGTTGGGTTGAGGAACGAAACCCAACAATTTACTAGTATTCGATCGCAATAAATATGATGGGTGAAGAAAGGGAGGGGGGAGAGGGGGAAGAGGGGGTAGAATAATTTTTTATGTACGCGCTTTACCCCTCAAAATTAATGTGGCGGAGTACTAGTGGTCTGTCCCCAGCCGTTTTGACGGGTTCGTTTTCTTTCAAACGTCGGGAGACTTCCGCATTGCTACGTCTCTACACCCATCAAGATGCCCTCACAGAAATGATAAGTTTTTATCTATACAGCTAGATCGCTAATTGAATTATTATTTTTAGCTTCCTTTTGTATCTCCCAAGCCAAAGTGTTAGCAATAATTCTGTCTAAGTCATTATACTTAGGAGACCAATTAAGCATGTGGCGAATTTTGTCAGATTCAGCCATTACACAAGCTGGATCTCCCAGACGGCGTTTGGTTTCAATAACCCGAAAGTCTGACTCAGAGATTGCTTTCACTCGTTCTACTACTTCACGAACGCTGTATCCTTGTCCGTAAGCGCAGTTAAATATTTCACTTTCATTGCCTTTTTCTAAGTAACGCAAAGCATCCAGATGTGCGGATGCTAAATCTTCAACGTGAATATAATCTCGAATCGCCGTACCGTCGGGAGTTGGAAAATCGTTACCAAAAATAAACATTTCTGGCTTACGTTTTAATGCTGCATCACAGGCAACTTTGATCAAGTGAGTTGCATTCGGTGATATTTGTCCCAATCTACCACTAGGTTCGGCTCCAGCTACATTAAAGTAGCGTAAAATTACGTATTTTAAGTTAGAAGCAGCGGCGTAATCCTGAATTAACCACTCGCTCATCAGCTTTGAACGTCCGTAGGGATTAATTGGCTCTGTTGGGGTTGACTCGGTTACGGGAACTTTCTCCGGTTCGCCATAAACAGCCGCTGTACTGGAAAAAATTATTTTATTGATACCCGTTAGATTACAACATTGAAGTAAATTCAGAGTATTACGAGTATTGTTGCTGTAATAGTCTAAAGGACGAGTAACCGATTCAGGTACTATCAGACTAGCAGCAAAGTGGAGTACCGCACTAAATTGATGTTGGGAAAGAACTTTATATAGAAGTTTGGTATCAGCTAAATCTCCGACAACTAACTCACCATAAAGTATAGAGTCAGCACAACCTGTAGAACAATTATCGTAAACAATCGCATCATAACCAGCTTCACCAAGTTGGCGTACCACATGAGAACCGATATATCCAGCTCCTCCAGTTACCAGAACTTTCTTTTTCATTTACCTATTCTCTAATTTAAATACGATTAAAACAGGTAGAATACACAGCATTTTCTGATAGATTAAATCCCTGATTTTTCAATTTCAAATGAGCGATGCACACTAGTAGTTAGCCAAGTGAACTTTGCTTGGTACTATCTTTACTACTCACTACTCACCACTCACTACTCACTAACTTCACCCCTAGTGCTTTTGACTTTAACCTTTTATCTATCTACCCTTACCTAATAAAACGACTCGGATAGTTTTGAAAGCTATGGCTATATCCAACCAGATGGAATAGTTTTTTATGTAATACAGGTCATAAGAGAGCTTTTCATAAGCATCTTCAATGGATGCACCATAAGGATAAAGCACCTGTGCCCAACCGGTGATTCCGGGTTTCACTAAATATCGAATTTCGTAATAAGGAATAGCTTCTTTTAACTGAGCATCAAATTGAGGTCTTTCCGGCCGCGGGCCAATTAAACTCATTTCTCCTTTGAGCACATTCCACACCTGTGGAAGTTCATCAATTCGCATTAAGCGCAACCAATATCCTACTCGCGTAATTCGAGGATCGCGTTCCTGCGCCCATTGTGCGCCGCGCTTTTCTGCATCTTGATACATCGAGCGGAATTTATGGACTTTGAAAGGAATCCCGTTTAATCCGGTACGTTGTTGAGAATAAAAAATTGGGCCTGGACTATCTAATTTGATTAACAATGCAACCAGTAGCATTAAGGGAGATACAAATAACAATAGCAATGCTGATGCAATTGTATCGAACACTCGCTTTATCCTAGCGTTAATACCACCAGACATCAGGTTAAAACCCGTACTGAAAGTAAACCAACTATCTTGCAGCACAGATGAAGGCAGTTTATACCACAGATTTTCATAGATATCCGGCAGCTTGTAAACTGGAATTCCTTGTAATCGCATCGCCATCAACTGCTGCACAAGAGAATCAGATAATTTGATTTGACTTCCTAATAGCACTCCAGTCCAACATTGCGACATCAATTCCGGTAACTCTGTAATTGTACCTGCTATATATTCTTGTCCTGATGCAGAGGAATTTTGAGGTAAATCTGAGTTATTTGAACCTTCAGTTAAAACGAGCAAATGTGCCAATGAATTATATGCTTGGAAGTCTTGCGCAAATTGAATAGTATTCTTATTTTTACCCAAGATTAGCCAACGAGTTTGTTGAGCGTATTGACGAATTAAACTAGCTGTCCAAATTCGTAATGTTACCGCCCAAACGGTAAAAAGTGCCAAAGTTGGGAGTAAAACGCTTCGCCACAGCAAAGGGTTATTTCTCCAAGCACCGGATACGTAAATAATGGCTGCACTGACGATCGCAACAAGTATATTACTCAGGATAATACGTGCTGGTGCTCTTAAACCGGCAATTTGCTTGTCTGGTTTGTAAGTATCTGCTAGATATAACGTTCCAAGAACTAAAAGTATAAAACCGTAGGTAGTTGGATTTAACCAATCAATTGTCCGATCGAAACGTAACCAAAAAGTAAATCCGAGAGAAGAAAATAAGCCAATAACATCTCCTAGTAAAAGCAATTTAGGAATGCTTTTGATAATTTTTTGTGACTTTAGAGTCACCCATTCTTTACGAGATAGAGCCTCCTGCATTGGTAGGTATTATTCCTCTGTTATATTTTATGGACGAGTTCGAGAAAATTTTTACTTGCAGAAAAATAAGTCGTACTATTAACTGAAGCGTTTTTCGTGAAAACCCTTC
>JBCCSG010000277.1:0-9849 GCA_039200565.1 Cyanobacteria bacterium P01_D01_bin.50 | reverse complement strand
GTAAATTGTTAAAAGCCGTAAGGCGATCTTGCAGAATTGCCGGGAAAACAAATAATTTATCGTATAACGTTGTAGAAATGACAATAACGTAAAAGCATTGCGAAATAGACCTTGTAGACGTTGTAAGCGACATAAGGATGCGTCTTGGTATTCTTTAACCAAAAAAATCGAGTACTTAGCTGCAAAGCAAGGAAAGGTTTTTGAGCATGTTAATCCTAGATTTACTTCACAAATTTGTTCTTGTTGCGGACATAAAGACAAGGCATCCAGAAGTAAAGAAAAGTTCATTTGTACGAACTGCGGACATCATGCGGACGCGGATATAAATGCAGCAAGAAATATCAAGAAACGCGGAATTGAACTATTTTCTTTCCCTGTTTCTTGCAAAGTAAAAATCAAAATGGTACCGGAGGACTTTCGGGAACCAAAACTGCGATTCACTGTTTGAAATGCCCACCGCTGAATCAACAGAGGGTAAGAGGAGACGCGCCGCTCCTAGGGTTCCCTTAAAAGTTTTTTCTTCAAAAAAAACTTTTAAGGGTGCCCGTGAGAGCAAACGGCGGGTGCCTGGGAACTCGGCTAGACAGTTAACACTGTTTGAAGATATATCAGCTAACCTAGCCTAAGCTGATAGAATCTCCCGCGCTTCTAGCCGGGAGAGTGTCAAGTCCCTATGAACTACCATTGTGGTGGGGCTGGGTAATTAATAATGGGTAATACTTCAGAAAGCAGAAGCAAAATTGGGTATTTACCCTTAAAATAGTAATATAAAAAACGTTTTTGTCATCAGTAAAATTATTGAATTAATAATTAGATTTGTAAATATCTAATATTCCTACTCCCGTTACGCTGTAAAATTTCCGGCTAAAACGCACTCTACTCTCTCCCTCAATTCTTTAGGTAATCTTTTACCGGGAATGGAGTATCTACCCCCTAAGCTGATTTATCTTCAACTTCCAAGTCGGGTAAACCTTCCAATTTCTCAGAAATCTTCTCTGCTGGTAACATAGGCACGATAACCGTTAAACCGCCGGGAATGCATTCCATTTCTAAAGGTGTATTGCCAATTATTTCACCATCTAAAACGATTTTTTGTGGGGGATTAGTGGTTATTTTTACCTGTTTTGTTCGCAAATAACCGATATCATCGCGTTTAACTGCATCTCCTCGCAAACCAGTTTGTAGCAAGTGATAGGAAGCAGCGATCGCAGATGCCCAAGTATTAGATGAAATGATGGTAATATCGAGTAATCCATCGTCATAGAGAATACCAGCTGGACCTTGAGCTAATATTGAGGTTGGTGGTGCTGCATTCGCCACAGTTAAAGCACCAGCAGAAACGCGAATAATTTTATCGTCGGTTTCAATTTCAGCTTCAAATAGTTCTAATTCTCGCAGTTGCTGTATTCCCGCAACTAAGTAAGCCAAAGCTCCCCAGCGTTGTTTGGCTTCTCTGGAAGCATTTTCTACGGTTTCCGCTTCAAAGCCGATTCCAGCTAGCAATGTCATCAATCTACCGTTGCATTTACCAATATCAATTCGACGATTTTTCCCAGATAAAATGGTTTCGCAAGCTTGATCTAAAGTATCGGGAATACCTAAAGCTGAAGCGAAAGCATTAGCAGTACCTCTTGGTATTACTCCCAAAGGAACAGTAGTTTCTCCTAAAGCTTTAGCTGTTTCTGAAAGAGTACCGTCACCACCAGCAGCAATAACAATTTCAAAATCCTCTTTATTTAGAGCTTCTTTAGTTAATTTATAAGCTCCAACTTCTTTTGTTGTAAATTGAATATCTAATTCAAACTGAGAAGATAACAGTTCCTTTATTCTCTCCAATTCTTGATCGGAATTGCCTGAACCAGCAACGGGGTTAAAAATCAAACAAGCTTTTCGATGCATACTAAACTGTGGCGGTTTATAAAAATATAATTTATTAATATTACTAGATTATTATAATTTTGTGTAAAAAAAGTCAAAAATAAATCTAGCTAGAGAGGTAATTTAACTTGAAGTTATCGGAAATAGACGAATGGTGTATTTGGTGAGTTAAATCATCCTTAGACTTGGTTTATCACTATTTCTTTTTATATATAAATATAATTGAATAATCTATCTAGCGATTCAGACCCGATCGAGATAGCATCCGATAACATTGGTAGGAGAAAGAGAAAAAATTAAATACTGAATCCTATAAATGCTGTCCGATAAAGAGAGGAATTGACTAAAAGATGTTTTTTCACAAGAAAGAATTAATTGAAAAAGAAGTAAAAATTGACGAACCAAATCCTCGTTTCGCTCAACTTTTACTGGAACAATTTGGTGGTGCAACAGGGGAACTTTCCGCCGCTTTGCAATACTGGGTGCAGTCTTTCCATATGGAAGATGCAGGTATTAAAGATATGCTGCAAGATATCGCCACAGAAGAGTTTAGCCATTTGGAAATGATTGGTAAACTCATCGAAATACATACTAAGAATGTCGATCAAACCGATGCATTCAAAAGCACTTTGTTTGCAGTACGCGGTAAAGGACCTCACTTTCTAGACTCCCAAGGTTCGGCTTGGACAGCCACCTATTTAAACGAAGGTGGCGATGTTGTACGCGATTTACGAGCAAATATTGCAGCGGAAGCAGGTGCCCGTACTACCTATGAATCCTTGATTCAATTAGCACCAGACAAAGGAACCAAAGATACCTTGGTACATCTATTAACTCGGGAAATTTCCCACACCAAGATGTTCATGAAAGCTTTGGATTCTGTAGGCAAATTAACAGATCCATTCTTCGGAAATATCCAGCCTGATTCTACCGTAGATATTTACTACAACTTATCTACCAACGGTAAGGATGAGCGCGGCCCTTGGAACTCTGATGAAAACTTCCGTTATATCGCCGATCCAATGAAAGACAAAGTCTAAGCTTCCTTACTCGACGAATCAAAATTTCCGCGTTGAATGCTAGTGGTTGATTCCCATCCTCACCCCGCTGTGCGAGCACCCCTCTCCAAAATATGGTTGAGGGGAAGAGGGAGAGGTTTATCCGTATTACACAAAGAACCTCACCCCCATCCCCTCTCCGCTACTTTGGAGAGGGGTGCCTCCCGGGCGGGGTGAGGTTTGATTGTATAACTCACGGGCGGAGCGTCGGAGGCTCCCCTCAACCGAAAAGCGCTATATAAGCCTTAGAAAAATTAATTGTATAGATAATGGAGAATTAACATGACTCTTTCGGCAGACCAAATTCCTGCTCAATCTCAAGATAAACAGCCTGGATTAGAATCTGAAATGAATCCCAAACCCCAGTACGATCGCGAAAGCTATCGGGGTAGCAATAAATTACAAGGTAAAGTAGCTTTAATTACTGGCGGTGATAGTGGTATCGGTCGTTCTGTAGCAATACTGTACGCGAAAGAAGGTGCAGATGTTGCGATTGTTTATCTCGACGAACACCAAGATGCTGAAAAAACTAAAGAGTTAGTTGAAGCAGAAGGACAAAAGTGTTTGTTAATACCAGGAGATATTAGCAACGATCAGTTTTGTTCTGAAGTTGTACAAAAAACAGTAGAACAGTTGGGTAAACTAGATATTCTGGTTAATAATGCTGCCGAGCAGTATATGGAAAACCCTGAAACTTTAGAAGATATTGATTCGACACGTTTGGGTAGTATTTTTAGTACCAATATCTTCTCAATGTTTTACTTGTGCAAAGCTGCAATTCCTCACCTATCTGAAGGTAGCTCGATTATTAATACTACTTCGATAAACGCTTATAAAGGAAATGCTCCTTTACTCAGTTACTCTACAACTAAAGGTGCAATACTTGCCTTTACTCGCTCCCTATCTCAATCTTTGTTAAAGAAAGGCATCCGCGTTAATGGAGTTGCTCCCGGGCCCATTTGGACTCCTTTTATTCCGGATGCTTTCCCCGCAGAACAAGTTGAAGGTTTTGGTAAACAAGTACCGATGCAACGTCCTGGACAACCAGTCGAAGTTGCTACCAGTTTTGTTTTCCTAGCATCAGATGACTCATCTTTCTTTGCAGGACAGATATTACATCCTAATGGTGGTGTAGTAGTTGGAGCATAAATGACTTTATGGCGTAGCTTTATGCTACGTCTATTTTTAATTTATGAACATAAAACAATATAAACGGGCAATCGGAGTTTTTTCTGAACCTGAACAGATTCAACTAGCATTAGAAGAATTAAAAGATGCTAATATTTCTATAAAAAACGTGTCAACTATTGCCAAATATGATGTGAAGGAAAAAATAGAAAAAGATGTTAACCAAGCTGTTGTTAATGATGCAACTAGTGGATTGACTGAATTATTTGGTTTAGGAATTTTGACAATTCCAAGATTCGGATCAATTATTTTGGGAGGAGCAGAAGCTGTAGCAATCGCTTGTGAATTAGTCAGAGGAGTAATTGGTGGAGCACCCCAGAGTTTGACTAATGCATTAGTTGATTTGGGAATACCTAAAGACAAGGCAAAAATGTACGGTGATTTAGTTGAAAAAGGATACTACTTGTTGATAATCAAGATTGATAATCACGAAATTGCGGTGGTGCAAATGATTCTTCGTAGGCATAATATTGAAAATTGGGGAGTCTATGATATATCAGCATTTTCTTCTACTTCCCCGATTTAGCTGCGGTTTTTAATATCTGCATTCTTGAAATAATAGCAAGCAGTTATACCTTTGGTATAGACTAATATTTTTATATTCTCTCAATTGACAGATAAATAAATAATTTTTAAAGGTTAAATTTGAGTAAGTAGCTTTTTACTTTTTAATAATTTTAGTTGAGAACTTTATGATTAATTATTAATCATAAATATTGAATAGAATATAGAGGAAATTAACAAATGCTAATTCCAATTCCCAAAACTCCTGTTGGCTACAACTGGGGTAATGCTGATGCTCCAATTCAGGTAGAGATGTTTATGGATATTGAGTGTCCTTTCTCAAAGAATGCATGGTTAAAAGTGTTGAAATTAGGTGATATTTATGGCGAAGAAAAGCTTAGACTGAGTATCCAACCCATAAGTTTAAGCAATCATCGTCAAAGTTGGGACGTAACAAAAGCAGCATTAGTAGTCGCAGGAGATGATACAAATCTATTTATAAATTTTGTCAGTTACTTATTCAGCCATCAACATGAATATAGTAACGATGCTTTTAAACATAAAACCCTTTCTTATTTGCATAATCTTTTAGCTGAGTATGCTGCTGATGCTGCTAACTGGCAGAATAAAGACGATTTTTTGCATAGATTGGAGAGTGAGGAAATATATCAAAAAGCCAGAATACCAGCTCGCTTAGCAACTATACGTGGTGTTTGGTCAACTCCTACATTTTTTATTAATGGATTTCCTGCTCAAGAGTTGTCTTCAAAATCAAGTATTGAAGATTGGGAGGCCGTAATTAATCCACTTTTAAACTAGCTTCAATTGGTTTTGGTTGTCATAGTTTTTTGTTCAATTAATAAATATCAAAAATTTTGTGAATGCTTTGATAATGCTTGATATAAATTGTTTGGAAATCAGCAAATATTTTCAATTTATTAAAAAAAAAATCATTTTTTCTTGCCGCTAATTAAATTATAAAAAACGTAAAAGTAAACATTATTACTCCTATTATTCCACCTATCCGAGTCGAAAGAAGATATAAATCAGACGGTTGTGCATTTTTAAATTTCCATCCTTCTTTTAACTTCCAGGCTAAGGGAGGATTAAATACTGTTACCAGACATAAAATGATGAAGAAAATTAATAACAATCTTAAATACAGCATATTTGCCTTAGTAATCTCAGTTGATAATCCAGTTTTCTGATTTTCGTTCGCGATAGTCGAAAATCAGTTCGTATACTTCAAAAAGAAACTGCAAATCTTTATACACATATAATTTGTAATATGACATGGAGTGTCATATTACAAATTAACTTTTTTAGACTAAGCCTGATAGTGAAAACTTGGTTTTTATCAAACTTTTATAGATTAATTACAGCCTAAGCGATATTAGAGAAGGTTGCGATTAGCAACATTTCCTGTTGACGGAATGTTGTAAGTTTCCCAATCTCGAACACCTTGATTTCTTAAAATTGATTCAGCCGTATTAATTTCTGCTTGAGTTCCTTCAAGCAGTACTACATAATTTCCTTGCGAAAGCTGCTCATCGTAGTATTTTGCACGATCCTCAGGTATTCCCCAACCAATCAAAGCACCGAGCAAACCACCGCTAGCAGCACCAATTCCACCACCGATCAGAGTATTCGCAAGTATTACTCCAACTTCGGCGGCGGGGCCGACACCAGGAATTGCTAAGATACCTAAACTAGGTAGCAAACCAATTAATCCACCCGTAACTCCTCCAGCGGTTGCTCCAGCTTTGGCTCCACCTTTGGTTTGTTCTTCTTTTGATTTCTCTAGAGTCGTACCTCCTAACTCCTGGTAACCCTCAGAGTTTTTCGCAACTATAGAAATTTTGTCCATATTGAAGCCAGCGTCTCTCAATTCATAAAGTGCTGTTTCTGCTTCTAGACGAGAAGCAAAAGTACCAACTGCACGTCGCATTTCATCTGTGTACATGATTTTCTCCTTGTAAAAATGTGAGTTCAGATTTTTCAATTTATTACTGGTTAGTTACTGGTTGTTCCTGTCAATCCTCCATATATTCAATGTTTTTTTACGCCATGCTGTACCAGTATTGCTACGAATAATCTAACTAAAAAAATGGAATCAGATTTCTGATTAAGCGCACTAATTATTCTCCCAACTAATAATGCTTAAGTCTTTATTGATTTACTTTTATTGAGGTTGAATCCAATCTGGAAGAAAGTCCAAGCAAAGATATAAATGTAGCAATACCAAGAGCTTTCTTTACAGTGATATCTCTAAAATAGGAACGATACACCTATCTATAGTTATGATTGAAAAAATATCCGATTTATACCATAAGATAGTTATTTTACTCGTCTGGGTATTGAAAACAATATATTAAACCTATAAAAATTTATTAACTTAACTGAAACATATGGGTTTAATTCCCCGGCAACCTAGTACACCACGGCTTAAATAAGGCAACCATTAAAAATGGCTGAAAAGCTCAGAAAATCAAACTTCTTACTTCTTACTTCTTACTTCTTACGAACGCAAGCGGTACTAGGGTGTCAGAATTGGGTTGGTGTCTAAATCCCCATCCCAATTCCAAACAACTTCGGCACTTCGGCTCTTCCTTCGTTTAATTACTGCTATTTTCGGATAATAATTTAGCAACGGCTCTAGCTACTGCACCTGCTTCCACCGGTTTAGATAAGTACATTTGAAAACCAGCTTCTATAGCTTTTTGTTCTTCTTTTTCTCCTGCATAAGCAGTGAGTGCGATAGCCCTCAAGGGCGACGCTTCGCGTATCGCCAAAATTTCACTACCATTATCTGGCTCGGAAGCTCTAATTCGGCGTAACATTTCATAACCATCCATTTTAGGCATTCCAATATCACTTACTAATACATCTGGTTTTGATTCACCGAGAACTTTTAGTGCTGCGGATGCTGATGATACTCCGGTAACTTCTGCTCCATGCAGTTGCAAGTCAAAGGTAACAAAATCGAGTGAATCAGCATCATCTTCTACAACTAAAACCTTGATTCCGCTTAAATCTTTTGATACATCCTGCGGCTGATTTTCTTCAATAACCTCATTACTACCAATTAATGGTAATCTAACTGTGAAAGTTGCACCTTTCCCTTGACCTAAGCTTGATGCTTCAATAGTTCCACCATGCATTTCCACTAAGTTGCGGACTATCGCCAATCCTAACCCCAATCCACCAAAGGTTCTGGAAATAGAAGCTTCTTCTTGACGAAAATACTGAAATATATAAGGTAAAAACTCTTGATTTATACCTTTACCCGTATCGCTAACTGTGATTTGAGCCATTGCATCAACACGCTCTAAACTGACGGATACTTTTCCACCATTGGGGGTAAATTTGATCGCGTTAGAAAGGAGATTCCATAGAACCTGTTGCAAGCGGACTGCATCACCTGTAACTTGTAAAGTGAAGTTTGTAAAATTCGATTCAATTTCAATTGCTTTGTTTTCTGCTGCTAAACGTACTGTATCTAAAGCTGCCAAAATTACTGATTTGAGATTAACTTCTAAAGTATTTAGTGTGAGTTTTCCTCGCATAATGCGGGAGATATCAAGCAAATCTTCGATTAGATTAATCTGTAATTTGACATTGCGTTCAATAATTTTTAAGCCTTTAGCTTTTTTATCTTCATTTACATTTGGCTTCTGAATTATCTGAGTCCAGCCCAATATGGGATTAAGGGGAGTCCGTAGTTCGTGAGAAAGCACCGCAAGAAATTCATCTTTGAGACGATTTGCTGTTTCTGCTTCTTCTTGAGCCACTTGCGCTTGTTGTAGAGCCAAATGTAAAGCTTCTTCCGTCTTCTTTTGGTCATCGATATCAGTAGAGGAGCCAAACCATTTAATAATCTCTCCTGAATCATTCCGTAGGGGGTACGCTTTAACAAGGAGCCAGCGGTATTCTCCATCACTAGCACATCGGAAGCGATACTCAATATTGTACTTTTTACCAGTACGCAGCGATTCATTCCAAACATCCAAACACCTTTGTCGGTCATCAGGGTGTAGCAAATGAGTCCAATTCCAACCTTGGGTTTGTTCCATACTCATACCCGTATATTCGCACCACCGTCGATTAAAGTAATCAGCATAACCATCACTTCGAGCTGTCCAAACTAATTGCGGCACGGTGTCTGCTAAAGTCCGGAAATTTAATTCGCTCTCTTGTAAAGCTTTTTCAAAACATTGACGCTCGGTAATATCTCGGGAGATACCAATTACTCCTACTATGTTGCCTTGTTGCGAACGCCAAGGATATTTTATTGAATGTAGCGTTTTTAGCATTCCCTGTTTGGGAACTTGTTCGGTGTAAGTTATTGATTCACCAGTATTGGCGACCTGCTTATCCATCTTTATGATATGATTGGCAACTTGGGACGGAAATAATTCAGTATCGTTTTTACCGAGTATCTGCTCAACAGAAATACCCAACCACTCACAAGCAGTTTTATTCGCAATTACATAACGTCCCTGCAAATCTTTAACAAAAATAACATCATTAGTTCCTTCGATGACTGCTTGCAAAACGCTATTTTTTTGCGCCAATTCTGCTTCAGATCTCTTGGATTCCGTATTGTTTTGCGTCAGCATCATACCCGCAAAAATTTCACCTTGTTTGTTGCAAATGGGAACGGTATAGCAAGAATAAATTTTATTTTGACAAGGAATTTCTTTAAAGGTAAATTTTCCCCTCAAGGCTGCACGATATATTGGTTCGATTTCAGATATTGTTTGAGTTGAAAAAATTTCCCTGGGGGTTTTACCGACGATTTCTTCACTTTTGAATCCAATTGCTTCTAATTCAGTACCTTCGCATAGCAAGTAGCGCAAATCGCGATCGAACAAAAAGACTGCACTTTTAGGAATATGCTTGGCTAGAGTGTGATAAAGTGCTTCTTGTTCAGTTAAGTTAGCATTAGCTTGCTGTAATTGCCTAGTTTGCCGATTTAAGCATTGCTTCAATTCAAAATTTGTCTTTATCAATTCGGCTTCAAGTTGTTTGCGTTCAGTAATATCTTGCGCTACTGCATATAATAATTGAGTCTCTATTACGGGAACCGTAGTCCATGCCAGCCATTTATAGGAGCCATCTTGACAACGATAGCGATTTTCAAAGTAAACAGTAGATGTTCCTGTACTTAGTTTTTCTAATTCTTTTTGGGTTGCAATTTGGTCTTCGGGATGAACAAAAT
>JBCCSG010000276.1:0-9854 GCA_039200565.1 Cyanobacteria bacterium P01_D01_bin.50 | reverse complement strand
TTTTTTTTACTACCTGGGTTACAAATACGTTTTTTGGAGAACATCTAAAATAGACTCTCCTATCAATTGAAATCGGAAACAAGATATTTTTTATAATCGTCTTTTTGCCTACATTGAGATGCTCTCTTTGATTGTGCATTCTAACTAATTTGGTAATATTACTCTACAAGATTCCCGATCCCCTATCCCTTGTAGAAAATACGCTAGTAAAAGAATTGAAAATTTCATTCGCGGTATTCATACAACAATATTCTGATTCAACCACTCACGAACATGGTTCGTATTTAGGTCAACAGCAATTTAGCTATCCAAAACAAGAAAATGCTTTTAGATAAGTACTCAAAATACTTGACATTTTTATCAATTCAATTATTTTTACTCATTATTTTTTACAGCATAAATTATTTTATACACCAGGTGTCATTATAAACCGAGCGTCAGAAAGTTAATCAAACTGTTTACCTATAATCTGTCTAAAGATATAAAAATTGGAATCTTTTTTGGGTTTGATAGTCGCAATTACCTACAGCGTTAGCTTTTTTCGGAATAGAAAGGGCACCCTAGATAATTTTTTAGGAGAAAAAATTTGGCAGCGTTCCCTTAACTCTGATTCCGAAATCAGGAATCAAAGTTAAATAAATATTTTGATGCGCTATATTGTATCGAGCATATCAGTATTTTACAAATTATGTAGTTAGTCTTAAGATATGTTACATAATTTGGTATTTACAGGGTACATAGTGTATTTACATCAACTTTATGAGGAAAAACCAGTGACATCTCCAATCAAACTTGTACAAATAGCTGAAAAATCCTTGATTACGGAATTTTTTCAAGAATCTGTTGGTAAATGGAGTTCTCAAAGACGTTACTATACTTTACCGGATGGAAAAACCAAGGAAGTGGCGAGTACCATTACCATCCGTTTTTTAGAGGGGGGATGCGATCAACTGCAAAAACTGGCGCAGATGCATAATTTCGATGTGTCTACGATGCTAAGTTGCGGTGCCGAAGTTTATTGGGAAAGCGAAAATGTCCTAACCAAAGCAAAAGAATCCCAAGGTTCAACATTATTCGGTGCTTTGGGCAATAAATTATATCGCGATCGCGGTTTTGCAACGTCGAAACCAATTACCGCCGAGTACTATTTCCCCAATGTTAAGACTTTGTGCTTGCGTACTGAGTATAATGGCTCAGTATTTGAAGAAGAGTTAAAGTTTATTAGCGAAAAGTACCGCACTCGTCAATCAGTAATGTCTCGTTCTGGGGAACAGGTAATGATTGGACAGTATTTGGAAAAGCGGATTGAAGGATAATTCTTGATGTTTTGCTAATTTCAGCTTTCATGCTTTAAATACAACTGTTATCCAATGACGGTTTGTTTATATGGGTTAAAGTTAATATTGTTTGTGGCTACATCGAATTGCCAAGGTGGACAATTTAACCAAACAAATATTCTGGTAATCCCAATCTATCTGGCTTTACAGACATTATTTAATTTAGCAACCCGAATGAAGGCTAGTTATCGGTTCGTTTGTCGCTGCCAGAAAACTTTCTAGATGGTGTAGCTTGGGCTCACGGTAGTATCGTGAATCTATCGCTGATTTTGACTAGAAACATCAGCATGCAACAGTATGCAAAGTTTCCATGGCTCTCAAAGCACTAACCTATTTGCGATTATTTATTTTTGGTATTGCTTTTATTGGGTTAAGTCGTCAATTAAATCGCGATCGTTCTCTAGTTTGAGAACAAAATACCGAAATTACATATTGACATTTAATTAATTCCTGCTTACTATATATATCGAATGAGAAAGTTATTGGCTATATTAATTATTTTGTTGGTTGCTCAAGAGTAATCATATTTTACAATAGAATAGTAGAATTTCTGCCTAGGAGTATTGCACTGTTAGGTTTATTATACTATTTATATAAAAGTATTAAAGATTTTAGGTAGATTTGAACCTGGGAAGGGCACCCATAAGAATTTTTTTCTTCTAAAAAAATTCTTATGGGTGCCCGTCACACGGTGGACGAATTGAGTTGGGGTCTAAATCCCCATCTCAATTCCAGCCAACTTCGGCTCTTCCGCTCAAACCTTCTTCCTTCGTTTAACGCTACATATTTGATTCAAGAAGGAGAGGTCTACATCTGTTCCTTGAAAATATGGGAAAACCAGGGAATTTGGGCGGAAATAGATGCCGGTTTTACCCCAAATTTACAGTTTATCCGCCCAAATTCCTGCCGCTACCTTAAATCTATAAAAATCGTCGGATACCTTTACCACACTAGCTTTTAAGCTGCTACGCATTTAAGTTATATATTATTCTATTCTATAAGAATGCTTGAAACAATATTACTTTTGAATACCGGACTTTTGACTTTTGACAAGAGTATTGTGCATTAAAAATGCACAACAGCTTAGGATTCCAAATTAGCTAGTTGGAGCGGAAATTTGGGCGAGATGATGTCAAAACTTTCATGGGTGCTCGTCATAGATTTTACGAGTAAATCTCGCCCAAATGTCTAGGATTTCCCAGATTTTTAGCGAACAGTTGAACCCCGCAGGTCGTTCTTAAGATGACCACACAGACTTGTTTAGAGAGGTTTATGTCGCATCCGCGCCACGCTTCGCTACCCATATTTTCATAGTTGTCCGGAACGGGGAGCCTTTATTAAAGCATTAGGTTGGTCTTGGGGTTTGAATTGTCATCTCTAAATATTTGCCGTTGCGTTAGTTGTCTTTGAAATAATCAAATACTTGAGAATAGTGCGTTGCGAATCTTATTTTAACGCACCCTACAATACTGCTGGGAAAAATTACGTACTATCACAATTAATTGAAAGTTATTAAAGCGAGGTAATGATGAATCAAGTAGCCTTTGTAATATTATTTATCTACATTCGTTCATTTGAATTATCTAAATATCCCAAAGATTTTAATGATAGAAAGAGAAAGCCAAAACGTGATGAATAAGAATTCACAAGAGATAAATTAAAGAGAAGACAGGAAGAGAGATTTTTAGAAAATCAATATCAAGTGGAAGCTAAATACTTTTTAGAAAGGCATACATTCTTATAATTTGATCGGAAGCTGAGCGAAAAATTAGTGCGAGCATCAAATTTCCATAAAGTTCTAATTAAAATAAGCTGTATGGAACCAAAGTTATTCCGATACATAAAAAGATATATGATTGGCACAACAGGTTAGTATAGTGCTTATATCTGCTTGCAATATTTTAACAGTAACGATTTTGGGCGTTGCCGAACCACAATATGAAATAATACTTTCATAGTAGCAGCGTTACGTTTCCACAAAAGTTTAATATTTACTACAAAATGTAGGTAAAGATGATTCATAGCTTAATTCAGCAACACCCGAAAATTTAATAATGCGTTCCAGTCTTGCGATGATGTACTGCTGTTACACCTTCGTTATTCAACACTTTACCGTTATCTACAGTCGCATAAACTAACCAGTGGTCCCCACATTCCATGCGTGATTTTACTGAACACTCAATGTATGCTAAAGCATCTTTAAGGGCGGGTGAACCATTCCCAGATTCTTCTGTTTCAACTCCTGCAAATCTATCCTCACCAGGGCTAAAGGGTTTGAGAAAATGTTTCATCAACCCGATATGATTACCTTCTTTTAATACATTTAAGACAAAACCATTACCCGAATGCATCAAAGATTCTAAAGCCCTATCTTTGGCGATCGCAACGGTTAACCCGGGTGGACTAAAGCTAGCCTGG
Organism: Cyanobacteria bacterium P01_D01_bin.50; assembly: GCA_039200565.1. Classification (GTDB taxonomy): domain Bacteria; phylum Cyanobacteriota; class Cyanobacteriia; order Cyanobacteriales; family Nostocaceae; genus Rivularia. The sequence goes on along the minus strand of JBCCSG010000276.1, from coordinate 6,099 downwards.
GAAACCCAAGAGGCTAACATAGCGCCTTTGATATCACCTTGTTTGGCAGTGACGACACAAAGGGAACCAATAATTCTTCCCACAGCTTGTTCCACACTTGTGGAAGGTTGAGAAGGAGCCTTAACTTTTTTGGCTTTCTTCAACGCTTGAGCGAAGTCAACTCCTGCTTCTTCACACATTTGTAGCGTCTTGTCGTCAGGTTTAAATTTAACGCGAATGGGATCGAAACCAAAACGATATCCAGCATCTTTAAGCTTGCTTTCAAGGATATCAATAGCTTCTCCACTCCAACCGAAAGAGCCAAAAACTCCAGCAAGTTTACTTTTGGCAGCGGTAGAGAGGATAATACCTAAAGCTGTTTGAATTTGTGTTGGTGCATGACCGCCGAGAGTGGGAGAACCAATTACAAAACCGGATGCTTTTTCTAGAGCTGTTTTGATTTCTTCTGGTTCAACAGCTTCGCAATTTATGGATTCTACCGCTATTCCGGCTTTAGTTATTCCTCTGGCGATCGCCTGGGCTACAGTTGCGGTATTCCCGTAGGCTGAGGCATAAATTAATGCTACTCGGTTTTCTTGATTTGTTTGTTGTTTGCTCAAATTACGGTAAGATTCGGTCAACTCAATTAAGCCGTAACGAACCAAAGGACCGTGATTTGGTGCGTACATTCTCAAAGCCAAATCGCCAATCTTATCTAAAGCGGTTTCCACTTGACGGGCATGGGGAGCCATCAAACAGTCATAATAATAACGTCTATCTTCGGTAAATATCTGCCAACCTTCATCAAAAACTTGGTCGCCACAGGTATGTGCACCGAATAATTTATCTGTATAGAGAATTTCTGTTTGAGGGTCGTAAGTACAAAGATGGTCGGGATAGCGGGGGTTAGGAGTAGGAATAAATTGTAAGTTATGTCCAGATCCTAAATCGAGGGTTTCTTCCCCCTTCATGACCATAATTGGTAAATCTTTATTTTCCAAAGCTTTACGTAAATTAATTGCACCCGGATTAGAACAGACAAATTTGACTTGAGGAGCAATTTGTAATAAGGCTTTTAAAGTCGCAGCGCGATTGGGATTGACGTGACCGATAATTACGTAGTCAATATCAGTTACATCGAATCTCTGAGTAAGAGCATCCAAGTATTTTTGCGTAAAAGTTTCTCCTGGTGGGTCGATAAGTGCTGTTTTTGAGGCTTGAATTAAATAAGAATTTGCAGTAGTACCTTTACTCAGAGCATATTCGATCTCAAACCTTAACCGCGTCCAACTGCGCGATCGCAAAATAGTTGTATCAGTGGCAATTGGGTAAACTTGAACGTCACGAGGTTTTGTTTTGATCATGGTTAAATAGTTATTCGTTCATATTTAATAGTTGTTGGTTGTTAATTGTTGATTCTTAGTTGTTGTTTATTAAATCGAAGGAAGAAGGCTGGAATTGAGATGGGGATTTAAACCCCAACTCATTCCCGGGTTGCGTGTGGCGTATCTTTCACCTTTGAGCGGTGGGGAATTAAACCCATATTTAGAGGTTAAAACAGTATCTATTAACTAATAACCACTAACAACCAACAACTAACTAATAATGATTTCCAACTTTTCTATGATGTACGGCGGTTAATGAATCGGGTTTGCTAACTTTTCCTGCATAAACTGTGCTATACACAATCCAATGGTCACCAGCATCCATTCTGCTAGCAACTTCGCACTCTACATAGGACAATGCCTTAGTAAGTATGGGGGCACCGTTTTCGGCTGGTTGGGTTTTGACTCCTTCAAAGCGATCGGCACCAGGGCGGAAACGTTTGAGGAAGTGTTTCATCAAAGGTTGATAATTACCTTCTTCGAGGATATTTAAAACGAATTTATCCCCTACTTGCATCAAGGATTCAATCGCTCTATCCTTTGCTACTGCAATAGTTAAGCCCAAGGGTTTGAAGCTGGCTTGATTTACCCAGGATGCCAACATCGCACTTTTAACATCACCTTGTTGAGCGGTAATAATATATAAACCGCCACTCAATCTTCCTAAAGCTTTATCTAAATCGGCATCAAGAGATTTCATCTGTTTGATGCTTTTATCGCGGGTTAACCATTGTCCTAAATCTGTTCCCGCTTCTTCACACTGCTTATAAGTATTTTCGGTAGGTGTATCTTTAATTTTGATTGCACCAAAAGCAGGTTTTAGACCTAGTTCCCGGAATTTTGTTAATACTGGGTCGATTGGTTCATCATCACCACCACCAGTTTCAAATAATCCTACTGCTTGTTTGCCATTTACCGAACCTAAAATTGTACTCAGAGCAGTTTGAAGATTTTCATCTGTTGCTGGCGGCATTCCCACGACAATTCCAGTACAGCGACTTACTTGTTCTCTTAATTCTTGTAAATCAAGTTCTTCGCTCAAATCGATCGTTTCTACGGCGACTTCGGTTTTAGAAACACCGCTAGCTACAGCTTGAGCAAGTTTATCGCTGTAACCGTATTTGGAAACGTAGAAAATGCCAACGGTTTTCTCAGCTTTGGCTTTATTTTTACTCCAATTACGATAGCGTCCAATTAACTCATCAACATTATGGTATAAAAGTGGTCCATGTCCGGTTGCTACCATTCCCACAGTTTCCAACTCACCCATCCGTTTGAGAGCGGACATTACAGAGCGAGCATTGGGAGCCATTAAACACTCGTAATAATACTTGTATTCACCACTTATTTTTGTTAAATCTTCATCATAAGTGGCATCGGAACAATAGTGCATCCCAAAAGCATCACAAGTGAAGAGAATTTTTGTTAAATGGTCGTAAGTAAAGATGGTATCTGGCCAATGTAAATTGGGAGCAATGACAAATTCGAGTTCGTGTCCATTGCCTAAATCAAGGCGATCGCTATTTTTTACTAATTGGCGTTTAAAAGGATGGTGTACGAGATTTTCTAGAAACTGAATCGCAACTTTGGAACCAACAACGGTTACTTCTGGTGCTAACTGTAAAAAATCTTTAACCAAACCACTGTGATCGGGTTCGGTATGACTGATAATTAAATAATCGATTTCTTCTGGATTAATAAGTCCGTTGAGAGTATCAAAGTAGAGCTTGCGGAACTTTTCGTGAGAAGTATCAACCAAAGCAGTTTTTTCACCGCGAATGATAAACGAGTTATAGGTGGTGCCATTTTCCAAACCGAACTCGATATCAAATCTATCTCTATCCCAATCCAGAGAGCGAATTGCCGTAGTATCCTCAGCAATTTCAGCAGTCTGCATGGTAAGCTTCTTCTCAGTTTTATCGAATATTGCTACCATAACTCGTCTCCTTAATAGATTTTTATAACTGGGTATTTATGCCTCAGTTCCTATTGTGGCACGAGTTAATTGTAAATTTTTATCAAAATTCTATAGGTGAGTTTAGGAAGATTAATATTTTTGGGCATTGGTAAGATTATTTTTGTAGGGTGCTGTGAGGGTTAGGATAATTTATCAGCCATAACGAAATTATTTGAACTTACCCTCACGCACCACCAATACTGTATACGGTTTCAAACGATAAATATTATTATTCGTCTAACGCACCATCTGAAATTGCGACAGAAACAGAATAATTAACACAATTCGGGATTGTAGAGTTGATGTTGCTGTTGGATTTTTTCGATTGCAGAATATAAATTATTGGTAGCAGAAGGAAAATTAATTTCTTTAGCTTGATGAATGTATTCAGCTTGTACTAACCCTTTCCATAGATGAGGAATATATTGTAATTTCCGCGATTTGCTTAAAATTGAAGCCGCAATAAACGTAATGATGCTCAAATCACTTCTATTGCTTGTTCGCTATCAATTTTACTCAAAGCATAAATCGCTTCCCGTATAACGCCAATCGCTTTATCTTGAAATGCTTCGATTAGTGCCATCGCCGTGAAATTATCTGCAATATTTCCTAATTCATAGGCTGTTAAAGAACGTACTCTATAATTTTCACCTTTTAATGATTTAAGTAAAGCCTAAATTACTATAGATTTATCTGCGATTGATATCAATAATCCCTCAAAGCGTCAAGGTGAATTTAGAATTTAGAATTTAGAATTTAGAATTATTACCCCATCGATGAATCGAGGGGCTTGAAACAAGGAAAAAATTTTTTTATTCCACGGATAAATCCGGGGGCTTGTATCCGATTTTTTTGGTCACAGTACCCTACAAATAAAATTATTTCTAATATCGAAAATTTATTAAATAAAAAGATTTGAAAACTCACTCATACCCACTCTGCATCTTCAAGGATAGTTCCTTCAACATCTGCTCCGTCAAAGCTAATCTGAAGAAGGTCTGTATAAGCAAAATTAACATCAAGTAAGCAAGCATTGTCGAAGCAACTTCCTTTACAATCAGCCCAACTAAAATTAGCAAAACTTAAATCCGCACGCTCGAAATTCACATAACTCACATCAGCATCCCGGAAATTAGCATTTCTAAGAACTGCATATCTCATACTGCTATAAGCAGGGGAACGAGCTTTACCATAACCGCTTTCTAAAAATTAGACAATGTTAGACATTGCCTTTTTTTTAGTTCCTGCTTCATCGAAGAGAGTCGGCTCTTGCTCCTCCACAGGCATAACGGGTTCCCATTGAGATTTTTTTTTATAAGAAAAAAAATCTCAATGGGTTCCCACATCGGGTTCAGCTAACCCTAATAAATTTAAACTAGCTGAGTAATCTCTATCAGCTATCCAATCACAATCATGATTGTCGCATTTATAAACTCTTACAGATAATGGCAGTTTATCTTTTTTATGTCCACATTTAGGACATAGTTTAGAACTTGGAAAAAAACGGTCAGCAATAATTAATTTACTGCCAAAAATTGCGGTTTTATAAGTTAGCTGTCGTCTAAACTCATAAAACCCCGAATCCGCAATAGCTTTTGACAATTTACCGTTTTTCATTAATCCCGAGACATTCAAATTTTCGATGACGATTTAGAATAGGTTCTTAGCTAAATTCGTCGTTAACTTGTGAATAAAATCGGAACGAATACAACTAATACGATAATGTAAATTTGCTATTTTATGTTGGGTTTTCTTCCAATTTGATGAACCAATTACTTGATGACGATTACGCCATTGTAATAATCGTAATTTTTTTTCTAGTTTTTTGAATGGTCTTGGTGAATCAATTTCTTCTCCCGTTGATAAAGTCGCAAATCTCAGTAAACCTAAGTCCACTCCTATTGGATTATTTTTTGGTGTTAATTGTTGAGGCGTTAATTCTAATTTAAAACTAATAAACCATTTGCCCGCTCTTTGACTAAGAGTTACCGATTTAGGATTAATTGCTTGAGGTAATCTCTCATAAGTTTTCAGCCAACCAATTCTTGGTACTTTTATCCGATTTCTTTCTAATGTTATCGAGCCATCTAAAGTAAAGCTATCATTCCTTGCTTTTTTCCTAAAACGGGGTGGTTTCTTCAACTTTTTGAAACAATCATCCCAGGCTGTTCTTAAATTTCTTAAAGCATACTGGGGCGCGCATTTTGATACTGAGTAATACCAAGGATATTCTGGTTTTACTAGAGTTACTAACCATTTATGTAAATCAATAGATGTGGGAAATTTTATTTTATTTTCTGGGTTATTTTGGTTGTGATCTAAAATATTTTTTGTTAACCGTAATCCCCAATTCCAAGCATGTCTTGCGACTCCTGCATGTTGGGCTAACAGAATCCTTTGTGTAATATTAACTTTTAATTCTGTTTTAAACCCTAGCAGCATTTTTACTTGATCTTATTCCACATTGCAGGCGACTTCATATCATATACAATATACCATTTTTAGATGGTTTTACTGGAAACAAAAGTACTCAAGTACTAATTATTTACTTAATTGATATTGGACATTAAAGCCTAATATTAAATTATATGTCCAACTATGTTAATAATTGTCCAATTATATGGACTCAGTTATCAGCCCCCACTCAAATCAGCACCACTGAAATTAACTTCACTTAAGTCGGCTCTATCTAAGTTGATTCCAGTCAAATCAACTCCATTCAAATCAACTCCATTCAAATCAACCCCAGCAAAATCGCGTTCTCCTTTCTCGTAAAGC
>JBCCSG010000275.1:0-9854 GCA_039200565.1 Cyanobacteria bacterium P01_D01_bin.50 | reverse complement strand
TACGTCATTGACGGTGATTCCTCCCGGCTCACCTTTATTGCCCCCTCCGAATCCAACCACACTTCCTTCTGTAGTTATCAACCTCAGTAACCCCGAAGAGCCTGTGGTTGAAGCAAACTTTGCCTACGGCGGCCAGACAGCGAGTCAAAGTGTTAACTTTGCGTTTGCAGGAGCGACAAGTGGACTTGATAATGTCTCTAATCCAGATCCAATAGATCCTATCCCCCAAACACCTCCCAATCCCCCAATACCAGGGCTAAATCCGAATATTCCAGGGGTATTAAAACAGATTGATACATTTATTGATGACATTGACGATTTACCCTCGGAGCAGACTACCGAATTAGGGGACGCACTTTACGCTATATGGGGTGGTTCCAATGATTTCGACGCATTTTCTAATGGAGAAGTTATCGATCCAAATGGTTCTGTTTTAGATCTCAATGAACCAGTCAATAATTTGGAAACATCTGTAGAAAAACTCTACAACGAGGCGAATGCTCGCGAGTTCCTTGTGTTTAATTTACCCGATTTAGGAATTCGCCCTCTAGTTACCACGGATGAAGCAGCGAGAGCCTTTACAGATGCAACTGAAGAATACAACGAGCTTCTTGCAGAGAAAGTAAATGATTTGCAAAATTCACTAGCCGATATCAATATTGTTCCGGTGGAGGTAGATTCTCTCTTTGAATTTTCTCGAGATAACCCCGAAGCTTTTGGATTTATAAATACGGAAGACTCTTTCTTATTTTCCTCCTCTGTTGGTGAAACTCCCGATCAATATCTGTTTTGGGATGGAGAACATCCTACAAGAGCCGCTCATGAGTTTACAGGAGAATTTGTTTTAAATACCTTGTTAGCTGCTAGCCATCCTGACAACGTCGTTGTTTCCGGTGACAGTGGAATCAATATACTTCTCGGCGGTTTGGGCAACGACAAACTCAACGGTGGTTCTGGTAACGACTTGCTAATCGGTAGTTTTGGCAACGATACCCTCAACGGTGGTTCTGGCAACGACTTCCTCAACGGTGGTATCGACGACGACAAACTCAATGGTGGTTTTGGGGACGATAAGCTCAACGGTAGCGTCGGCAATGACTTGCTTAACGGTGGCTTTGGCAACGACACCCTCAACGGTGGCTTTGGCAACGATAAACTCAATGGCGGCATCGGCAACGATGAACTAGAGGGCAGTGCTGGCGATGACTTGCTCAACGGTGGTATTGGCAACGACTTGCTTAACGGTGGTTCTGGCAATGATTTACTCAATGCTGGTGTCGGTGATGACGAACTCAACGGTGGTTCTGGTGACGACTTACTCAATGCTGGTGTCGGTGATGACTTGCTCAACGGCGGTTCTGGCAATGATAAACTTAATGCTGGTGTCGGTGATGACTTGTTAAACGGTGGTTCTGGTGACGACTTACTCAATGGTAGCGTGGGTGATGATACGCTCAATGGTAGTGTCGGTAATGACAAACTAAATGGTGGAGTTGGCAAAGATATTTTTGTATTTGGTAGCGAACTTTTGGATGGTTTGGAAGATTTGGATAGCATTCGTAACTTTCAAACGGATGATATGTTAGATTTCACAACCTACTTAGGTGCTGGAGGAACAATTGATTTCACCCGTGTCTCGCAGAATTTATTACAGGTGGATTTGATAAATCTCAGCAATGAAGTTGAAGACGTAGTAAATATTTTCGGTAACAAAACAGCTCTTGCAGTTGCTGAGGATCAACTTAGCACGATGTAAAAGTTAGGGTTGTAATTTTAAAGTGCGTTACGGCATAAAGAGAAATGATTTGAGATTAAATCATATAGCCGTAACGCACTACAATTTTTGATTTTAAAATAGGGATGCTCGCACCATGAGAGTATGGTACTTTCCATGCCCCAATCACTTCCCAAACCTCTGCAAAATCCTCAACCCCAACAACCGATAATCAAAACATCTCCCTTCAGCTTTCTCCCCTAAAACTTCAATTCGCCACGTCTCCCACATCAACAGTAACCACAAAACTTCACCAATACGACGCTGACGAATTTGCCCCCCTATTTCACCTGCGAGAATTTTCCGAATAATATCTTCTTGATAGCGCCCTTCAAATTTCAAAATACCCGCATTTAATCTTTTACTAATTTCACCCCACAACTCACCCAAACACCAACTATTTAAAGGTACACCCATACCGCGTTTTTCTCGCCACACAATTTCCGACGGTAACCAAGATTCAACAGCACGTTTGAGGATATATTTTTCAGTATTACCCTGTAAAAAAAGTTCTCCTGAAAGTGCAAAACAAAATGAGGTTAATGATAAATCGCAAAATGGCGATCGCACTCTTAAATCAAATGCTTTTCCTAAATTCGTCGCTCTCGGATGAATATTTTGTGCGCCTTTAAGCATCAAGCTTCCACGACGCAATCTTGCTAAAATATTATTAGTAAATTCCGGGTTTAATGCTTCAGCAATCCAATTTTCTGGATTAATATTTTTAATTTGAGTTGATAATTCTAATTGAAAAGATTGTCCTTCGTAACCATACAATCGATGAAAAGTCCGTAGGTATTGTTGATTAAAATTTTCAGAATTATAAATACCAGCAGCAATTAAGGGTTTATTAGTCCATCCAGCAAATAACTGGTCGCCACCTTCACCGTTAAAAACTACAGATGTTTCCTTTGATGCAGCTTCGCACAGTAAATATATTGGTATAGTGACTCCATCACCAAAAGGTAAATCTAAGGCTTTGACAGTAGCATTAATTGCCGATTTAATTCGCTTTGGTGTTGCATCTACTTTTACCAAAGGAATCTGTAAATGTGCGGCAACGGCTTCAGCAAAAGGGAACTCCGAAACTCCATAGTCGGCAAAATCTAAAGCGTATGCTTTCACCTTTACACCAGCTTGTACCAACAAAGCCGCGACAACAGAAGAATCTAATCCACCAGAAAGAAATATCCCGATTTCTCCTGCCGGTAAATTACTAAGTTGATGCTCAATCGCATTTTTTAGCAAGCTTTGCAATTGTGATATTGCCGTCTTTTCATCTCGAATTAAATTTTTAGCTTCTCTCCATTCATAGGAATTGTGGATTGCATTATCTTTTAAATTTTGGATTCTACACTCATCAGTTATCTCCCAAACAATTTCATATCCTGCGGGTACAGTAAAAATATTCTCTACAGGAGTTAAAGGAGTGGGTACATAAGAAAAACAGTTATACCCATAAAAACCATGAATACTAACTTGTGGTGAATTTAAAACAGGCAATAACAACTGCATTCGCGTTGCAAACCAAATTATTTCCTGTTGGCGAAACCAGTATAAAGGTACGCGCCCGATTCTATCTCGACTTAAAATAAAACGTTTATTTTCAAACTTTATTTCTGCATCCGATAATTCCCGAATCCCAGCAGCAGAAAGCGAAACCTGACAAAAATCTTTTTTCTTAACAATACCTTCGCCGGTAATAGAAGGATTATTTGTAAAACTCCATCGGGCTAAAGCACCAACACAATTGTGATTTTGGTATTTAAATTGCTGCTGCCCTTTCTCAACAGATGTTTTGCTCAACACCTTACTCAATAGAGCTTCCAATTCAGATAAATTACCGTAACCCCAATAACCTAGAATTTCTTTCAATTATCAATTATCAATTATCAACGATCAATTATCAACAAAAACTTCTCGACAGATGCTTTATTAAAATCTTACTTTAAAGAGCTTCTAAATCAGATAAATTACCGTAACTTCAATAACCTAGAATTTATTTCAAAGATCAAATATCAAATATCAACTATCAACATCCAATTCATTTTACAAAAAACTCCTTACTTTCTAGAACTTCATCACCCAAAGTCATCTGTACAATCCACTTACCGGGAGGAAGATTATCGCTAAATTGATAGCGGCAGTAACTATTCCAAACTTCTTTATCGATTGTTTTAGTTTTCCAACTATTTTGATGAGCAATTTGACGACTCGGCGAGAGCCAATTACAACCTAGTTGTAACTGTTTTCCTACCGGAGCATCTTGAAGAGTAACATTATAAAATACTTCCGGATTATTTTCCCGGCTAATTACCCTTACACTTACAGAATCCTTACGCTTAAAGCCAATTCGAGAATCGTAAGCTCTAACACGTGCAAGAGCTTGTTGATTTTGTTGCTGTACTAAAAATGTCCCTACAGCCACACTTAACACCACCGCCACAATACTCCCAATAATCAAACGGTTGCGTTTTTTCTGCTTATCCAAAGCTTGCTTGCGATAAACCTGCATCACAGCTTCATCAAGCAAATCATCAGGTAAATTTAACTCCTGTAAAATCTGCTGTAACTCTTCCACTTCAATTTCAGATTCTCGTCGTTGAGACATGCGCTCAACTTCTGCGACAATTTGAGAAACTTGTTTTTGTGTCAAACGTTTTTGCATAACAATCAGCCAAAAATTGTGTATGTAATCGAACTTCTACATTGCACCCTTGGTATCAGTAAATTTAATTCCTATATACCAATATTTATTGATGAATCAGGGGGCAAATTTATAGAATTACAGGGTAGATTTTCTGAAAATTTTATACAAACTATATTTTAAACTCTTATATTACCAGACTTAAATTATTAGTAAATAGTAACTAGCTTACATTTATAAATAGGGCATGAGAAGTTAGGAATTAGTGGATAGTGGATAGTTATTAGTTATTCTCTCCCCATCCCCCATCTCCCCACCTCCCCATTTCCCATCCAACTTGCAAAAATACGTGACTATGTCACAGTATGAGTGCAACAGTCAAGTTACGGTATTTCCCATGGCACTGGATATTTCCTACTTGCCCTTCGCGTTTGTGTTTACTTCTCCGGGTCCTATATTATTAAGATTAGGACCAATAACTATCCGCTGGTACGGCTTATTGATTGCCTCAGCTGTATTAATTGGCGTTACGCTTTCTCAGTATTTAGCAAAGCGTCGTAACGTTAATCCAGATTTGTTAAGCGATTTATCTATTTGGCTAGTAATTGGTGCAATTCCAGCAGCACGGTTATATTACGTTTTATTTCAATGGCGAGAATATGTCCAACGTCCGTGGGATATTGTCGCCATTTGGAAGGGTGGTATTGCTATTCATGGAGCGATTATTGGTGGTTTATTAGTCTCTTTAATCTTTGCTAAACTCAAAAGAATATCATTTTGGCAATTAGCAGACTTAGTGGCTCCTTCACTGATTTTAGGTCAGGCAATTGGACGCTGGGGAAACTTCTTCAACTCAGAAGCCTTTGGAAAACCGACTAATTTACCTTGGAAGCTGTATATACCTCGTGAAATTACTCTTTTTAATGGCGTAAAAGTTTACCCGCGTCCGCCAGAATTCATAGATGAAAGTTTCTTTCATCCGACATTCCTTTACGAATCATTGTGGAATTTCATGATATTCGCCTTGTTGATGATATTATTTTTTCGAGGCTTGCAGGGTAAGCTTCCCTTAAAAACAGGTGCAATATTCTTAGTTTATTTAGTAGGTTACAGTTTAGGACGCTTTTGGATTGAAGCTTTGCGTTTAGATAGCTTAATGCTTGGTCCCTTGAGAGTTGCCCAAGTAATAAGTTTAATAGAAATAGCTATGGGAATAGCTGGTTTATGGTGGCTTTACATCAGAAAACGCCCTTTACCAGATGTTGTTTCTACCCCAACTGAAGAGAAAATTAAGGAGATGAGGTAGAAGAGACGATCCAACAAAGGGTAAGGAGTTAGGAGTTAGGAGTTAGGAGTTATTCTTTCTTCTACTCACTACTCACTACTCACTACTCACTACTAATTACTCAATACCCACTTCTTAAGTTTACCAAAAAATAAAAAATGCCCCAGAGTTATCTCCAGGGCTTAACCAGGGTGCATCTACCAATCAATATTTCTATATATAGGGGTTCAATCCGGAAGGATACCGAGAAATTTCCTGAAAAATTTTTCAAGAGGAGGCATTGCTCGATTTTTTTATGCGTGAAAACACTACTGCTTTGTGTCAAAAAAAGTCTTTACTTCCGCTAAAACCGGCAGTTTATATTGTAGGTGCCGGACCTGGAGATCCTGATTTATTAACTATTAGAGCGCAAAAGGTACTTGAGAAAGCCGATGTAGTTTTATTCGCAGATTCTTTAGTCCCCTCAGAGATATTAGAACTTTGTCGTCAAGATGCTCAAATCATTCGCACAGCTTCCAAAACCTTGGAAGAAATTGTGCCAATGATGATAGATATTGTGCGCTGCAGCAAATCAGTTGTACGTTTGCATTCGGGAGATCCAAGTCTTTACAGCGCTATTCACGAACAAATGCAGCTACTGGCAGAAGCTGAGATACCTTTTGAAGTCATTCCTGGTATAAGTGCCTTTCAAGCCGCTGCCGCTAAATTAAATGTAGAACTCACAGTTCCGGGTTTAGTGCAAACTATCATACTTACCCGTATCAGCGGACGCACGCAAGTACCCCCCAAAGAAGAATTAGCTTCCCTAGCATCACATCAAGCTAGTCTTTGCCTGTATTTAAGTGCCCGTCACATTGAAGAATCCCAAGCAAAACTATTAGAACATTATCCATCTGAAACTCCTGTAGCTATATGCTTTCGCGTCGGCTGGCACGATGAAAAAATTCTTGTAGTACCCCTCAAGGAGATCGCAGATTACACCCATAAAGAAAAACTGATTCGTACCACACTTTACATTATCAGTCCTGCACTTGGTGAAGCGACAGCTAGGTCTAGATTGTATCACCCAGAGCATTCTCATTTGTTTCGTCCTAAGTGAGAAGGGGATGGGGAGATGGGGAGATGGGGAGATAGGGAGATGGGGAGATAGGGAGATGGGGAGATAGGGAGAGAATAACTAATAACTAATAACTATCTACTATCCACTAACTCCTAACTATTCTTGATTCGGCGTTGTTCGATAAACTGAACAGTGGAGAAATAATTAGGTAAATAGACTCATGTTGGACGAACAGGCTAAAAAAACGATGTTGCGGAAGATTCCTCACGGATTATATATCTGTGGGGTTAAGGATGGTGAAGAGGTTAACGGTTTTACTGCTAGCTGGTTGATGCAGGCTTCATTTAAGCCACCTTTGGTTGTAAACTGTGTTAAAGGAGATTCCATATCCCATCAAATGATTGAAAAAAGTGGGGTATTCGCCATCAGTTTCTTGGAAGATGGAAGAAAAGATTTAGCAGAAAAATTCTTTAAACCCATGCGCCGGGTTGGTAATAAATTTGAAGATGTAGAATTTCGCCTTGGCTCTCAAACCGGATGTCCAATTATCACTGACTCCTTGGGATATATCGAATGTCAAGTTGTCGGCAATGTAGATAAAGGCGATCATACCGTTTACGTCGGCGAAGTCATCGCTGCTGGAATTCACCGCGAAGGAAAACAACTTTTACTTGAAACAACAGGTTGGAATTACGGCGGATAAATAAAGTTAGGAGTTAAGAGTGAGGAATTAGGAGTTAGGAGTTAGGAGTTAGGAGTTAGGAGTTAAGAGTGAGGAGTTATGAGTTAGGAGTGAGAAATAATTAATAACTTATTACTGTCATGGTACTGCTATTAGAATGGTGCGTTACGGCATTATTAAAAATTTAACCTCAAATAATACATACTCAGAGCCGTAACAGCAACGGTAATAAAGCGGCTTTGTATATCCACACCCTTCGGGTATCTCCCTTCGGGAGACGCTTCGCGAACAGCAGTCGCTCATGGGGGAAACCCCCAAGACCGCGCTGCTTCACCGCTTTTTGCCTCCCCTACAAGCTCACTACTCACTGATAATCATGCCTTTAATCAAAGTTCAAAGTTCTATATCTAGTCCCCAAACAGCTGAAGTTGAGGGAATGTTAAAAACCTTGTCGTCTAAATTGGCTAAATATACTGGGAAACCAGAATCCTATGTCATGACGGCTTTTGAAGCAGAAGTTCCCATGACTTTCGGTGGTAGTACTGACCCAACTTGCTATATAGAAATCAAAAGTGTCGGTACTATGAAGCCAGAACAAACAAGTTTAATGAGCCAAGATTTTTGTCAAGAAATCAATCAAGCCCTTGGTGTAGCTAAAAATCGCATTTATATCGAATTTGCGGATGCGAAAGGTTACATGTGGGGTTGGAACGGTAGTACTTTCGGTTAGTTTTTTTATCCTTAATGTAGAGACGTAGCACTGCTACGTCTTCAGATAATTCAATTTGTATCGCGAGACAACCTAAAACTAAAATTCCGAAAATTAAATATTAATAATAAATGTAAACTTTTAAATCTACTTTTCCCCGGTAATAAAAACCTCAGATAATCTACCATAAAGATTCCATGTCAACCTGCGCGATCGCATACCATGCCTGTGAAATCTGTAGTAACTTCATCTAAACCTCCTGCTTCTGTGTTGCCAAAAATCTCCATACCTCCTTTATTAGGAGCATCTTTGTCAGAATTAACTGATTGGGTGCAGCAACAGCAACAACCAGCTTACAGGGGAAAACAGTTACATCAGTGGATATATCAAAAGGGCGTTCGCTCTTTAACTGAAATTTCTGTATTTTCTAAGCAGTGGCGGGAATCTGTAGCAGAAATACCCGTGGGACGTTCTACTTTACACCACCGTTCTACTGCCCCTGACGGTACTGTGAAGTATCTTTTACAACTGGCAGATGGAGAAATTGTAGAAACCGTTGGTATTCCAACTTTTAAAAGATGGGGAAAAAATAGGAAAAGGCAAGGTGAAAATCGAGAAGCTTTGGAACGTTTAACGGTTTGCGTTTCTACTCAAGTTGGTTGTCCCATGGCGTGCGATTTCTGTGCTACCGGTAAAGGAGGTTATAAGCGCAATCTTGCTCGTCATGAAATTGTAGACCAAGTTTTAACTGTACAAGAAGACTTTGGACAACGGGTTAGTCATATCGTATTCATGGGTATGGGGGAACCGTTGCTGAATGTTACTAATACTTTAGGCGCTATTCAATGTCTCAATAAAGATGTGGGAATTGGACAGCGTAACTTAACTCTTTCTACAGTAGGTATCCCCGGACGTATTCGTCAATTGGCAAAATTTCGGCTACAAATTACTCTCGCCGTTAGTCTTCATGCTCCTAATCAAGAGTTGCGAGAAGAAATTATTCCCAGCGCTCGTAAATACAAAATTGAAGAGTTATTTGCTGAATGTCGCGATTATGTGGAAATTACTGGAAGACGCGTATCTTTTGAATATATTCTGCTCGCTGGTGTCAACGATCTTCCAGAACACGCACATCAACTTTCGCGGCAATTACGCGGATTTCAAAGTCATGTAAATTTGATACCTTACAACCCAATTCAAGAAGTGGACTACAAACGCCCCAGTAACGATCGCATTCAAGCTTTTGTACAAGCCTTGGAAAAGCACCACATCGCTCACAGCGTACGTTACTCCCGTGGTTTAGAAGCTGACGCTGCTTGTGGACAGTTGCGGGTGAATAAGAAGTAGGATGGGGAGATGGGGAGATGGGGAGATGGGGAGATGGGGAGATGGGGAGAAGTCAAAATTCAAAACCCCTAACTCCTAACTCCTAACTCCTAACCCCTAACCCCTATTTTGGCGCGTAAATACCGGGAGCATAAGCTTCTATTACTCTTCCGGTGCGGCTACAGTTAATCATTAAATAATCGCAAGTTGCACAACTCGTGCGAGATATCTGTCTTTCAAAAAGATGATGTCTTTCGCATTTAGTACCACAGTTAGGACAGCACACTTTTTGTATTATTCGCATTTTTAAACCTCTTTTTGTAAAGTTTTAAGAAATTGATGTTATGTCAAGGGCTCCCATGAGAATTCTT
>JBCCSG010000274.1:0-9857 GCA_039200565.1 Cyanobacteria bacterium P01_D01_bin.50 | reverse complement strand
TATTTAAAAATAAAGATTACTAGGTAAATAATGCTGTCACATATAACCCCTTCTACCAACAATAAGTAGAAGATTTTTACAGTGCTTAACCACCAATCCCAAGTTATGCAAGCTGAGCTTGAATGGCAAAAGGGCACTAGTCAATTTTTACAAGAAGCTTCCGGTACATTACTTGATTTACAAGGGGGTCAGGAGGAACACGCCGGATTTACTAGCTACTGTGATAAAGCTGATTCCCTCATCAATTGGTAAGTTCCACGTGGAACTTTGAGTGTGCAAAGTTTGCACACTCAAAAAAATTAAAACTTTCTACCGGGCTAGTCCCGGCTTTTTATTATGTTTGGTAGAAAAAATAAAAATTCTAAGTCTGAGTCGGAATCAATTTCCGAGATTGTACGTCAAGAGTTTTTTATTGCAGACATAATTAACACATAATTTTAAAACTGACCACAACCGTGTGCCAGTTTATTAATGTAATATTGTAGTACGATAATTTTTAAGATAAAAGTAAGAATAGCATCTGACCACTCTGTAACACTGATTCCCTGTAATGTACTTTTAGCTGGAATCACAGCCATTTTTAGTTTAACCGTTACTGAGCATAGTGCTTGCTGAATAATTCTTAATTGATGGCTAAAAGTATTGCTATATCTAAATTTATGCCAATTGTAGCATGCTAAGGTAATAATTGCGCGGTGATGGTTGATTTCCTTGCAGCCTTAATATTTAGTATATTAATTTTCTAAACATAAAATATAAGCATTAAGTATATCCAATTACTAATTAGACATTGAAGAGTATTAAGTGGGCTAATTATTTTATATAAAAAATTTTGGTTGGTTGTTTCTGTTACGGACAATATACATAAAAAAAACGGTAATACCAATTACTAATTACATTTATTCCAAGTATTTATAACAGTAATTAAGTGCAAAAAAAAAGGAATACAATCATTTTAACCAATTTATAATTGATTTTTTTTGTTGTTAATTGTATTTATCAAACTTTGGTTTTTCGACAGACATGTGCAAATCTTAAATTATAGATACATGAGTTTCAAGTAATACTTATGACTAGAAAAGTATTAACAGAACCAATCAAAAGACTTTCAGTTGAACTACCTAATAGTGAATACAAAATATTGGAAGAATATTGTCTTGAAGTTCAAGAAACAAAAAGACAAGTAATTCGTTCGCTTATCCGAAGTTTAAGAAAAAAAATAAATTATCCCAAAGAATAAAATTAATTGGATGAGGTATTTATGTATTTGCGTCTAGTGAAAAAGTATAAGTTATCATTGTTTTTGATATCATCTTTACTGTTGACAGGATGTATTAACCCTCAGCCTGATAATAAATGTATTCCTTCTGAAGTTTATATAGGTATAGAAGTTAATTCACACGAAGAAAAAAGAAAAGCAAGAAAATTTATTCGTAAATTTTACAGAAAATTTACCGAAGAAAATATATTTCATGTAGATTTAATTAAAAATGGTCGAGTTCACACAATTTATTCAAACAAATTAGATGATTTAAAAGCTGTACAGTTTATTCTTGATAAGATAAAAGAAGTAAAGCCAGAAAATAAAAAAAAGAATAAAGATAAAGGGATAATCCAATCTTTTTTGAGAATAAAAAATCTAGCTATCAATAATAACAATAATAGTAATTTTTATACATACATCATTACTAAGGGTACATCTAATTCGTCTAGTATAAATGAGATGAATTTTATTGTAAAAGAACTTGTTGAGAGTAAAGTCAATACCGAAAATATTTATATTTCTTTAGTAGGTCTAACTGCTAAAAATCGTTTACCTATGGTAAATACACTTCAACACATTAAAAATACAGCAAAATCTTCAGGCGAATCAAGTCGAGAATTTGTTCAAATCCTTGATAATCATAAAGCTTGTAAAATTGTAAACGAAACAAATAATCTGTAATATTTCCTGCATATAAGAAGAAATAATCATAAGAATAAATGACAAGGAGGTAATAATGTCAAATATTTTTAAACCTGTATGGAATGGCACAAAGTATTATTTTTCAGATGAACGTGCTTATAAACAAAGTGTTTCTATAATACCATATTTAGGAGAGTTTAAAAGTGATTTTGATGAAACTCATAGTAAGAAATTAGCAAATTTGTTAGAAAAATATGCTCCTGAATTACTTTCCCGTATGTATGGTGTAGTCTTAGCGGCTGCTAAGCAATTAAAAGAAGAACAAGAAAAATTGGAAAAATTAAAAGAAAAAAAAATTCAATTAGAAGAAAATGTTGCTCGTAATGAAGAATTATATAGACAAGAAGTAGAAACAATAGATAAAAAACCTGGTTCTCAATTTTTTATATTAGAAATTTTTTTAACTTTCGGATTATCAATATTACTTTTTATCGGGATTTATAATGTTTTTGGACTTGTACCACAACAAGCTTCAAAATTAAAAAATTTACCTCAAACAATTTTATCGTTAGCAGGTGCAATATGTATTAATTTAGCTGAAAAGAATTCTATTGAACGTCATGTAGAATATTATAATGAAGTTAAGAATGAAATTGAAAAAAATGGAAATTATAAAAGACATTACGTGAGTAGATTTATTGCCGGGGAAGAGCCAATTTGGCTTGCAACATTTATTGTACTTGCTGAAGTTGCATTTGTTACAACCGGATTATTTACTTTAGTTGATGATGATTTTTTTACGAGATTAGCAGCAGTTTTTGGAGCATCATTAGCAGCAATAATTAATGTCTCTCAATCTTGGGGGCTAGCTATTAAAAAATCTAAATGGAAAAGAGACTGTTTAGGTAAATTACACGAAAAATATGATAAAAAATCTAAAATAAAATCAGATGCAGCAGCAGACAGAGCTAAACTAAAAGAAACTAAACGTCAAATAAAAAATGCAGAAATGGAAATCAAAATATATCAAAAAAGAGCGATTATCGAATATAAAAGGTGGGAAAAAGATTTAAAAAGATTTATGAAAGTAAACAAATTTGAGTTAGAAATATGACAAAAACTAGATTTATCCTCAGAATAATAAATCATTAATTCGCACATTTGTGTCTCAGCATCGCCCGTAAATCGTATTAAAGCAATCAATCACCTCTACTTATTCCAACATCTCAGTAGAGGTGCTTTTTTATTTACTTCTATTCTCCGTAGGTATATATCACCGTATACACGAGAAAATTAGCGTAATCATTCGATATTACAAGTTTAGCTTACTTTTACCTTAATTCTCAATAAGGTTAGGATTTTCTCGATCGCTATGCTTGAGTCTAGACTCAAGCAAGCATCACTCGTAACCCACTACAAGAATTAATTACTTTTCCCACCCACATATCTATCCAATTAGATATAAACGCTTCTGACTACTGTAATCTAAAAATTATCAGTAAATGGGGTGCAATGTTTTCAGGTGAAAGTAAATCGGCATGGTCGAGCTAAAATCCTAACCCAGTCAGAAATACAGCAAATTTTCGCATCTGGACTGACAAACGACCGAGATAGGGCATTATTTGCGGTATGCTTATTTAGTGCTTGTCGCATCCGGGAAGCTGTCACCCTACAAACTACAGACATTTACACCCCAAACGGAAAAGTTAGACCGGAATTAATCATTCGTAAAGCCAACACCAAAGGTAAACTAGCAACCCGCACCATCCCAGTAATAGAAGACTTACGCCAAATATTAACTAATTATTACCCCTCATCTGGTGATATCTACTTATTCCCCGGTCGCAGTGACGGACATATAAGCCATGATTCCGCCGCAAGAATTCTACGTATAGCTTGTAAACAAGTAGGCATTATTGGAGTCAGTACCCATAGCTTTAGACGTACCGCATTAACTCAGATGAGCAACGCAGGCATACCCTTACGGGTAATCCAAGAAATATCGGGACACAGGAACTTAGAACAACTACAACGGTACTTGGAAGTACGGGATGACCAGGTATTGGGGGCAGCCGCAACCTTGAGTATGCTTTCTCCAGTTGGGGGAGAAGTCGGAAATACAGATTTAACGACATCTCTAATACCCAATCCCAATCTAATCAAAATTTCTAACTTCTATATTTACTTAGAATCTAATTTTACATCCCGCTATACCAGAGAATTTCTTGTGGTGTGCGTCAAATATCGCCACGCCCCATGATAGTCCGCAGACGATATTTGTCGGGGTTAATTATTGTTTTCTTGGACGAGGTGAGGTCATAGTGTTTTATCCTAGAAATAAACTGGAATCGTAATATGCAAGCTTACAAAGCTAAAGGTAAAATTGACGCGACTGGTAACTTAGTTGTCTCTGAGCCAATTCAAATACCACCCGGAAATGTGGAAGTAATTATTTTACAGGTAGCTGACGAGGTTAAGAATTCCACGGAAACCGTCACCGAATCACAACCAGAAACATCTAGAAGACCAACAAAAATCAAAGCATTACAAGGTTGGTTTGAAAAAACAAAACCCGCTCCTCCTGATTTTGACCCGGATGAGGCGAGATGGGAAGCTTTGAAGGAGAAACATAATTTGTGAAGGTTCTACTTGACACTAATATCATTCTAGATATTGCCCTTGAAAGACAGCCCTTTTTTAATAATAGTGAGACTGTTTTATCACTTGCCGAACAAAAACAAATTCAAGGTTACATATCCGCTTCTTCTTTTGGCGACCTTTTCTACATTATTCGTAAAGAAAAAAGTAAAGATTTAACTCTTGAATTCTTAAGGGAAATTGCAACTTTCTGCCAAGTCGCTACGGTAAACCAAACTGTTATTTCAATGGCACTTGCTACGAGCTTTAAAGATTTTGAAGACGCAATTTTGTACGGTGCTGCGGTACTCAACAATTTAGATGCTATTGTTACTCGTAATAAAAAAGATTTCCCGGTCACAACTCCGAGAATTTTAACCCCTCTTGAATTAATTCAAGAGTTATCAAATTCTCCATAAGTATAAGGTTATTACATATCCGCCAAATATCGCCAATAGCCATGATACTATTTGACGATATTTGGCGGGATTGATTTATGAACAAGAAACAAGCAGCAGAATATTTAGGGGTAAGCGTCCGTGCTTTGGAGCGCTACGTACAGCAAGGTAAATTAACTGTACGCTACGAAAAAGGTAAAACCAGACCTACTGCTAATTTTGACCAAACCGAGTTAGAAGCTTTCAAGGAAGAGTTAAATCAACCCACAATTAAACCCGCCGTAGAATCTCGCCAAATCACGACAGATGTTTATGATGAAACGGATATTGTGCCTGTAAGTATGGCGGAGTTTGGCGAGATTACTGTTATAGATAGGTTAGCGGGTATGGTTGAAATGTTAATTACCCGTGGGGATAAAAAACCAACTGTACCGATTGAATCTAAGATTTTGCTTACTTTAGATGAAGCGCAAGCTTTGACGGGGCTTTCTAAAGGATATTTACGAGAAGCAATTAGGCAAGGAAGTTTAAAAGCAAAGCAGATTGGGAAGAGTTGGCGCGTGAAACGTAGTGATTTAGATGATTTTATTGAGGATTTATAAGCTGTTGGAGTTATTTAAAAGATACATTTACGTAAATGCTTCCACTCTCCTCCTTGAGTCTAGACTCAAGCACACACAAATAGAAACACCCTGGACTAATTTCAGTAAACCAAAAAGTTTTTTATAAGCCTTGCAGTGTGGACATCTCGGGTGAGATGGTCGGATACCACACAATCATGTACTAGTCAGCATTTGAGCCAATACCGTTGGTTACCTTCGTTGGCGTGAGCCAAGGTTGGAGTGCTGTTTATCTGTTTCAACGCAAAGGCTGAAACCCTTATTTTTACGTTCGTTCCGAAAAGTTTGTGGTTTACTGAATTTGAATAATCCAGGGGTGTTATTATATGAGGTGAATTGTTCTTAAATCTACTGTTGGCTGTTATTTTGAGAGGGTGTCTGAACTGTAGGATTGTTTTCTAGTATTAACTTTTTATTCTCTACATCTTTATAACCGTTGTAATTCTCCCCTACTTTTAATTTTTCATCACATTTCAAACATGAAATAAATGATGTTTGAAGGTCATGGTCATCGCAGGTCAAAATATAGTCATTTGTATGACTGTTGTAGCTAGTTACTCTCCAAGTTCTAACTTTTTCTGGATATGGTAATTGATGGTTTCTTTTCTTATAATCTTCATTAGTATGAGGTTTACCGTATTTATCGCCTAATAATTTTTTACGTCTTTTAGCTTCACCCATATTGATTCCAACCTCAACGTTTATACTACCAATTGTAACATTTAAAGTAATAAAAAATACCCTATAAATAAGGTGTTGTACAAAGAGTCTTTACAAGTGGTGGTTTGTTGTTGAGTCTAGTTTGGAATCAAATTGATAAAATAATATTTTTATTTTGAAAACTTACTTTTATATTCTGTGACTACTTGTTGACAATTCAAATGTTCATCATTTCCAGCTTTACCGTCAGTACAAATATCAAAGTTATATTTTAGTTGTTTATTTTCTGGTGTAGCTAGTTTCTCGTTATATGCTGGTTTTAATCCACCGCTTAATGCTGCAATAAATCCTATTCCTATAACAATCGCGACACATACCCCCACAATAGTACCAAAATCAAAGGAATCATCATAACTACTGTAGCTATATTGTGGGTAACTGTATTCTGGTTGATAATTTGGCTGTTGATATTCGTATTCATTGACGATATTAACAACTTGTTCAAATTGATAATCAGTAAATTCAAACCATTCACCATGAACTCTATAATTAGCAAATCTTTGATGTAATTCTCTTTCTACTTCTGCTACATTCCAAGTCGAAATACTTCCCATGAGTTCCAAAGGGTATGCTGATTGACTACTATTCAATTCCCTGAATCTAGTTTCTACGTCTCTACGAGTTAATCCGATTTTATATCTATTAGTACCAATAGCATGAACAATGTAAATATGTCCGTAGTCTGAATTTGTGGCTGTCATAGTTTTGTTTTGAGTGCTTCTGAGTTAAGAGTCTTAACTAAAATTCAATTATTTTCTTACCTTGGAGATGTGAGTTAATTATCTCAGGTCTAAACCAATTAGGTAAAGTTTTTTCTACATCAGTTAAAAGATTACCTTGCTCGTTTTTCATACCTATCCGAATACAAATTCTGGGTAACGGTTTATCACCTTTTACTGTTGCGAACTTCTCAATTAACCATCCTTTTTTACGCAATTCGTAAACCCCGTCACCAAAAGTTGCATTGGTAAAACTATGGGTAACACCGATAAATAATTCATGAGCTTTACGACAATCTGAGTAAGTAGAAGTTACAAATCTTTCAACAATAGCTTTACTAGTTTTTTTCGGTTCTATTTGTGCTAGCTGAGTAAATTCGTCCATCAGCACCTGGTGATAATCTTTGGGTAATCGTGCAATATTTTCAATTCTTTCTTCAATTGATGCTGATAACATCTCAAGGATTGATGAATCGTTGTCGTATTTCAATTCGGATTTTAAGAGGTTCCATTTATCGCTATTTTCACCGTGGAGGTGTCTATCAGCAATCTTCTGTACTCTATGTCCTAAAGCTTCTCGAATAATTGCTATAGCTACAGCCATCGAGGTTTTGGCGCTACCTTGTTCACCGATCAGAAATATAGGTTTAACCGATTCAATTAATGTCCATAACCACCCATCCTCATGCTGTTTTAAAGCATCTACCATCGAATTAATTAACTCTTGCTGTGGGTTAAGTCTAGATTCAGCAGTAAAAGATTTTTTACCTTCAATTTTTACGCGCTCTTTATCAGCTTTGGCTTTATCACGGAGGTTTTCAGCTATATGTTTGTCCATCTCGGAATTATTCAATTCAAATGTCTTCAAAGCTGATTTATGCTGTGCTGAGTGAATTTCTGAATGCTCGTCATACTGTTGTTGTAAACCATCAGCAGAAATAAACCCAGCTTCCATACGTTTTTTATCAACTTGTCTCTGTATGGTTTCTTCTTTACCTTTTCTTTCAAGTCGAGCTTTAACACCTGTGAGTTTAATTCTAGTTTTAAATTCTTCTAAATTTTCATGTGAATCATTTTCTACGTTCTCAACGTATTTGGAGTAAGCGATATACCCAACAAAAGCGGAAATCGGAGCAACCAAATACCAAATATGACTACTGGTTTTAGCTGGTAAATCCAAAACTTGAAAACTCCCTTTTGGTAAAGGTAATCGAGTATCCCGTTGCATATCTTCCCACACTTCTTTAAGCATGGTGTACTGGTATCTACAATATTTATTATCGAGTTTTAACTGACTCTCACGATAATTTTTTTGATAAATGTTAGCGGTTTTGGGACAAAATGAAACCCTAACAGCATTAAAATTTTGTTTATTTATACCAAGGTAAAATGCAGAAATTAGACTCAATCCAATACCAGTTAGTGCTAATGCTTGTGTAGTTTTCATCTTCTATCAAAAACTTTCATTTTTATTAATCTTTCACTTTTTATTAATCAACCAAGCAGCACCATAAATACCAAAAGCAATACCACCGCCCACAGCAATAACTTTCCATCTATCCTCGTCTGATGGTAAATTATTGAAATCCTCAACCATTTTAGTTAAGTTATCATAGGTAATTTCTGAGTTTCTTTTGAAGTCGTAAAAGTCGCCTAAAGCACTCCAACCGATAATCAATGATGTTATTAGTCCTCCACCAATTCTCACAAGTTTACCCATCCCACGCATTTTTAAACCCCCATCTTCATAGTCAATATTTACATCATCAAAAAGTCTACGATTAGCAATATTATTCATAGTAATTATTGAAATAATAGCTAGATTCAATCCCATGCTTCCTGATGTTAATACCAGCCATCTAGCTAATGAATAAGAACTAACTGACCATGCTATCCTTTCAATTATTTCTAAGGTGTTTCTTTTTTTAGCAATTCGTTCTAGTTGGGTTTTTTTGAACTCCTTAATAGCTGATATTTCATCGATAGTGAATTCTGTATCAGTTGCAATCGGGTATTCTTGATTTTCATCAGTTTCACTTGAGTCGAAAATTTCTTCTAACATTCTGCTAAAATTTTTAATAGGTTATTAAAAATAAAACCCCGTGATTATATAGTTAGGAATCTTAACTGAATCGTCACGAGGTTTTTTATTAATTGAACGTTTTTAGTTAATCAAATATATCTCTAATCCCGTTCCAAACTTTTACAAATACATTATTGGTGTAATGTTTCTTGGGAAGCAAGGTAATATCAGCATCTGACCCATGAGTTAATCTTTCAACCATCGTATCCATTTCATATTGTTTATCAGCTAATCTCTGCTGTTCTAATGGTCGATTTGTAGCAGATTCTAACGATGCTTGATGCTCAACATTTGTAATTAAACTATCTACCCATGCCTTCATTTCTGCGAGTTCTAATTTATTGTCGTGTTTAGTCCTAGCAACACTCTTGGAATTATTGAACGAATCCCAATACTCTTGCATAGCATAGTTATAACGGTCGTTAGCTAGTTCAGCATTCATCCCAGCTTTAGAAATTTTAGAAGCTCCATCGCCCATTGATTTAGCTAAATCGGCTAAGGCTTGGTTATATTCGGTGGTACCTTCGATGTAACTCTGAACCTATCCCACTAATATGATTCTTTGAATCCAGAGATGCATGGTGGCAAGGCTTATAAATGAGTTAAAATAAATACTCTGGCGTTCCCATCTAAGAACCTATCCCACTAATTACCAAAAGTGATATCCTATTCCATAGGAGAGAAGGGTGTATTGCAGTATGGCAGGACGTTTTGAAGGATTAAGCGACCTAGAATGGAAGTTGTTTGAAGATATTTTTCCTCCAGAGCCAGAAC
>JBCCSG010000273.1:0-9906 GCA_039200565.1 Cyanobacteria bacterium P01_D01_bin.50 | reverse complement strand
TACTAATGACTATAACGCTATTTACATTGTATACTATAAATAATAAATTCAACTAAATTGAACACAACGTTGTAAAAAGCCTTGAAAAGAAGTACGTTGTTGTCGTTGTTGTTGTTTATAATATTAATGAAGATAAGCATCCGATATACTGCGATTCAAGCCAACTTTACGGCTCTGCCCATTTTTAACGTAGTTTCCATTCTCATCTTGCTTAGGTTTGCAACGGGCTTTCATTCCTTTAATGTTTAATTTTTCACAAATGATAGCGTCCGCTTTCCTACAATATTTGTTGGCTGTCTTCCATTCAAAAGCCTCACGTTTATTCTTTATATTTAAATGGAATTTGCCAATTCTGTTATAAGTTTTAGTTCTGTTCTTGCCTTTCTTGCTACAACCTTTCTTATTTGACCTATTTTTCTTTCTGGAAGCTCTTCTTGATAATATACGCAATCGATGTCTCGATTTTTTGTTGGTGGCGAATCTAGGATTATCGGTTTGACTACCATCACAACAGTGTACTAGCTTAGTCAATCCCATATCAAGACCTATGACAGTCTTTACCTCTTCTGCTTTGATCTCTACCTTTTGGGGGAGTGACTTATCTTCAATACGAATTGAAATATACCAACCGTCAGACTTCCGACGTAGTGTTGCCGATTTAACTTCAAACCCATCTGGTATTGGTCTGGAATTAAAATAACTAGCCCAGCCAAGCTTGGATATATAAATACCATTATCAGTTATATCTTTATTAAAAATATTAGTGATAGTGAAGGAACGGAACTTACTTCTACGCTTAGGTTTGGGAAAACCTTTACCGTCTTTCCAAAAGCCTTGATAAGCCTTATCTAATCTTTTAATATTCTGCTGCAAAGCAGTTGAATTGATTTGTTGGTACCAAGCTCGCGCTTTCTTTAAGTTCTTTAGCTCTGCATCTTGGATATGACTGGCATTGCGAATTTCTCTATAACCTTTCTTATTTGGCTTATCTTTGTATACTTCTCCTGATGCTGGAAACCTAGAAATGCTGCAAGTCAAGGGGTAAGACACAACAGGAAAGTTCATGTCAGAAGTCCAATCTTGCTTGGTTGCTTCGTAGTGATATTTACGATCTTTTAAACACCAATTGTAGTGGAAGTAAAGCATAGACAACCATCGATCTAATTGCCGTTCCTGTTCTTTGGTTAATTATTGAAAATCAGTCAGTGTACAAGCACCCTACAATCAGAATGTGCCAGTTGCGTAAGTCCTAGATAAATATAAATTCTAGAATTTTAGTCCTATTTATAGGACTTTTGCTATCAGCTTGGGGTTTGCAACCCCAAGCAAGGATATGAGAAAATTTCTCAAATAACAATATCAAAAAAATTAAAATTTATTCCGATGTAAAAACCGTCGATCGCGGCGATTTTTCGGAGGCTGTTTTCGCAACGGAACTACATCAGCTTCATTACTTTCTCGTGCGACTCGAATTAATAAAGATGTCGCAACCAATGTCGCAATGATCGAACTTCCTCCATAGCTAAAAAAGGGTAAAGGTAAACCTGTAGTTGGCAAAACACCACTAGCAACACCAATATTTATAAACGATTGTCCTGTAAGTAAAATAGTAATACCAATTGCCGATAACCTATACATGGTATTCTTAGCCTTGAGAGCAACAATGAAACCTAAAGTTGCAAACACAGCTAACATTACCAACAGCGTCACGCTACCAACAAAGCCGAATTCTTCAGCAAATACAGCAAAAATAAAATCACTATCCTGAATTGGTAACCAAGAAAGCTTTTGTTGCGAAAGTCCAAATCCCGATCCCCAAGTATTACCCGAACCTATTGCTAGTAAACTTTGAATTAACTGATAATCTGTATTGCGTGGATCGTCCCAAGGATTAATAAAAGAAGTAATACGCAAGCGTTGATATCTATTGATGGTAACACTCAAAAGTGCTAACAAAACTCCAGCACCAGCAGTACCTCCCAAATATCTGTAAGGTAAACCAGCAGCAAGAGCGATTAACCAAACAGTCATACCGCAAAGGGCGGTAGTACTTAAATTAGGTTGCGCCAGAATTCCTAATAATACAAAACCAAAAACCACTAACCAAGCAATGCGAATACCCCAACTAAGCCTTTCCCACTGTCCAAAAACTCGCGCACTCTGCAACACTAAAAAAGGTTTAGCAAATTCCGAAGGTTGAATTGGGAATCCTCCAATAGATAACCAACGACTCGTACCATAAACCCCCCTAGTTCCTAAACCGGGAACTAAAGTCAGAAAAATCAACACCAAAAACAACATTAACAACCAATGAGATACCCCTAATATCTTGCGAAAGGGTAAATTTACAATGATGTTAAAGAGTATCAAGCCCAAGAATACAGTTATCAGTTGACGCTTGAAAAAGTACAACCCATCACCATGCTTAACATCAGCAACTGGGTAAGAAGCCGAAAATAGTACGGCTAAACCAACAAACAACCAAATTAAGGTTAACCAGCGTAACAAGCGTGCTTCTACAGCCCAACTAGATACAGTGTCATCGAGAAATGGAATTAGGCGACTTAATTTCACAGCGATTCGGTGAGTTAATGGTTTTTGAAGCAGAGGTTTTTTTATTTATACCCCGACTTTGGTAGATTTTAATTGCCAATGAGTAGTTTCGCATAGATGTATGGGCTTCATTTTTCTTAAAATTTCTATACTAAGTAGATTTGTACGGGCAGGGATACCTCGTAACACAAGAGTGGTATCTTGAATTTGATGCTATAGAATCCAAGATACATTTTGCATGTACACTCTGGGATTGCTCTACCTGGAGAAACTTCAAAACTGCATATTCTACCAATAAATTTGGGTGCTAATTTCCAAATAAAATGACCTACAATTTCCGCAAAAAAATGGGGCAGCCTTAAATATCGAAAATACTCCGAAACAACGCTGCCATGCTTGTAACAAGGCTACCACGGGTGCCCTGCCCCATTTTTTAAGGTTCCATCTCGTGACAACTAAACATATTGCCATGTGGGCTTGCCCAAGAAGTCGTTCAACTGCAATCACACGAGCATTTGAGCGGATTGATGATTGCATTATCTATGATGAACCTTTGTATGCTTGTTGGTTTGTTAATACTTTTTCCCAAAGCGCTCCGAGCAATTCTAAAACAAATGATTTTTTGCCGTCTGTTCAAACTAATTTATTAAATGACACTAATTATTCAAGAGTCATAGAAAAACTAACTGGCTCTTTGCCAGAGGGAAAATCTTTTTCGTTTCAAAAACAGATGTCATATCATCTTCTTCCAGAATTTGATATCAGTTGGCTTTCTAAAGTAACAAATTTCTTTTTAATTAGAAATCCAAAAGAAACAGTTTTTTCCTATTGGAAAGCTAAAACAGCTACCGGTTATGATTGGGAAGAGTGGGAATCTCACCTCGGCTGGGAAGAACATTATCGACTATTCAAGAAAATTGAAGACTTAACACAAGAAAAGCCTTTAGTAATTGACTCAGGCGATTTAGTCAAAAATCCCGAAAAGTATTTAAAGGCTTTATGCCCTAAATTAGGAATTAATTTTTCAGAAAAAATGCTTTGTTGGGAGCCAAAGAAAACAAAGGTTTTATGCTGGGAAAATACACCTTTTGAAAAGTTTAGTGAAAATGTGATTAACTCCACTAGTTTTTTTGATCGATCTAAAGAGGAGAATATTCCAGATATATTAGTGACTTGTATTAATAAGTGTATGCCGTTTTCCGATTAAATGTATAATTAATTACTCTCTGTTTAGAATTTACGTAGTTGATAACTCAACTACAAGACTTACGTGATTGTCACCACTATACTAGCCCTTGCGTCCAATAAATCTATAATAGGGAACTTTCAAGCCTGGTATAAATGGTAAGCTTCCCATTCCTTCTGTTAAAGAAACTTTATCAAACTTATGGTGCAGGTAAGCAAGACGGTTTGGACAAAGAAAAACGTTATCTGTGGCAAACCAAATTGGCCAAAAGTGACGATCGAAAAACGAATGACGTTGCCATCCTTGAGGGGTATGCTTTTGAGATACGTAAAAATCTACAACCCCAATCTTTCCCCCTGGTTTCAATATCTTTTTAGCTTGCTCAATGGCAGCAAACCATTCGGGAATCATGGTTAAAGAATAGGAAAACGTGACGATATCCGCAACCCCTTCTTGCGGTACAAATTTAGTCACATCGGCTTCGACTGTTTCTACATTCTTCCAATGGCGATCGCTAATTCGCTCTTGGGCTATTTGCAGCAGAGAAGGAGACAAATCCACAATGTAAATTTTTGCAAACTTAGAAAGCCTTGCGCTAATGGATTCAAAGTTTGCTCCTGTACCGCCGCCAAAATCAACCCATACTCTGGCATCACCATCTTGATCAGCAAGCGATCGATAAAGTTCTTCTCTTCCTTGTAGTAAACGCCGCCGAAAGCGATCGTAATCCTTCGATTGATTCTGATAAAAGCTTTCTAATCGCTGTTGATGGGTATCGCCTCGCACAGGTTTTGCTAGATTGTAAACCGTTTTAATATCCCCAATTAAGTTGGATAAAACGCTCATTTATTAATTACTCCTCCCCAATGGCAATGGTTTTAAGCGGTAACCAAATCGGCGATGTAAAAGCTGCCGTAGGTTTGGACGCGATCGCGTGGGTGCAATTTGGAACTTAATTCTGTATCGTACACCAATAATTCTTGTAAAGATTGCTCTTTTCCTCGATAAGATACTTGCATTGAATCGAGGTATTGGACTTTGATTGCTCCACTACGATACAAAATGCGAGTTTTATCGCTAGCTCGATCTAAAATAGCTTGCCATTCTTGTTGCAATTCTTCATGATTGGATTGACTCAGCCAGTCCATGTGATCGAGAAGAACGAAGCGAGAAATTTTATCTTGACAATTTTCAAGAAAATTGGTAATAGTACTCGTTTCTACCCTCACGCGATCGACTAATCCTGATTTTAAGCGCTTGAAATTTTCTTCCTTTAAATATTCTGGACAGCAATCGTGGGAATATTCTCCCTTGAGAAAAACTCGCCAAAAATAGTTATCTTGAATGGGAAGCTCAGTAAAGACATTTTCGCAGCGTTGGCGGATGAATGTGGCGATACCGCCTTCGAGATAGCGTTCCATCTCTTGGCGTTGCGATGCGGGAACCCCAAGCATCCACAAGACTATATCGCTATTAAGCAGGCTAATTAGATAGTCTTTCCAAAAGACTGGTTCGATTTCGGAGCGGTAAATTGAGAGTCGTTCTTCTGGGGTTATAGCATTGAGAATCGCATCTATACTAGGACGGATTTTTAGTATGTTATCGATATAATAATTGACAGCCAATGCAAAATTACCCGTAGTTCCTCGAAAATAAAAAGAGCGATCGCTATCGAAGAATTTAGTTCCATGTTTATCCCAATAAGCTTGGGATGTTAAAGATAACTGAGGACGTAGTTTTTGAATATAAATCTGATAAAAGTTCGGCAACCTTCCCCGGCCAAATAATTGAAAAAATTGCTCAAAATCGAGTTCTCGAATTGCCGCAATTTTGAGTTCGAGCAACGCATTTTGCTTAGGATTGACATCAATAGCGTAAACTTGTTTGGGTGCGTCGAGAGCGTATTCTAAAGCGTTGCATCCCCCAGAGGTAATCACAAGAACGGTATCATCACTTTGCAAGTTTAAGGCAACGCGATCGAGCCTGGGATCTTCCCAACAGGTAACGTATACAAGATTCCGCTGATGCACCAAAGCAAAGCCGATATCTCGCCCAATATTTTTAAATGATTGTAGTTTCAACAAAATAATTTGACCCTGATTAAATTTCTAGTAAAACTGGAGCCTCAAAGCAAGGAAGAGTGCTTACTTCTTGAGGTGTTTGCTCGCAAGCCAAAACCGAGCTATCGACGGCTCCTGCGATTTGTAAGGCAAGGGTAGCTAGTTCCGAACAAAATAGCGTTTGTACATTGTGGTTATCGTAACGTGTTAAATATCGATTTATTTTCAACCAAGCGCCAATAGACTTTGTGCAGCTATAGGGCACTTGGCGATCGTGAAGGTTCCACAGCCAATTTTGCATTTTACCAATCCCTTCAGAACTTAATGGTTTTGCCAAAGGAATCCACCAAGCTCTTCCGTAGCTTCGATAAGCATTAAGCCAATTATCTAGATAATGAATTTGTACACCTGGTTTACGTTTACGGTTTTTATAGTCTGGTAAACTGGTGTAGCTTGTGGACTCAGCGATCGCCACATTTGGGTTCGCATTTTCTTCGAGATGGTTATCCAGAACGATCGCCGTGTGACTGTAATCGCTTCGGGTAAACAATCTAACCACAGCAGCATCAATTTTCAGTCCAGAGAAAGTAATCAGATCTCCAGGTTTAAATGGAATTAAAGACAAAGGAGTAGCATTCGTCAATTTAATTGACTCTAACATTGACTTTGAACTCAATAAATAGGCTCAATAAGTTTTTATAATAAATTGATACCCTACGTCAAATAAGAGGCTTGCCGAGTAGATAGAATAAACCCCCGACTATAATCATATTGTAAAAAAAAACACAGCCTGTTTAAATATATTTTGCAAAACATAAAAATTAAGCTGTTGTGCATCCAAAAAATATATTATTCTATTCGATAAATCAGCCTCAAAAATTCTTGAATTGCTGTTGTGGATTTTTAATATACAAAAGCGTTGCATGGAGCATGATTAAATCATGAAATGATTATTTAAACTTACTTAAATTTGTGCAAATTAAGAAAGTTTTCATCACTTGCTCAACAGGCTCTGTACATATATACTTAAATTAATAAGCCTCTATCTCGATCTTAAATTTGATTAAAAAAACATTTCTCTGTTCTTAAATGGCTGGCATTTTGTGTCAGCTTTTTTTAGTTTCAGGGTACAAATAAAGGGCAAGCCTTTGTAAATCTAATCGCCGTGAAAAATAATCCGATCGCAAAATCGGCAATCATCGCCTAAATTCTATACATTTATAAATACAAGTTTAAAACTCTTAACATTTAATTCTTAATTAGCAATAACCAATGCCCAACACCCTATCTTTTGATATATATCAAATCTATCTTGTTAGAGAGGTTGAAATCTACTAAATTGTTGACTATATATATAAGAGTTCAAAAAAACGATTGATTATGTTGGGAATATTTTTAACCACTCTTGCAACAGCGTTGAGTTTACTGATTGTAGATATAGTACTTCCAGGTGTTAACCTTGCTAACTTTCCATCAGCTTTAATAGCTGGTTTGGTAATTGGTTTAGTAAATGGTTCAATCAAACCAGTTTTATCATTGCTTTCATTGCCGCTTACCATATTTACATTAGGAGGATTTTCCCTGGTAGTTAACGGATTTTGTTTCTGGTTAGCAGCTGCTGTAACTCCCGGATTTACTGTTGAGGGACTTCTCGCTTTTTTCATAGGTCCCATAATTCTATCTTTTGCTAATACCTTCATTAGCAATTACTTCGCAGAAAGAAATCTTATCAAAGGTAATGAAGACAGCAAAGCTGAATTACCATCTAGCTAATTTATCAAACTTTCATGTTTCAATTTTCCAACCAAAATTTATTTCTAGATATAGGAATCCTACTTGAAAATTGAAAAAATATCAGTACCTCTTAATCTTCTAGAACCCTATTGCCTTTTGCCTTTTGCCTCTTGCCTGCCCACACAAATCATTTCAAAAATCAAACCGGATTCCTATAGAATCATTAATTTTGGTTTGTCTATAATTGTCTCAATTAATTGTAATACAAAAAGTAACAAGAACTATGAAACTTCTACTTGGCTTGATTTTACCTCCTGTTGGTATTTTCTTAACTTATGGATTTGGACCAACTTTATTTATTAATATCGCACTAACCTTATTAGGTTGGCTTCCCGGAAGTATTCATGCTGTATGGGCTATTTCTAAATATAATGAAAATCAAGAAGGAACTGTATAAGTTTACTATTTGATGTGAGCAAACATCTTTTATGAAATCGAAAGGAGGGTGGCGAATGTCCACCCTTTTAGTATTTGTTTGTAGAGACGTTACATTGTAACGTCTCCATTATTGTGTAACACCTTTTTGATTACGATCTCCATAAGAAATCAATGAAATGATATTTTTGAGGATTCCGAAATACTATGGAGACGTAGCATTGCTACATCTCTACATTAATATTCTTATTTATTAGTCGAATCTTTATCTTTTAACCACTCCGCAGTTGTTAAAAGTAACTCTCTTAATTTTTGTTTTAACTGACGTTCTTTTTTAGCAAATGCAGTACCAGCTTCACCAAGTTTAGCTTCCATATCAGAATGCTTATCCTTCACTTGGGAAACCATTTCTTCAGCTTTAGGACGAGTTTTATCGTACCAGCTTTTAGCATCATCTAAATGAGTTTGCACATCAGGGGAACCATCACCATAACGTGCGGCTAAATTAGCCCTTACAACAGCTAACTGCGCTTGCAGTTGAGCATAACGTTTCTGCAATAAAGCCATTTCCTCGCTATTTTTGATAGTATCAACAGCAGATTTAATTACACTTTGAGTGTCAGTAGATTTTTCTTGAGTAGTTTCTTGAATTTCAGTTAAAATTCCTTCAACTTCTTGCTGAATTTTCTCCTCTTCATCATCCAATTGAGCTTGTAATTGCTTAACTTCAGTTTGAGTTTTATTTAAAGCTTCCCGTCGCTTAGTATTCACAGCTTCTACAGCACCTTCAATAGATGCCGTAATTTCTTCTTTTATTTCACTGCCTTTCCCTTGTAAATTTTCAGCTACAGCAGAAACAGCATCTTTTACAAGACTACGAACTTCAACAGAACCTTCTTTGAACTCAGAAACTACTCCACCAACTGCAAGTCTGACAATTTCTCGAATTCTATCAATTCTTTGTTGTCCGGTTTCTTTAACTTGCTGCAAATCATTTTTAATTTGCTCTTTGATATTGTCAGCCATAATAATCCCTATGCAAGATAATTTAGAAAAACTTATTGACACAATCTTATTTTTCCATGGTGACGCATCATTCTATAAAAGCGGTACATCCTTTAGATAGAAAACATCTCGAACAATCAACTGTTTATTCCATAATATCTATGTATAGTAATTAATTGAGCCGCTTCGGTGATAAAGTAAAATATGACCCTAATTAATATTTATACAAATGAAAACTGTTATAAAACTTATATTATTAACATTTTTCTTATTGACACTTTTATTATTGACAACTGATTTACAACAACCAGTATTAGCAGAAACAGTCGATAGTGCAAAAGTCTTTAAAAAGAATTGTGCGGGTTGTCATATTAATGGAGGTAATATTATCCGACGCGGCAAAAATCTGAAAATGAGAGCTATGAAAAAATACAAGATGGATTCTGTTTCTGCTATTTCTCAGATTGTGACATACGGTAAAAATAATATGTCAGCCTACAAAGATACTTTGAGCGAATCGGAAATACAAGCTGTATCCATCTACGTTTTAAATCAAGCTCGAAATAATTGGCGGAAGAAATAATAAGTTAGGAGTTAGGAGTTAGGAGTTAGGAGTTGGGAATTAGGGTTTAGGAGTTAGGAGTTAGGAGTTAGGAATAAAAAAAATTAAAATTTAAAAGTTATTTTCACCTTTTACCTTTAAAACGAAGGAAGAGGCAAGAGCAAAGTTGGATATTGCTGTAATATATATGGGAATTCAACTCATATTCAGAAGTCATGGTACTGCTATTAGAATGGTGCGTTACGGCATTATCAAAAATTTAACCTCAATAATAATACGAGGGGCCGTAACAGCAACGGCACGGCAATAAAGCGGGAAGAATATCTACACCGCTTTTTGCCTCAATAAAGCGGGAGGGTTATCCACACCGC
>JBCCSG010000272.1:0-9917 GCA_039200565.1 Cyanobacteria bacterium P01_D01_bin.50 | reverse complement strand
TTGCGTTCGTCAAAAGTCAAAAGTATCAAGGTAATAAGTGTTACTCCATCGATAAATCGAGGGGCTTGAAACAAGGAAAATATTTTTATCTTTCCACGGATAAATCCGGGGGCTTGTATCCATTTTATTGTTTGGTCAAAAGTCAAAAGTATTATAGGATAAGTATTTTAAATGGGTGCTGCCTTTAGACTGTTTTGTACTAGTAAGGCAAACACTGTATAGATAAATTCTTATCCTCAGTCACAGTGAGAAGCGATACTGTATAATATTTTAGACAAGTTTCAAAAAAATAAGCGGCTATAGCTAGCTTACTATTAAAAAGTTTCATTTGTTAAAATACTTTTTTATAACTATAAATATTTTCGATATTATCAAAGTAAATAAAAATAGTTAAAAAAACACCCCGGAAGGGGTGTTAACATCTTCCCAACAATCAGCAACAGTGACAAATGTGGGACAAACCACATTCACAGTCACAGGCGTGTATTGTTATAGTATTAACTTTTTTAGCTATAGACATCAGAATATGCACTTAGAAGTATAAATTCAAATCAGTTTTGTTTAAATTAATAAATAATGGTTTTAGCAGAAAATAGGCAGTTAAAAGATTTTGTTGCTTTTTTGATTGGGGTTTATAATTGTATTTCACTTCACAAGTAGTAGCCAATATTAAAGACAACAAAGTATTTAGATGAAGATCGACATAGTTGCATCCACTGCACTGAATCGGATTAATTTGATAAATCAGAAAGCTACGATCTAAAAAATATGTTATTAATTTGACTCAAAAAAAATAATGGCAAACAGTTTAAAATCTGTATCTGGTTTATTTGGTTTATGTATTGGTGACGCATTGGGCGTACCTGTAGAATTTACAAGTCGTGTCAAAAGAATCAAATCTCCAGTAAAATCAATGTTGGGTTATGGTACATGGAATGTTCCATCTGGAACTTGGTCTGATCATATTTCTTTAAGTTTTTGTTTAGCTGAATGTCTTTGTAATGGCTTTTTATTGGATAATATTGCTAATTCTTTCTGGCGCTGGTATCACGAAGGTTACTGGACACCCTACGGTGAAGTATTCGATATTGGTAATACAACATTTTTGGCAATTATTGATTGGAAGCGAGGTATTCCACCTTTACAATCTGGAGGAAAGAGCGAAAACAGTAATGGTAATGGTTCATTGATGAGAATTTTACCTGTAGCTAAGTGTTACCAAAAATTGACCGGAAAACTGGATTTATCCGTGGAGAAAAACAAACAATTCTGTCATTCTTTCAAGCCCCTCGATTCATTGATGGGGTAATAAGCTGCCACTTTCGAGTAGTATATTTAGAAATATTATTTAAAAGCTAAAAATCTTATCCCTTTTTCCTTCTGCCTTTTGCCTCTTGCCTTGCTATTGTGCATTTTTAATGCACAACAGCTTAGATACTCTTGAAGCATCTTTGTGGTGTTTGTTAAACAGTTCATCCTACGAAGAAGCGGTATTAAAAGCCGTTAATTTGGGAGGAGATACAGATACTACCGCCGCTGTCACGGGTGGTTTGGCGGGAATTTATTACAGTGTCGATAATATACCTACAGAATGGATTGAGCACGTAGCCCGCAAACAAGACATTATAGATTTAGCAACCCGTTTTGATGCAGTAGTTTTTGATTGTCGAGAAGTGACAATGAGATAGGGAGAAAAATTTTTAACTCCTAATTTTTAACTTCTCAATCAACTTGCTGTGTAATCCACTGTAGATAAGGTTGATGACCATTTTGAATCGGCAAGGCAATGATTTCGGGTACTTCGTAAGAATGAAGTTCGAGTATTTTAGCTTCTAAAATCGGAAATCGGGTTAAATCGGTTTTAATAAAAAGTTGCCATTCTCGATCATTATTGACTTTCCCTTGCCAGGTGTAAACTGAGTTGATGGGCGTGATACTAACGCAAGCGGCTAGTTTGGCCTCCACTAAGGCATTGGCAATTTTTTCTGCTTCTTGTTGAGAACCAGTTGTGACCAATATGATACCGTAGTCAGTAAAGTTATCCATAAAATTAGAAAATAGTAGATGGACACCAGTCAAAATAATTCGTAGTCGATAGTGGGTTTTTTGTAATTAAGAATTACGAATTATCATATCCCCACGGCAAGGGAAAACATATAGCACCCGAATCCCGTCCACAGTAAGTGACAGTTAGTTAAATGGTCGATAGTGAGTATACCTGCCCGTCAATTAACAATCGGCTGATACCTTTGGCTTGTAAGTGATAACGAGCCTTGTGCAACACCTTGCTATCGGGTATTTTGATCACGCGATCGCGTTTTGAGGAAAAGCGTTTTGCCACTCGATGGTTATCGAAAATGGGTAAAGTTGTTTTTTGGGTTTCTGGGTTGGGGATTTCTCCTAAGTCGCCAAATTCCTTGAGGGGACGAGTAATTAGTTCAGCGGCTCTATCTATTACCAGATAACAGGTTCTGGGTAGATGAGCGGCGGATAAAGGTTGAACTTTAACTAAAGTTTCGCTTCCTCGTCTTCTGGGAACAAAACTTGTGGGTTCATCAAAATCGTCTTCATCCTCCTCATAAAAATCTTCATCTTCGAGTAAGTCATCTAAATCTTCCAAGTCATCGGAATCATCAATTTCCTCACCAAACATTTCCGCTATTACTTTAGCTGAGTCGGTACGCTCGTTGTCTAATAGCGGACTGGGAATACTCCTGAGTTGGGGGGGACTAGGAGAGCTTGGAACTTCTTTTTGCTTCTCTTGCAATAGTTCTAATTGTTCCGCAATTGGGGAAGGTTTTTTAGAATCTAATGCAGAAGAGCGCCGCTTAACCCTTCTAGGTGCTTCGGTTACCTTACTAATTTTACTCAGTATGGGTTGTTTTTTGTCTTCTTGGACAGTTACTTCTTCCGCTTCTACTTCTGCTTCTACTTCTGCTTCTGCTTCTGCTTCTTCGGTAGTAAAAGAAGGCATTTTATCGTAGCTAACTTGTGCTCTTCCTTCAGGGGTTCTGGCAGCACGCTTTAAAGAAACCAAGTACTCGTATTCATCTTCAGGCAAAGTACTTTTGAGTAAACGGCTGATAGTTGAATTACTTACACCGTAGCGCTCTGCCAAAGTAGAAGTAGTTTCGGCACTTTCTCGATACAACTTGAGAATTTCTTTTTTGTCGGATTCAGTTAGTTTTCTCACGGTAGTAGACCCCAAACGTTATTTACTAAGTTCGTTTGCGTCCGCGTTCTCGCCGCGAACGATTTGATGAAGCCTCATACTCAAGGGCTGCGCCCATGCCGAATAACACTCCACTTAATATCCAACACACTTCCAATATGTCTCCACTTTGATAATTGGGATCTCTAGTGGCCCATTTAAACCACATATCTGCAATGTAAAGCGAAAATGTGGCGACTGCAATCATTCGCCAAGGCAAAGAAGCTCGTCCGCCCCAAAAAGCTAGCAGCAGACTGGTAGCAATAATTAATAATAATACGTCGCTGACTACGTAAAACCAGTTTAAAAATACTCCTGCTTGTTCTTTCCATCCAGAAACTCCTTCTACTACGGTGGTGGCTGTTGCTGCATCCGGCTGACTAATTAACCATGCCAAAGCGCTACCAAAGGCGGCGATCGTCAATACAATTATCCACTGCCAAACCTCTAAATTTATTCGTCTTGAAGCTACCGCTAAAATCATGCCGATACCAACTAACAAATAAGTGACCACAAAAAATATATCGCCAAAGGAAGGAAATGGTTCTTCCTTTAAGACTATTTCCGTATAACCAAAAAATATCCCTCCTAAGAAATAAGACAGCATACCTATACCAAATAACAGCCAAACATTTCTATCGCTGACAATTTGGCGACTGCGCCAATTTCTTAAGCATAAAATTCCTGCGCCCAAATAGGCTAGTGCTTCTAAAATATTTGTTCCAACTACGTACCAATCGGCACGTTTTGCTACACCATTTACATCTGGAACTTTGGCGCTGAAGAGTAAGAAGTATAGCACTGCCAAAACACCCCAACCAACACTAGCCAGGATGATGTTTTGAGTGGTAAACCAGGATTTTGAACCGTCGGACTTATTGTAAATGCTACTCATTTATACTTTACCGTGTTTATGCATTGAGCAGAGTTTTTGCTGATAGATTGTGTATGTAAGATCCGCTCTACAAACTGTAGAGTGTATTTAACTCGACGGGCACCCTGCCAAAACTTTTTTAGAAGAAAAAAATTTGGCCCTTAACCCTTGAGAAACCAACACAATCTTAACTGCATAAAAATGCTTATGTGCTAATGCCACAGTTTATTTAGTGGAGAATTTTTGAGCCAATTAATAAATAGCGTTCGTTCCGCCATGGGCATATCTTGTAAAGTATCCATTACTTGATGAGCAAAATCGGAACTACCAAAATATGCTTTACCCAGTCTATGTAATTCTTCCAAAAATACGATCGCATAATCTTCTTCCCAAAAAGGAATTTGAATTGGTTCTATAGGGTTTATACTCAGCAAGTAGTCAATTGCCTGGGGTGAGGAAGCTGCGGGAAATTGCCATCGGTTTAAGATATGTGAAATTTCTTTCTTAAATAAATTAGCTTGCTTCGCACCAAGAAATTCTTCAATATCCATGTATACCGTTTGCAACAATAAAATACTTGCAACCGTCACAATCTTATTTTTACCTTGATTGGTGGCTTCATAGCCTAGTTGATCTAAACGAATTTTACCCCAAACGCTGAAGCGGTCTTCTTCTTCCAACAGCACGCAGGCTTTGCCTCGGTTATCTGTCAACTCTCGCCACAAAGCCCTAGCTTCTTCTTCTTGATTAGCTTTAAACGCGCTAATCAACCGAAAAGTTTGTCCTTGATAATTAAGAACAGGTACCTGTTGGTCGCGCTTAGGGTGTACGATGCTTGATATTTCAACGTCCTGCCGTTTCAAAATAAACATGAAATTTCCCGCCTAACTGATCGCCGAGGCATTTTTACATGGGAGATAAAATAACCCTGTTACTTTAACCAACGTCTTGGTTACATGTGACGGGTACCCAATATAATTTTTTTAGGAGAAAAAAATATATTGAGAGCCCTTGACGCTTTTACCTACGACAACACAATATACCTGAGTTATACCCCTTCTGTCAGGATTTTTATGTAACTTTATAGTTAATCAAATGACATTTGATCTTAATGTCTTTAAAAAAACGCGATTTTTTATTGTTTTTTACTCTGATTAGTGATATAGTACATAAGTTAAAATTTGTAATGCCTGTGGGCGCGTAGCTCAGCTGGATAGAGCAACTGCCTTCTAAGCAGTGGGTCGCAGGTTCGAGTCCTGCCGCGCCCGTTTTTTATAACAAATAATTATCAGTTTGTAGGTTTAGCCCAATTTAGTACAGTGCGGCAATTTTGAGCGCACCCGTTGGCAGCATCCCTATAGGTGTAAATTTATTTTTTCGTAGTGCGAGGATCTTGCTCGCTAAGTACTGAGGCAAAAATATTTGTATATTTCAAAAATAATTAAAGTAGCCCTCAATCTTTTGCGATTGAGTCATATCAAATCCGTTGGCATCGGAATTATATTTTTTTTGCAGCCTCGGAGCGCAGAGGGAAACGCAAAGGAGCGCAGAGCTTTTTTCGATCATATTTTTTATAATTCCGATGTAAGCGGAAAAGATATCATTCCACACTTAGGGATCTTCACAATGACAAATATACAGTTAATTATGCACAAGTGCTTATACCATTTCTTTATAAAGATGTGTCGAATTTAGCCACCGTTAGGTTAGCTTTGTAAGAGTAGCGATACGCCTTCGGGGCACAGAGCGATAAGCGCGCAGCCTCATACAGAATTG
The DNA here is from genome assembly GCA_039200565.1 of Cyanobacteria bacterium P01_D01_bin.50. GTDB lineage: Bacteria > Cyanobacteriota > Cyanobacteriia > Cyanobacteriales > Nostocaceae > Rivularia. The sequence continues at coordinate 4,056 of JBCCSG010000272.1, read as the reverse complement.
CTATTAGTACTGGGTGAAGACGCTCCCAGTACTAATCTTATTTTTGCAAAATTGGGATGCTCCCCACTCGTTCCAAAAGTTTTGAACACCTATTATTTTAGACTTTTGACTTTTAACTTCCGCGCAGCGGTACTAGTATTGTAGATCAAAGTTAAAATTAAATTCAACAAAACGCTTCTTCGTGAATTTTATGTTCCTTAACTCCTTATTCTTTTAACCCTGGCGCGATACAGATATTTGTAGTTTATACTTCGGATGACTAATTTTTTCAGGCTACTTGGGTATGTTAAAGAATAAGCTTAATATCCATCGATCATGCCTGCTAATCTGATTCAGTATTTTTTTTCTCAAGCTATTGTTCAAAGTTGTTTAAAGTTAATAAAAAAATCCTCTCTCACTCGAAAGATTCTTAGGAACATGGCTCTACGAATAACTGTTGTGATCTTGATATCTACAATAGTTAGTTATTTTCATGTAATGTCAAATTTAGAAGTCCAAACAAAACAGCAATTAGAGAAATATATTACTCAAAGAGGACAGCGTGAAAGTTTTATTTTCCAGTTATCGCAAGATAATATAACCGTTCTGTCCGAACAAATTTTACAAGAAATTAATCGACCAATTAAAAATAATTTAAACGCCGAATTTGAGCAAATTTACTTCCATTGGAATGATGGAACAATCAGATGTTTCCCCCAAAATAAACCCATAAAAGAATTGGATTCTATTCAATTTGCTGATTGTTTCATTGGTAAAAATATTCGGGTTGATGCTAGATATAAACGAATTTTAGTGACTGCTTATAAATTAGTTAATAGCTACGGTCATGCATGGAATAATCGTTTTATAGATACATATTTTATCACTGACAATCACTCTGTGGTTATCTATTGGAAAGGAATTCCTTGGGGAACACAAGCTAAGGCAGATTTGGATGTAAATCAAGAAGAATATTACTACACTGCCGATGAAAAACACAACCCGGAAAGGAAACCAGTATGGACCGGTTTATATTACGATGCTACTGCAAAAATTTGGATGGTTTCGGCTTTAACTCCAGCTTACGATCGTAACAATAATCTCATAGGTGTTGCGGGTCAAGACATTATTCTTGACGATTTAATGAAGAATACAATCAACGATCAACTCCCAGGAACATATAATTTAATTTTTCAAAAAGATGGTCGCTTAATCGTCCATCCAAAATACATGAAAGAAATACAGGAGGCAAATGGGAGATTAAATATTCAGCAATTAAATGACCTAGGATTGAGCCGCAATTTTGAAATTATTAAACAACAAAATAAAGAATCTGGCGTTCTTGAAGATACAGAAGGTCATAGATATTTAGCATTTTCTCATCTTAAAAGTACAGATTGGTATTTTGTTACGGTTTATCCTAAATCATTGCTTTCTAGTTTTGCTATAGAAACAATCAAATTCGTTCTCATAGCTGCTTTAATAGCATTGATAGTTGAAATTATTCTACTTTTTTCAGTTATAAAAAAGGAAGTTGCGACACCTTTAAATGAATTAATTGTAGTTGCTGATAATATTTCAATAGGTAATTTTGATATCAATATAGAGACAAACCGAGAAGATGAAATTGGAAAACTTGCTAATTCATTTAATATCATGGCAACCCAGTTAAATACATCATTTAGTAAATTAGAAAATGCAAAAACCGAGTTAGAAAATCGAGTTAAAGAGCGTACTCAAGAATTACAAAGTACTCTACAGGATTTACAAAATACTCAGGCACAAATGTTACAAGCAGAAAAAATGTCTGCCTTGGGAGAAATGGTGGCAGGTGTAGCACATGAAATCAATAATCCAGTCAATTTTATTCACGCAAATATTCAATTTATTAAAACATATATTCAAGAGCTATTAGAGTTAATAGCTTCTTACCAAGAATATTATCCTCAACCGCCAGAATTATTAAAAGATAAAATAGAAGAAATCGATTTAGAATTTATTATAGAAGATTCAATCAAGATCGTTAAATCTATGAATACAGGGACGATCCGTATTCGGGAAATTGTCAAATCACTACGGAACTTTTCGCGTTTAGATGAAGCAGAATATAAAGAAGTTGATATTCATGAAGGAATAGATAATACTTTACTAATTTTACAGCATCGTTTAAAAAGTAATCCAACTCAAGCTGAAATTAAAATAAATAAACAATATACTCAAATACCTTTGGTGCAATGTTATGCCGGAAAACTCAATCAAGTTTTTATGAATATTTTAAGTAATGCCATTGATGCATTAGAGGCTTCCAGAATATCTAATATATCTGCTCATATTTATATTTCGACACAAGTTATTGATGAAAATTGGGTCAAAATTTGTATCGCTGATAATGGCATGGGAATTAAAGAAGAAGTGCGCGGAAATATATTTGATCCATTTTTTACTACTAAACCGGTAGGGAAAGGAACGGGATTGGGTTTATCGGTTAGCTATCAAATTATTGTAGAAACCCATAAAGGAAAGATTTTTTGCGATTCTCAATTAGGAAAAGGTACTAAATTTATTGTTGAAATTCCCGTACATCAGTGATTATAAGTTGGTTATTCTAAATTGGGGTGTTCTCTAATTACTCCCATTAGGAGTGAGAGATATGATGTTCGCTTAATATCACCTCTGTGAGGGCTGGTAATGGGAAAGCCGGTAAAACAATTTTTTTGCTAGTCGCTCTACAATCGATAATTAACCGTACTTCATATGAGGGAGAAATTGTTATAGGTAATCGATAAGTGCTATCGGAGTAAATGTTTTGGTGACTCAGTAAGCATCCCAATCATTTTGTTGTGTATTAAATTTACGATTATCTATAATTCTCGATCGATCAAATTTAGCTAAGAGAATAGAACTTATACGAAGTCTATCTGGTAAGATTTACTGGATCGCAGAGACCTAAATTTTGGTAAGATTTATTGGGTTACCACAGAGGTAAATTATGGACCCTATTACTCTTATTATTACAGCTTTATCTGGTGCTGCATCTAATGCTGTTTTATCTAGTGCCGTTGCTGGTGCTGCAAGTAGTGTTTCGAGTGGTGTTTGTCAAGCTTTTGCTCAAGGTGGTGCTCAAGATGCTTACAATACCTTGAAAGATTTGATTAACCGCAAGTTTGCTGGTCAACCAAAAGCACAAATGGTTCTGGAAGAATACGAAACAGATCCTGAAACTTACGAAGTACCACTCAAGAAGAAATTAGCTGAAGCTGGTGCTGATAAAGACGAAGAAATTATTCAAGCTGCTGAGAAATTACTAGAACAGCTACAACCTGAAGAATCAGCTACAACAAGTAAGTACAAGGTAGAATTTCAAGCTGAAGTCAAAGGTGCTCAAGTTGGCGATCGCAATACACAACAAAATACATTTAACTAAAATCCACTCTCCGCAATCAAATGGTTGAAAATATTTCTGAATACAATCCAAAGTTTGTAGATGAAGTAAAGAGTGCTGTAGTTGGTGAAAAAAACATTATCTACAACTACTTCTACTACAGTGAGGAGAAAAAGGCTTCAAATAGTGAATTTACTGATGCTGCTGGTGATGAAAATCTCTCCTGTCCCTATCGCGGTTTATTTCACTTTGGTCCCGATGATGCAGAATATTTTTTTGGACGTGAGGTATTTGTAGAAGAACTGTTCGCGGCGACTCAAACCCGGAATTTTATACCTGTTTTAGGTGCTTCGGGAAGCGGTAAATCTTCTGTAGTTCTGGCGGGATTAGTGCCTAAATTAGAACAAGAAGGTCATTGGTTATTTACTCACTTCCGTCCTGGTTCAGAACCTTTCCATGCTTTAGCTGAGGCACTGGTTCAACTTTACGAACCGAACAAAAATACCACCGAACAAATGCATCAAGCTCGTCAGTTAGCTAAATACTTTGTTCACGGTGAACTTTCACTGCAAGATGTTCTCTCCCAAATTAAACGTAATCATCCCAACCATCAGGTATTATTGATTGCCGACCAATTTGAAGAGATTTATACCTTATGTAGTCACCAAGAAATTCGTCATAGTTTTTTAGACACT
>JBCCSG010000271.1:0-9980 GCA_039200565.1 Cyanobacteria bacterium P01_D01_bin.50 | reverse complement strand
TCAAAATGGCGAAAATATGGGATAATTGAGAATAGAAAGATGGTTTTTAAATAATGGGAATATTAGCAAAATTTTTATGAGAAGCAAGCCTTCCCATTCTATAAATTCTTTATATCAAAAATAGTATCACGAAACCGCCCCTAAGAAAAAAATTTCGCGGTATTTATATTTAAAAAAATTTAAGCAATTAAATCAGGACTTAGGCAATTGTTACAAAACTCTGGTTGGTGCCGTACACTGATTGTCTCATTATTTCGTTAAAAATCAAGCAAAGTGTCACAGCACCCTACGAGCAAAATATGCCAGTTGCGGCCATTCCTATAAATATACAAATTTAAGCAAAAAGTAAGTAATTATCTCATTATAATGGGGATTATATTAGATGTATTTGTAATAAATAAAACCTCTAAATACAAGATTATTGTAGGGGAGGCAAAAAGCGGTGTGGATATTCGCTTTATTGCCGTTGCTGTTACGGCTCAAAGCAGCTTAAGATCCTAAATTACAATATGGAAAATGCCGTAACGCACGATCATAAGATAAACAATGGTGCTTTAGAGCAGAATTACAATAATAATCTTTGAATCAAATTATTTCTAGCCGCAGGGCACCCTACAACTAATACAAATTCTTCCCTCTCTCCAAAAATATATCAATGTGTGTCAGTTAACTTTGTGTTTTCATAACTCCTTGCTATGATGCGCCAAAGTATAGGTCATAACTCCTATGCTTAATGAAAATCTAAAGATTCTCTGACAAATATCAGTTAAGAATAGACAGTAACTATAACGAACTTGAACACAAATCATGGCTGAAGCTACCATAGAATCAATTCTCCAGGAGAAGCGCTTATTCTCTCCCAGCGCGGAATTCTCGCAAAATGCTCATATCAAAAGCTTGGAAGACTATCAGCGTCTCTACGATAAAGCACAATCTAACCCCGAAGCCTTCTGGGCTGAACTTGCAGAACAAGAGTTATACTGGTTTCAAAAGTGGGATAAAATCCTAGACTGGCAACCACCTTTTGCTAAATGGTTCGTTAACGGTAAGATAAATATTTCTTACAACTGCCTTGACAGACATCTCACTACTGCAAATAAAAATAAAGCCGCAATTATTTGGGAAGGTGAACCCGGCGACTCCCGCACCATTACTTACGCTCAGTTACACCGCGAAGTTAGCCAATTCGCTAACGCACTCAAGCAACTAGGGGTGAAAAAAGGTGACACCGTGGGCATTTATATGCCGATGATTCCTGAATCTGCCATTGCCATGTTAGCTTGTGCCAGAATTGGCGCACCTCATAGTGTTGTGTTTGGTGGTTTCAGTGCCGAAGCTTTGCGCGATCGCCTTAATGATGCGAAAGCGAAGGTGGTAATTACCGCTGATGGTGGCTTCCGCAAGGATGCAATTGTTCCTCTCAAGCCCCAAGTTGACAAAGCGCTACAAAATAACGCCGCTCCTTCTGTAGAAAATGTCTTGGTGGTAGAGCGTACTAAGCAAGAGATTCACATGGAATCGGGAAGGGATTATTGGTGGCACGATTTACAAAAAGAGGTTTCCGCAGATTGTGCCGCAGAACCGATGGATGCGGAAGATGTGCTGTTTGTTTTATACACATCTGGCAGTACGGGTAAACCGAAAGGTGTTGTTCACACCACTGGTGGATACAATCTTTATAGCCACATGACCACTAAGTGGATATTCGATTTACAGGAAACTGATGTATATTGGTGTACTGCCGATGTAGGTTGGATTACTGGGCACAGCTACATTGTTTACGGTCCACTTTCTAACGGTGCAACTACGGTAATGTATGAAGGTGCGCCTCGTAAATCTAATCCCGGTTGTTTCTGGGATGTTGTAGAAAAGTATGGCGTAACAGTTTTTTACACCGCACCTACAGCAATTCGTGCCTTTATTAAAATGGGTGACGAACACCCTAAAGCACGCAATTTATCATCTTTACGGTTATTGGGAACCGTCGGCGAACCAATTAACCCGGAAGCTTGGATGTGGTATCACAAAGTAATCGGCGGCGAGCGTTGTCCAATTGTCGATACTTGGTGGCAAACTGAAACCGGCGGCGTGATGATTACACCTTTACCTGGTGCAATTCCGACCAAACCCGGTTCGGCAACTCGTCCTTTCCCCGGCATCCTTGCAGATATTGTAGACTTGGAAGGTAACGCCGTTAAAGAAAACGAAGGTGGATATCTCGTAGTTCGTCATCCCTGGCCTGGTATGATGAGAACCGTATATGGTGACCCAGAACGTTTCCGTCGCACTTATTGGGAACATATTCCCCCCAAAGATGGTAAATATCTCTACTTTGCTGGTGATGGTGCGAGAAAAGATGAAGACGGTTACTTCTGGGTGATGGGACGGGTAGATGACGTATTAAATGTATCTGGTCATCGTCTCAGTACAATGGAAGTAGAATCAGCCCTTGTTTCCCATCCTGCCGTAGCAGAAGCGGCTGTAGTGGGTAAACCCGACGAAATCAAAGGAGAAGAGATTGTCGCATTTGTGACCTTAGAAGGAGGTCATGATGGTAGCGAAGAGTTAACTACAGAACTCAAAAAGCACGTAGTTGGAGAAATCGGTGCGATCGCACGCCCTGGAGAAATTCGCTTTACCGATGCTTTGCCTAAGACTCGCTCTGGTAAGATTATGCGACGATTGTTAAGGAATCTGGCAGCAGGGCAAGAGGTATCTGGAGATACTTCAACCTTAGAAGATAAAAGCGTTTTAGATAAGTTACGAGGAGAAGGTTAGGATTTTAGATTTTGCATATCAGTCAAATAAATAGGAAATGAATATTGTGGGGTAGGCATCCTTGCCTGCCCTCCCCACCGTTGACATTTTTGACACAGAAATATTTTAATAGTTTCTTAACCCAGAGTAGCGCAGAGGCTTCCGCAGAGTTACGCAGAGTTTTTTGGTATTATATATAATTCTGGCGATAGCGGAAGCGGTATTAATTGTTGCACCAGGAGACTAAAAAAGAATGGCAAATGCATTAGAAAAATCAGTACAAGACATTTTCGTAAGTTTAATGACGGAAGCTCATTCTGATCATGGAGCTATTTTCAATATCCGATTTTTAGAAGATGAATTGCCTTATATTGATTGCATTGTGGAATTAATCGGACAAAAAGATTATCTTCCCTTTTGTTTTGTACAATTGAAAAGTACAAAAACAGGATACACGAAAAAAGATAAACGGTTGAAAGTTAAATTTTCTCAAGAATCCATAGGCGGCTTGTCGTTATATCCCGCGCCTACATACATTGTGGGGATTGATGAGAAAGAAGAAATTGGTTATCTTGTTTCTGCCAATGGTGAAAATTTGAGTGCAATGTCGAGTATTCCCACAGATTTTCCAATTAATAAACCAAATCGGGGAACTCTTTGGAATGAGGTTAATGATTTTTGGTATAAATCGAGGAAAATAAAGTTTGCATCGAAGTTTGTTGAAAGTGAGGATGAATAGAGATTAGGTAAGTGGAAGTTTTTAGAATACAAGGAGTTAATTATAGTTAAAACGATAGATTCTACAGGGTTACTAAAAGTGGTAGATTAAGCCATGAAGTATTGGCGATGGAAAAGTGGAAGCGCAACTAAGAGAAATAAAAGTTATAGTACAAACGTGGAAACTCCTACAAGTGATAGTTGGCACGATTGGCTGATAAAATCTTTCAGAAACTCTCAAAGAGCACCTCACAAAGGGGAAGTCTGGCATTCTGGCATTCAAAAGTATTAAAATCCCTAGCAAAAAATAAAACTTGCACATCTTGATTATATTGGCTAAAAGATTTGCTATATAAGGATTATAAAATGTGCAAGTTAAGAGTAACCTCATATATCAAGTCCGACTAATTGCTTATTATATAGTCTAACGTAAAATGCTATTACTCCTAACTCCTAACTCCTAACTCCTAACTCCTAACTTATTACTCCTAACTTCTAAATCCTAACTTCTAAATCCTAACTTCTAAATCCTAACTTCTAAATCCTAACTCCTAACTCCTAACTCCTAACTTATTACTCCTAACTCCTAACTTCTAAATCCTAACTTCTAAATCCTAACTCCTAACTCCTAACTTCTAACTTCTAACTTCTTAACAGCCTTTCTTGAAAGTATCCTACTGTACTCGACAAATAAATAAATGAGCGATTATCAATTTTCTTGGATGTGTAAACTGATTTAAGTTTTATTCTTATGATTTCTGGTTTCAAGAAAATTATTCTTCCTCTAATTGTTTCATCAGCTTGTTTAATCGTTAATCAACCAGCTTTAGCTGCAAAATCCGCAGGTGAATATCGACTATTAGGACTTCAATACCGCCAACAAAGAAGGTATAATCAAGCAATCGCAGCAATGGAAAAATCTGTAGAATTAGAACCAGAAAATATTTCAGGAATAGTTAATTTAGGTTGGACTTTGCATCTAGCTAAAAAAGAAGCAGAAGCAGCACAATATTTGTGGAAAGCTATCTATCAAAAACCTTCCTTTGTTCCCGCTTATAATGCTTTAGGAATTGTTTATTTAGTCGATGGTAATTTACCAGCGGCAGTACTAATTCATACTGCCGCGGCATTTCTCAAACCAGATAACGAAATTGCTTTTTATAACTTAAGTTTGGCATTCCATCAACTTGAAATTTATCCATTAGCCATTACAACAGCGAACCGTGCTGCTAAACTAGAACCAAATAATCCCCACCCTTTAGTTGCTGCTGCAATTTCTTATTGGGATAGCGACGATAAAAGAAATGCTCAACAGGTTTACCGTCAAGCTATTAACTTAGATGGGAGATATACTCAAACTTCTTTTTTAAGTCATCTCCAAAAAGCCGCTTTTACACCAAAACAAATTAATGTAGTTAATCAAATTTTATCTAGTACAGCACAGCGGAAATAAACCAAGTATTAAGCAGATAAAACTTTGCCTTTTTGTTTTCGCAAACTTTCTACAGTAGAAACAAAAAGTTCTGCAACCCGATTGATTTCTTCAGATGTATTAAATCTTCCTATACCGAAACGTATGGAAGCAGAAGCTAATTTTTCTGGATTACCTAATGCTGTTAAAACATGAGAAGGTGCAGTACTCGCGGATGAACAAGCTGCACCAGAGGAAACTGCTATTATTGATTGCAATCCTAACAGCAATGCCGAACCATCTACCGCGTCAATGCTAATATTAAGGTTTCCCGGTAATCTTTGGGTAGGATGTCCGTTAAGATGAATTCCTTCTAGTTGAGAAAGCTGTTCCCACAAACTTTGTCTGAGTTGAGTAATAAATGCGTTTTCTTCACTTTGGGTTTGTAGGGCTATTTCTATCGCTTTACCGAATCCGACAATTTGTGGTGTATATAATGTACCAGAACGTATTCCTCGTTCCTGTCCGCCACCATGTAGCTGAGAAGCTAACTGAACTCTAGGATTGCGACGACGTACGTATAATGCACCAATTCCTTTTGGTCCGTAAACTTTATGTGCTGTTAGTGACATCAAGGAGGTGTTCATACCTTCTACGTCTAAGGGGATTTTACCAATTGCTTGGGCAGCATCTGAATGGAAAATGATATTGCGCTCTCGACACATTGCACCAATTTCTGCTAGCGGTTGCAAAACACCGATTTCGTTATTAGCCGCCATTACCGAAACTAAAATGGTGTCATCGCGAAAGGCTTCTTCTAAGTCTTTGAGATTAATTAGTCCATTTTTTTGTACGGGAAGGAAAGTTATTTCAAAGCCGAGAGTTTTAAGATAATTACAAGGATCGATTACCGCGTTATGCTCTGTCACTACAGTAATAATATGTTGTCCTTTGGAAAAATAAGCCTCTGCAACACCTTTAATAGCTAAATTATTCGCTTCGGTTGCGCCACTGGTAAAAATGATTTCTTCAGGGGTAGCGTTGATAGCTTCTGCTATAATTTCTCGTGCTTTTTTGACTGCAGCTTGTGCTTCCCAACCGTAACTATGACTCATACTTGAAGTATTGCCAAAGTATTGGGTAAAGTAAGGTAGCATTGCATTTACTACTCTTTGATCGACGGGTGTTGTAGAGTGACAATCGAGGTAGATGGGACGTTGAGACATATTTAACTTACTTAACTATCGTGGCGAGATAACAAGGTATATTAGATATTTCTAAATCTAAATTAGAGATTAATTAAAAGAAAACGTTCGCCTTTTTTGTCATAATACTTTAGCCTAGCAGCATACATCGACTCAGCGCGAACGTTCTCAATTAAAATCGATTTTTCAACAAAATATCCCTTAAAAAGTGGCAATTGATACACCTAAAGTAAATAGCATCATCATCATGGCGATTATTAAGATAATCGTGAAATAGGGAGCATGGTTAATGCTATCTAAATACTCGTTTCTTTTTCTGTCTGCTTCTGTTAAAGATTTGAAGTACATTTCTCTCATGATTCTGAGGACCTTGTTTAAATGTCAATAGAATCGATATCTATCTGCCTATATTTAAATCATATTTAGATTTTAACTATCATCCAAACTTTATTTACTAACAATTGATCAAACATCTATAAAAATTAAATAATTTTAATGCATCACAACATAACTTTAAAATTAAATAAATTATTTGCAAATTACATCTTAGAAATCCATGCAGGTAAATTTGATTTTCAACTAATTGGTTTATATCGCAATCTTATATAATTTATGGAAAATTTTAGCTTTTATAAATGTCCTTTTTTCCCTATCTAATTCCCTTGGTTATGAAGTTTCATTCTAGTTGTTAGGACTGTATCCGTATTTGATAATCATTATTTATACTTAAATCTAATAACTATAAGCCTATGCTAAAGACTGATGGCATAGACTATGAATGCTCCTAATATATAAAAGATTTGTATTACCCCTATACATTATTACGTATATACTTGTTGTTTTTACAACTAAAATTAATTGAAGCGAGTGTAAGTGACAATGAAAAATAAGCCCAAAAACCTTACTTCCAAATATTTTAAGCGATTAAAAGCAGTAGCTGCCGCCGTAATGCTTGTATTTAGCTTACAAATTGTGCCGGCGATGGCGCAGTCTAATCAATTTGCTCCTGTAGTCATTGATGGCAGACAAATTTTTCGAGTTAGTAACACCGATGATAAAACAGCCAAGGAAAGAGCTGAGATTATTAATGCCATTCTTAAAAGAGAAGTAGAATCGGGAAAGGTTCCGAAAATAGATGTTAAAGAAAGCGATCGAGATACACAAATTCTAATTGGTGATAACTCTCAAATTACAATTACCCGTGGAGATTTAACTGATACAGAAAAGCCTAGGGAAAAAGCTGAAGAATGGGCAGATGAAATTCGTAAAAAAATTAAGAAAGCCATAGAACAAAGAACTGCAAAATTTGTTCGGAATACATTAATTTTAAGTTTTATTCTTATCATTATAACAATTGCACTTCATTGGGTTTTAGGAAGAGTACGAGATAGGCTACAGCGAAATGTTTCACTACTCATAGCCTCAGAAGATTCTTCCGAGGAAAATCCACAGCAAAACAGCTTAAAAATACTGTTAAAAACAACTTTATTTTTAGCGAGAACAGCACTTTGGGTAGGAGTAAGCCTTTATATTACTAACTTATTTCCCTTAACCAGCCAATGGAGTTATAATATTGCCTACAGTATACGGTTTAGCCTGACTTCAGAAATTTTTAAAGAATTTTCAATTACCGATATTTTAATATTAATTGGCTTATTTTTGGGTTTAATTGTACTTTCGAGTGCAGTAACTAATATATTGCGATCGCGAATTTTGCAAGTACTGCGAATTAGTCAGGGAGCTCAGGAAGTAATCGCAATTGCTTTTAAATATACACTAAATTGTATCGGTTCAATTGTCCTTCTACAAAGTTTCGGAGTAGATTTCAGTTCTTTAGCAATTTTAGCTAGTGCCTTGGGTGTTGGTATCGGTTTTGGTTTTCAAGATATCGCGAAGAACTTTGGTAGCGGACTTGTATTATTATTTGAAAGACCAATTCAAGTAGGTGATTTTATTGAAGTTGGGACATATACGGGGACAGTGGAGCGTATTGGTGCCCGTAGTGTAGTGATTCGTACTTTAGATCGAGTTTCAATAATTGTACCAAATTCGCGTTTTTTGGAAGGTGAAGTGATTAATTGGAGTCACCGCAATCCAATTTCTCGTATTCATATACCAGTAGGAGTTTCTTATAGCGCTGATGTCAATGTGGTCAAAAATGCACTTTTAGAAGCAGGAAAAAATCATCCTGAAGTACTTTCAGTTCCCCAACCTAATGTGTTTTTTACCGGGTTTGGTGATAGTTCATTAGATTTTGAATTATTAGTATGGATAAATACACCCAGCCATCAAGTATCGATCAAAAGTGATTTATGTTTCCGAATAGAAGCAACCTTGAAAAAATATAATGTTGAAATTCCATTTCCTCAAAGAGACTTACATGTACGTAGCGGTGATTTACCTCTGAAACTTTCACCCGAAATAGAGCAAGCTTTATTACAAAAACAACAACAAAATGGCAGAAATGGGGTATAAAAAATTGTTAAAAGTAAAAAGTTCAGAATAAATAAAGTCAAAAGTAAAAGGTAAAAAATAAGGTATTAGAGAGGAAATTTAGAATAAATGAATTGATTGTTCGCTCCTATTATCACTTACCTCTTACCTCTTACTTCTTACTCCTTACTCCTTACTTCTTACTCCTTACTCATTACCCAACCCTAAATGGTCACTGGAGCTTCAATATAAATATTGGGTGGGAGCATTTTAAATTTAATACCAAAATTATTCAATTTTTGAGAAACCTTTTCATTTGCTAAATCTAGCAATTGTTTTCTTAACTCAAATGAATTGTGATTTGAACCTACAATAAAGAAAGTAATTCTAGCCCTACTATGCTTTTCGCTGGTAGTAGAAATACTTTTTGAAGAATCAACTTGTTCCGATATATCAGCTTTGGAATTATCAAAGGTTTCAAAAATAACTTGAGTACTATTAGGTTGTACCCCAAAAAGTGATTCCATACTTTCTTCAACTACTTGTATTACCAAAGCTTTTTCTTTTTCAAGTAGCTCTTCTTTGAAGTCAAGATAAAGCAACACCATAACTTTTTTCCCACGGGTCATATTTTCGATTTCTACATTGGCTAATATAGAATTAGGTATAATCATCAAAGTACTTTTACCAGAAGAACGGATTTTTGTAGAACGAAATCCGATAGATTCAACTCGTCCGTAAATTGCAGCCCCGTAGTTACCTGATGGTGGTAAATAAATATATTCGCCTGTTACAAAAGGTCGATCTAAATATATAGCAATAGTACCTAATAATTGTTCAAAAGTTTTTTGCCCTAAAAAAGCAAGTACTATTCCACCAATACTCAAACTTGTAATTACAGGAATTAAATTATATTTTTGAGCAACTAAGAACAAAACAATAAATCCAATAATCACATTGACGATAGTTTCAACAATTAATAAGAAATCGTTAGGTTGATAGCCAAATTTACGAATAAAAGTAACACCATGGGTTCTAATTAGTTGTTGAAAAATACCTGAAGCTACAAAAGCAATGCTGATGAGAACTACAAATTCTACTATATGTCGTAAGAATTCATAAAACCCTTTATATTCAGAAATTAATCCTAAAGATAATAAAATAAGGATTGAAGTTCCAGCCCATTGAAATCTCAGCTCATATGAATTAATGAATTTATCATAGGTATCTATTACTCGTCTTGGAAAGAAACGTTTAATAGCTTTTTCGATTAATTTAGGACTATGTATTCCAATAAAGAAAGAAGCGATCGCGCATAAGATAAATAGGATCTCTTTTCTAAGTAAAAACTGAATTACAGGATTGAAAAAAGCATAAATTTCTCTATATTTTTCAGTATAAATAATTCCTGAAAATACTAATATAAGGATTAAAGTAGCAGCCCATTGAAATCGCTG
>JBCCSG010000270.1:0-10016 GCA_039200565.1 Cyanobacteria bacterium P01_D01_bin.50 | reverse complement strand
ATGGTGCGTTACGGCATTATCAAAAATTTAACCTCAATAATAATACGAGGGGCCGTAACAGCAACGGCACGGCAATAAAGCGGGAAGAATATCTACACCGCTTTTTGCCTCAATAAAGCGGGAGGGTTATCCACACCGCTTAAAGCCTCCCCTACAAGCTCACAGTTCACTGTTCACTGATATGACTATTACTGCTAATCTACCAAAATTAACCGTACCAGGACCACCAGTAAATCCTATTTTAGGGCGTTTACCGATGGTTTTAAGCTTTGGCAATGATTCTATTGGATATACAAGCCGTTTGTTTAAAACTTACGGCTCGGTGGTATCAATGGCTGCAGGAGGTGGTACTAATGTATACTCTCCTCTTGGGGAATGTCCCGGTACAGTTTTTACTTGTGGTGCGGAAAATGTACGTACAGTCACCAGACAGCACGAAATTTATTATAAATATCCTTTATCTGGGATGATGTATAGCGAGCGGAATGATTCACCACGAAAAGAACCTCTAAAACATTTTGGTGTTGGTTTATTCGGTTTGAATGGTGGAACTCACCGCCAACATCGCCAACTTTTGATGCCAGCTTTTCACAAACAACGTATTGATTCTTATCGCGATGATATGGTGGCTATTAGTCAATCGGTACTTGAACAGTTAACTATTGATAAGCCGGTTGATATCGCTCAAGTAATGCGGCTATTGACTCTTCGTATAGCTACTAAAACCTTTTTTGGTAGCGACGTTGGTGAAGAAGGAGCGAAAAGCGGACAGATTTTACAAGAAGCATTGGGGATGAATGGAAGCTTGGCGATCGCGCTTTTACCTTTCGATATTCCGGGTTTACCCTATCATCAACTACTTAACTTATTCGCGCAACTCGATGAAGAAATGCGTCTTCTAATTCGCCGCAAACGCGCTTCTTCAGAAGATGATGGTGATGTACTCTCAATGTTAATTCGGGCACGAGATGCCGAAACTGGATTCACATTAAACGAAGATGAACTTTTAGGACATGCAGGAGTTATCTTTGCAGCAGGGCATGAAACCAGCGCCAATGCCATCACTTGGACGCTATTTCTGCTTTCGCAACACCCACAAATAGCCCAAGATGTACTCGATGAATTGCAAAGCGTATTAAATGGAGTTGCGCCAACTGTAGATCAATTGCAAAAATTACCTTTGTTAGAAAGAGTAATTAAAGAAAGTATGCGTTTATTAACTCCCGTACCTTGGAATGGGCGCGTCACCTCCCAAGCAACGGAACTCGGAGGTTATGAATTACCCAAGGGAACGGAAGTTTTCGTCAGCATCTACCACACTCATCATATGCCGGAAATCTACCCAGAGCCGGAGAGATTCAACCCCCAACGCTGGGAAACATATGAACCAACAATGTTTGAATATAATCCCTTCAGCGCCGGGAGTCGTATCTGCATTGGCGCAGGTTTTGCAATGATGGAAATCAAGATTGTATTATCAATGTTTTTGCAAAAGTACCGCTTAGAATACATACAAAAACAAATAATAGACCGTTTCGGATTAATAGTCATGGGGCCTAAAAATGGCATCAAGATGATTGTTCGCAAACAAGACCGTAATTTTACTCAAGGAGTAGGTGGAGTAAAAGGGAACATCCGTGAGATGGTAGATTTAACTGAGTGAAGGGTTCTCATAAAAATTTTTTTCTTCTCAAAAAATTCTTATGGGTGCCCGTGAAGCGAAGACTGTTTTACATTTGTATTATGACTAATATATCCGATCGATCAATTTCTTTAATTATCGATACTGATGGCGGAGTGGATGACGCTTTAGCCCTAATTATGGCTTTAAATTCGCCACAGATCGATCTAAAAGCGATCTCGGTTGTGGCAGGAAATATGAATGTTCATCAAGCGGCTCAAAATATCCTGCGGGTGCTTAGTATTGTCGAACCAAATCAAATGCCGATTGTTGCCAAAGGTTGTGATAAACCTTTAGTTAATCCTCCCTTTAATGCCGCAGGAATTCATGGTGCTGATGGTTTAGGAGAATTGCATCGTTTTCAAGAAAAAGATGGTTCGCCACGTTATCCCGAATTGACTCTTTCTCCATCTTCTGAAAATGCAATTGATGTTCTTTTGAAAGGAGCAAAAGAATATGGTGAAAACTTAACAGTCGTAGCTTTAGGTCCCTTAACAAATATTGCCACGGCACTGCAAAAAGATGCCGAAACTATGAAAAAAATCGGGCGTATTATTATTATGGGAGGGGCGGTAAAGGTTCCAGGAAATATTTCCGTTGCCGCAGAATTTAATTTTTTTGTCGATCCTTATGCAGCACAAATGGTTATGGAATCTGGAATTCCCTTAACCTTAGTGGGTTTGGATGTCGCAATGAAAGCTCCTTTACTAAGACAAGTTGTAGAGCAAAATTTAGAGAAAAATCCATCAAAAATTACACAGTTTATTGCCGATTGTACAGAAATTTATATGGCATTTTATCGAGATCATGAAGGATTTTATGGCTGCTACTTACACGATCCTTTGGCTTTAGCAGTGGCGATCGATCCAAGTTTAGTGACAACGGAATCGCTGTATATGGTAGTAGAAACAGAAGGGCGTTTTACTAAAGGTTTATCTTTAGCTGATTTACGCGATCGCCGTGATGAATCTGAAAATCCTCCTAATGTTGATGCCTCTTTGGATGTGGATACCCAAAGGTTTTTACAACTGTTTGAAAAATTAGTTGTATAAATAATCTTTGATAGAAAAAGGGAGGCATTTATGTATTTTTTATATTGCCTAGCCTTTATTTATTAAATCAAATCCGACTAATTACTTACTATATAGTCGAACGTAAAATACTATTACTCCTGTAGAGACGTAGCACTGCTACGTCTCTACAACTCATTACTCATTAGATTTGATTACATTGCCAAGGATGCTAATTTTTCCATCGACACCATACCATTACCATCGACATCAAGAGTTTCAAACATCATATTAATCAGACTACGACTTGATTCCCTGTTATTTTTGCGATCGCGAAGCGCATGCCGATCGCGCAGCGTCTCGAAGAGAAGGCTTATCGCACTTTGTAACTCCGGTGGAGAAATGTATCCATCTTGGTTTTTATCTAAGTATGCAAAGGCTTTTTTAATGCTATTGATACTGATAACAGTGAAGAGATATCACTATTGGAATTGAAAACCTATTTAAGGATTGCCGATGACCAAAAAAAATCGGATACAAGCCCCCGGATTTATCCGTGGAATAAAAAAATGTTTCCTTATTTTCAAGCCCCTCGATTCATCGATGGGGTAATAATTCTAAATTCTTCATGTCTTATTCTAAATTCGCAATGACACTTACGTCAGTCCTGTTAAATTTAAATAAGTCTCTCAAAACTGCAATTTCAGCATCAGTGTCTATTAGTCTCCTTTAATACAAAATAACGAGATTATACTGGATTAATTGTATTCAAAGGTGCATCATGAACGCTGAAGAACTTTTAGAAAAATATAAAGCTGGCGAGCGGGATTTCGACAACACATATTTGAGAATTTTAGATTTCAAAGGTGCAGATTTAAGTGAAATAGAATTGCGATCGGCAGATTTGACTGGATGTGATTTAAGTCAAGCAAATTTGAGTCAAGCAAACCTTTACAATACAAATTTTCTTAAAACATCCCTAGTAGAAGCAAATTTAAGCCAAGTAGAAGCTTCTTACGTCAATTTTACTTTAGCAGAACTCAGTGGCGCTGATTTTAACAAAGCTAGTATGGAAAACGCTAACTTGAGTAATGCCAATCTAGAAAACACAACTTTCAGCAGTACAAATCTACGTAGCGCAAATTTGAGTAGAGCCAATTTTTATAAAGCAAACTTATGCTCGTGCAAACTCGATAACGCAAACCTCACTCAAACTAACTTCACCCAAGCTGATTTGAGTAGACTTGATTTAACCAAAGTAAAGCTTCAACACGCCAATTTTCAACAAGCCATTCTTCTAGCTGTTAATTTAATTAACCACAACCTATCGGGAATCAATTTTGCTGAAGCCGATTTAGCAGCAGCAAACTTGAAAAACACAAACTTGACAAAAGCCTGCTTACAAAATGCCAACCTCCAGGGAGCCGATTTACAAAACGCCAATCTCACCAAAGCCAACCTAAATAACACCAACCTAAGAAAAGCCGATTTAACCAACGCCAATATTTACGGCGCTACATTTGAAAACGCGGACCTAACAGGTGCGATAATGCCAGATGGGGAAATATATCAACAAGAATCCCATCAACCAGCATCTTATATCATGGTGGAATCTATGACTCGTAAAGTTATTAAAACTGATCAGGCACCAGCACCAGTAGGACCTTACAATCAAGCTATTACAGCATCTGGTCAAATGATTTTCGTTGCCGGACAAATTGCGATCGATCCTAGAGCAGGTAACGTCGTTTATACCGATGACGTGACGAAGCAAACCGAACGAGTAATGGCTAATCTTGAAGCTATTTTAACAGAAGCTGGCGCTACCTTTGAAAATGTAGTAAAAACTACCGTCTTTTTAAAAGACATGGGTGATTTTGCAGCGGTAAATACAATTTACGCAAAATATTTCGACGAAGCAACCGCTCCCGCACGTGCTTGTGTAGAGGTTTCGCGGTTACCAAAAGATGTTTTGGTGGAAATTGAATGTATTGCAATGGTTTAAAATTTAAATTCAATTAATGTTGTTTTTCCTACAAAAAAAAATATCCGTAGTTTTCCGAAATAGCTCTAGTTAAAGTTGATTCTATAAATAAGTCGATTTGGCGAATACATCCCCAAGGTGAGTGTTGCTCACCTTTTTACTTTTAATATTACTGTCTTAAATTTTCCACTAAAACAGCATCAACACCAAATTTTCTCAATCTTCTGATTAATATTTGCCCTTGATGTTTATATATGGGACAATCTAGAGTTGCTGGCAAATGGTACATTAAATTTTCCACCATTTCTCGACTGCAAGCACAAATAAAAGCAATGGCAGCGGTTGCTTTGATAAGAGCATCTTGGGATGGTACTTTTTTTACCCTTAATTTATAATCGGGAAATTGGCGTGTGCCACGTTCGATTTTTTGGAGACTGTCGAAATTAGCTAAAAAGACAATCCTATCTCCGGATTCTAAAGGCGATCGATCCCAATAGCTAGGCATAATTTTAGGTTTAAATTGCCTATATGTTTGGTAAAGAATAGGTACAACTTCATATCCGTAAGCAATTTCAAACAGGAAATATCCATTTAAAGTATCTCCTTGTTTAATAAAGTATTCCGCAATTAAAATAGTTTGCTCGTTAAACCGCAGTATATTGCGAATATGTTTACCAAAAGCTTTACTTACAAAGGCTTCTGCGGAAAGTTCATAATCATTAATAACTTTCGCGAATGGTAAATATTCCCTAATTTCATTTGTCTTGCGATAGTCAAAAGTGCGAATAATTAAGGTACAGTTGGGATTGGCTTTATAAGCTTTTAAACCTATATCAATATTGTCATCTTCATTATCGGTAACAACAACAATACTTTTAGCATTTGTAATATTTATTTTTTGCAGATTGTCGATATAATTACCAATTAATAACTGTATTTGCGGTAAAATACGCCGTTGTACTCTTTTATCATTCATCCCAAATACTGGTTGTTGCCATTTTTGTAAAAAACCAGTAATTTTTTCACCCAATTTACTTAAACCAATTACCACAACATGATTTCGTTTGGGATAAACAAATAGCTGCTGAAATTTTTCGTTTAACACCCATTGAGTTAACCAAGCTTGCAGTACACCCATCAATAGAATACCGCTAAACATATAGATAAAATTAATCAAGCGCTCTAAGATAATATGCTTGACATCATCTCTTAAATAAACAGCATCATATCCCCCTAAAAGCATTACAGCGGAGGTATATAGAGCTTTTAATGGATGATATCCCAATCTAAAAGTTAAAATAGCCACACCGGTAACGAACAAAGTCAACCAAGTGAAAAATACCATGCGAATAATTGGTTGACTTACCTGCTGTTTAGTCCATTCTTTTAAAGCAAGGGCTTTTTTACCTCGTTTTTTTCTATATATAAAATCAATAACTTTCTGCTTTAATCCCCTATCCTCTTCTTGAGGAGATAAATAATTTGAATCACCATACCAATAAACTAATTTGTTATTAACTTCGATATAAACAATTCGATCGTCAGAATTCAATATTACATGAGGTTTCCATTCATGAAATGAAGTAGGAAGTTGTTGTATAGCATGAATATGACTGAGAATTCGACAATCTTTGGTATGAATGTGATGCAATTGACGACTGTGCCATTTATGATAAGGATGGATTTTAAGTTTAAATACTCCTAACCATTTATCTTCTAATTTAAAAAAACCACGATTTTCATCACTTAAAGCACGGGTAGCGAATACTTGTGCGGATAATTCCGTTGCATCGCAGACGACTATATTATCAATATTTAACTTACTTTTTTCATGAAAATTATTTGTTGAAGAGCGAATAATTATCCGAGTTTGAGGATTTAGTTTATGCACCTCACAAGCTGTTTTGATATTTACTGTTTCATCATCAGTAACTATTAAGATAGCTCGACAGTGTTTCAAATTAGCCTTTTGTAAAATCTCTGATTCTTGAATGTCTCCAACTATATAATCTTTTTTGAGATTAATTGGAATTCCATCAACTTCCCAATTAATTTTGTCTTGATGATCAATTGCAATAATATCTACATCAAAATCATTGAGTAGTTTAACGCAGTGTTGACCTAAACTACCTAAGCCGCAAACGATAAAATGTGAGGATTGAGAATCAAAATTATCATTTACTTCAGAATCTGGATTTAATTGATTCTGTTGTTGGGATGACGACATTTAGGAAACCTATGTAATATTTGACTTCAGATAAATAATTAAATAAGTAGTAAGAGATAATCGAAAAAAATAATCAGGACTTACGCAACTGGCATATTCTTCTTGTAGGGTGCTGTGACACTTAATTAAATTTTTAACGCATTAATAAGGGTTTTGGTGTCACGCACCACCCGTTACTTGTGACAATTGCGTAAGTCCTAATAATTAGTTATGCCATTCATTATTAATTGTTGTTCGGAAAACAAAAAAATGACTATATAAATATATTGAACCAGCCATAAAAGATTATATCTAAAGATGTTTGTGTAATTTGATATTTAAAATACGCGGATAAAAAATATATTTTTAATCTATTTAATCTGATATTAAACAAATCAAATATTATTTAGCTTAACTGTATGGAACCCAAATATTTCATAACCATTCATAAATTAGTAGTACAAATTGAAAAAACCCAGTTTTTGTCACAAAACCGGGTTTATTAAAACTGATGCTATAGGATAGCAACTTGTTATATATATTCTGAAAATCCGAAAATTATTGTTTAATAATCATTATTCTTCAGCTAAAATCTTCTTCTGTTGTAATTGGTACTTGCGACTCCGGAAGAGCTTCTGGTGTATCTTGAGGAAATACAGGGGAAAACTCGATTTCACGATTCTCTGAAGATTGTTCTAATTCATCATTGCTAGGAATAACAACTTCCGAATCAGGAGAAGCTTCAACAGTTTCCGCTGGTTGCTTTTTCTCATTAGATGAAATAATTTCTTGCATCAACTGCTCAATAACTTCAGCTTGCTCGACATTACCTTGTTTTCGATATTGTTTGTGAGCGCGTCTGAGAACTTGTTTCGCCTTATTTAACTCCCCTTGCTTGTAAAAAGCTACTCCTAAATTGTAATAAGCAGAAGGATTATTCGGAATGCGACGAATAGCTTGAATGTAAGTTTCAATAGCTTCAGGAGTTTGACCTCTAAGTGCTAAGGCCGTACCCAAATTATTGTATGCTGCAACATTATCAGGATTTAACTGTAAAGTTTCGCGATAAGCAATAATAGATTTAGCCGTATCTCCTTGTTCTTGTAAAGCCATTGCCAAATTAAAATAAGCATCGGCATTATTGCTGTCGAGATTAATCGATTGCTGATAAGCAGCGATCGCCTCTTCATTTTGTCCTTGTTGGTACAGCACTAAACCGAGATTATACTGTGCATTAGCCATCGTCGGTTCAACTACTAATGCTTGACGGTAAGCGGTAATTGCAGCTTCGTTTTGTCCTTGTTTTTGCAATGCTAAGCCTAAATTATAGTAAGCTTCAGCTAAATTAGGATTAAGACGAATCGCCTCCCCATACTCCTGTACCGCTGCATCCAAACGATTTTGTTTTAGAAAAATATTACCTAAATAATTCCGTGCAGAAGCAAGATTAGAATCACGACTTAAAGCAGCTCGTAAAGCTAATTCAGCTCCCTGTAAATCACCACGGTTATAACGCATAACTCCTTGCTGAAATAAACCCGCAGCTTCCAAATCTTGAGTGACAACAGTTTCTGCTACAACCCTATTTTCAGGTAATTCAGCAATCGTCAATCCAACGAATGTAGCACAGGAGCAAAATAGTAAAGGAACAGAAGCACGAATTATACGCTGAATTTTTGCAAATTTTTGAAACATTTTGGGCATTTGCACTTATTGCTAGATGCTGTTTCAGTTAGAATGCCCACCCAAGCCGGGAAAATTGAACTTTTTTCAATAAGTTTTACTGTTTGGTGGTTAGTAGTTAGTTGTTTGTGGCTGAGGGGGTTATGAGGGCGGGAGTACCTATAGCGGTTACACCATTTGCTAGTAATGAAATAAACTGATGAAGGCAGCATGGGATAGGCTCTGCACATTATGCTTTGTCTTTTCCCCAACCTATTTCCCCTCTTCTAAAAGGTAAATAGTTGTGAAAAACAAATTCATAACCACTAACCACTAACCCCTTCTGGTAGAATTAACATCGCATCACCGAAAGAATAAAAACGATATCGAGATGCGATCGCCTCCTGATATACATTCAATAATCTTTGTCTGCCAATTAAAGCGCTTACCAACATCAGTAAACTTGAACGAGGTAAATGAAAGTTGGTAATCAAACCTTCTACTACCCGCCATTGATACCCTGGATAAATAAATAAGTTGGTTTCGCAACAATTTGGCTTTAATTCTCCATCTTTGGCTGCTCCTTCTAAAGCACGTACCACCGTTGTTCCTACAGCAATAATTCTTCCGCCTTTTGCTTTGGTAGCACGGATTTGTTCTACAGTTTCCTCAGGTACTTCAATCCATTCTCTATGCATTTCATGGGTAGTTACATCTTCTACTTCCACAGGGCGAAATGTACCAACTCCCACATGTAACGTCACAAAAGCTCGATTAATTCCAGTTTGTTCTAGTTTATCTAATAGTTGAGGAGTAAAATGCAATCCCGCTGTAGGTGCTGCAACAGCTCCAGGATTTTCCGCGTAGACTGTCTGATATTGTTGGCTATCAGCATTACTCGCACTAATATAAGGCGGTAAAGGTACTTCACCAAATACATCTAATAACTCTATTAAAGACATGCCAGGAGGTAGATCAAATTGTAGCAATCGCCCTCCTGTAGCTTCGTCTGTTTCTAAAACCTTAGCAATTAATTCCTTGGAAGGTATTTCTAAACTATCTTTGTTTGCCTCAAAAATAATTTCACTACCTCGTTTAAACCGTTTTCCCGGCTTCACCAAAGCCAACCAACAATTTTGCTGCTTTTCTGACAACAGCAAAACTTCTATCTGCGCTCCCGTAGATTTACGCCCGTAAAGTCTCGCCGGTATGACTTTTGTATCATTCATCACTAGTAAATCGTCAGGACGAAGAATTGCTGATAAATCTCGAAAAATGTGATGAGTCGGTAACTTTTTGATACCAGTATTAGGCGAATCTACGACCAACAGCCGCGAACTATCTCTAGGAACAGCAGGGTTTTGAGCAATTAGTTCGGGGGGTAGAATGTAGTCATATCCATCAATAGTGTGGTCTAAATTAACATCTGTAGGAACTTGAGTTGAAGAGTAAATGTCTTGAGATGAGTTGGTT
>JBCCSG010000269.1:0-10065 GCA_039200565.1 Cyanobacteria bacterium P01_D01_bin.50 | reverse complement strand
GGTTCGTTAAAACCAGTTAGATAGAAAAAATCGCTATCTTGACGGTAAACGTATTCTACATCATTGTGCATTGTAGCCATAGGGGCACTGCGAAAAATTGCAGTACCGTTACCAATCTTTGACATTAATGCTTCCCGGCGCTGGCGATATTCTACTTGCATAGTTATCTGATATTTTTTGTTTCTATTCTCCAAGGTAATACTATTTTAAATTTGAGATTTTGGATTCTAATGCCTGAGAATAAAACTTAATTGCAATTTGTCAATATTTAATTACAAAAAGTTACTACCACTGGGATAGTTTTGAGTAATTGGCGATCGCCTTACTCCTGGGAGTGCGATCAGCTCGTAATGGGCATGCTTCGAGCGATCGCAGATTATTCATTTATTTTAGGAAGTCTAGCAGCAGTAGCATTAGGCAGTAAATTTACACCATTAAAATCTTGGAAACTAAGTTACATAAGAACTAATTATGATTGTATAAGTCACAATTTAGCCTGAAGGTTTTTTCTTGAACCAGACATAAGGCAGATAACAAAAACAAAGCAATCGAGTAAAATTACAGTAGTTATTTACTGCTAACCCCACCTTTTAATTATCAAGAGGTGGTTTTTTTTTGCGTTCATTAACTTTCTCTAATACCCATATTCTAGGATTGCTTTCCTATACAGAGCAAGTGTAGCGCGGTAATCAAGTTGTAATCACAGGCTTTTTTGCGTCAATCCTATAACTAGAAATAAAAATCCGTATCAAAACAAAATTTTACTGCCAATATGGCAACAGTTTTAGAAAAAATCAACTTAAATATGTGGTATTTGAACTGGGTGATTAATCGTATAAAACTTGATAAACAGCGATTTATATCTACTATTTTTCTATATTTTCAATTAAATTAATATTGTAGAAAATAAATGCAATCAAATACTGATAAATCTAATCGCTTAGATACCCTCTTGGCTCTACGCGGTTTTGGCTGTTTGATGGTAGTAGTTATTCATTGCGCTCCACCCAGAAAATCAATTATTGATAGCGGTTTGGATTTGAGTTGGTTGATGTTTAGTCATGGCGCGATCGCAGTTTGGATTTTCTTTGTCTTATCGGGTTATTTGATGGGTAAGGCTTTTTATACAAAACGTTATAGTGTTGATGTAGCAGGGGTTATCAACTTTTGGAGAAATCGTGCGTTGAGAATTTTTCCACTTTATTATTTTGCTGTACTAATTTTATCTATCTTCGTTTATCCAGCAGTTCTCAAATTTTATAATTGGGGTTATCTATTTAGATTATTTACCTTTACTTATCATCCATATATTAGTTTTCAAACTATCAAATTCAATGATGTTTTTTGGTCTTTATCAACGGAAGTACAATTTTATATACTAGTACCATTTATTTATACTCTAATTCAAAATCGTTTAAATACTCAAAAAAAAGTATTTGTGGCTGGCTCACTAATAATTTTCGGTACTTTAATTTTGAGAAGTTTAATCTGGATGAGTTTTCAAACCGAAATTACTCAAGAGATGGGATATGCATTTAAATATTGGTATACTCCCTTAATTACTAATCTCGATTTATTTTTATGTGGATTTTCAGTTAATGGGCTTCTCAAACACCGTAAACCAGATTTAGATCAAAACAAATCCCTAATTATTAAAATATTTGCTGTAATATCGATCATTTTATTGTACTTATTCTCCGCACATCATCTATATCACCAAGAATTGTGGAATTTACCAAATCGTAGCGGTGGTTGGAGAACATTAACAACAATACTGTTATTACAACCATTAACAGCAATTATTGCATCATTTTTTATATTTGCTTTTGAAAAAGATATTTATAATGATTTTACCAAAAATGAAAAATTATCATTCAGCGCTACTTTGAGAAATCCGATGAGAATATTAGAAGTAATTGGTAACTTATCTTACGGTATTTATATTTGGCATATGCCCATTATTGCCAGAACTTACGATATTTTCAATTCCGAAATCCCGATAGAAGCATTTTATATTAGATTAACAGCAACCTTGATTTTATCAACCGTATTAGCAACGGTTACTTACTACTTAGTTGAATTACCAGCCGCAAAATGGAAAATTTATAAACAATAAAAAAATTAACTTCTTGCGGATGGGTTGAATTCCCCACCGCTCAAAGGTAAACGAATTGGGTTGGGGTTTAAATCCCCATAGATATTCCAGCCAACTTCCTTCTTCCTTCTTCCTTCTTCCTTCTTCCTTCGTTTTAAGACTTACTTTTACCTTCATCGGGTTATTAATATGCCGTTAATTGCTCCAACGGCAATACCTAATACGATCGATAGCAATATAAATAAAATACGATTTCCTAAAGATGATGTGGCTAAAGCTATCCATGCGCCTAAATTGGTTATCAGACTTCCTGCTACCCAAAATCCAGAAAAAGTAAGCTGTCTTCGCAATACAAGCCACTCTATCAACATCAAAACCATAAAGAAGATAAAAACCCCTCCTAATATAGTAATCGTACTGTGGAAGGCATTTTGAAGCACATCCAAACCAATTACAAATACAAATACATAGATTGTCATCAAAGCAGCCAATAAAGCTAAAGGTAACGCCACAGCATTAGCTTTAATTAACAACAATTTACTAGCACCAAGTAATCGTCGCATAAACCAGATTTTAGTCAAATTGCTAGCTATCCAAAAAGGATAAGTTATTGCCAGCGACATCAAATAGCCTAAAAATACAGAAGTTAAAAGCATCGCTGTGTACAAGTATCTGATTTATTTTAATTGTTTGATGAAATTTCGTATATATCATCACAATACATTTTATCTATTTAAGTCTTACTAATAGCAGTTGTAATTTCCAAAAAAATAATTAGAACTAACAATAAATACAAAAATATATCTAGTCCGCATTTAATAAAAATAGTAGATGTTCTAAATTAACAGAATCTTCGCAAAAACAGAGATAAAAGATAGATGAAAGCCGGTAATTAATAAACAAAATGTTGGAATCGACAAATCCGTTACAGAATCAAAGTGAATTAGAATCTGCGACAATCCACAATAATAGTCTCACTAATGATTTAAATACTTTAAATTTGACAGAAAATTTGACAGGCTCTTCAGAGTCATTATTTGAATCTCAACAAAACTCTAGCCCTAGCCCTTATATTAGCGATCCATCAGTGATTGCCGATTTTAATGGAGACGGTAGACAAGATAAATTTTGGCGTAACACTCAAACGGGTGAAAACGCTATTTGGTTAATGAATGATGCTAATCCAACTGGTGGTTTTGTCAATAGTTTGGGTACAGAATGGGATTATAGCATTGGTGATTTCAATGGAGATGATAAAACCGATTTAATATGGCGGAATCAAAACACCGGGGAAAACACTATCTGGTTGATGGATGGTACTCAAATAATATCTGAAGCTTCTTTAAATACTCTGGGTACTGAATGGGATTTCAGCATTGGACAATTCAATGGTGATGGTAAAACCGATTTAATATGGCGTAACTCTCAAACCGGTGAAAATGCTGGTTGGTTGATGGATGGTGTGAATATTAGTAGTGCAGAATTTCTACCGACATTAGATACATCTTGGACTTATGCAGTTGGTGAATTCAATCCTAACTTCAATACCGATGTTTTCTGGCACAACGAACAAACTGGTGAAAATGCCATTTGGTTTATGAATGGTTTGAGTGCAGAGCAGACTAATTTAGAAACATTTGGTGCAGGTTGGAAATATAGCTTGGGTGATTTCGATGGTAGTTTTACTACCGATATTCTCTGGCAAAATGAGAGTACTGGCGAAACCAAACTTTGGTCAATGTGGGGTTCAAATGTTACAGCATCTGATTTACCAAGTTTGGGAGCTTCTGGCTGGGAATCCATTGTCGGTGATTTTAACGCTGATGGCAGAATGGATATCCTCTGGCGTAACGATCAAACTGGACAAAATGGAGCTTGGATTATGAGTGGCGCTAATGCTACTGGTATTGAATTACCATCCCTTGGTACTGAATGGGATTTGAGTATCGGCGATTTCGATAATGATGGTGATACAGACGTTTTTGGACGTAATACTCAAACTGGTGAGAATCTTCTTTGGCGAATAGATGGTGAGAATATTGTTCAAGAAAATCTACCTTCATTAGGTAATGAATGGGTTGTTAGTTAATAGTTAGCTTTTTCCTGTAAAAAACTATTCATATGATTGACTAAATATGGCAATATTAAATCATTGATAATGATTAACAAACTCGGTTTAAAACCGGGTTTTTTATTATTCTAATTTAGAAAATATTATTTATAGAAAAGGAGAAATCAAGGGTTTGAACTGGATACTTTAGAAATACATTTTGATTAATATAATTGCTCTTTGAGGTAGAAAATATTTAATAGGGAATAGAAAGCAAAAAATATATTGATATATTTATATTATCCAGGCATCCTGAGCTGCAGCAACGCGAAAAACTAATTTGTAATTCTATATAAAATTATTAATATGCTGAAAATAACATGTTATTAATATATTCATTAATTTAATACAAGTAATAATCCTGGTATTTATATTTAATTAAATATCTAATCGTGACTCTCAAAAACAAAAAAATCACTTGATAGAGAATTTCTCTGATATTCAAAAACTTTTAAATAAGCGATACAATAAATGTTCATCATAAACAACATGTGACAAAAAAATATATGTTATCCCTTAACAAAAAAGAAGAAAAAAATCAGTTAAAACATATAGACACTAGTGATAATTAAAAACTATGTTTTCAACTGCAAATCCTTTAGATGTATCATCTGTAAGTCCTATTAGTTCCGAATACATCACAGTTTCAAACAATACTTTTGACGACATTACACTTGATAGCGATTTAAATAGAAGCTCTGAGGAATCGCTAACAAATGAAAATGAATTTGTAACTGCCGCAAAAAATCCCAATCCTAATCCTATATTTAGCGATCCAGCAGTTGTTGTAGACTTCAACGGTGACGGTAAAACTGATAAATTTTGGCGTAACGAACAAACAGGTGAAACTGCAGTTTGGTTAATGGATGGTGTTAATCAAAATGAAGCTTTTCTCGGAAATGTCGATGCATCTTGGGAATTTGCTTTTGCCGATTTTAATAATGACAACAAAACCGATATTTTCTGGCGGAAAAGAAGTACTGGAGAAAATGTCATTTGGCAAATGGATGGCACCAATGTTCAGTTGCAAGAATCAGTACAACAAATTGACTCAAATTGGGCTTTTAGTATTGCTGATTTTAACGGCGATAATAAAAGTGATATTTTTTGGCGTAACGAACAAACAGGTGAAAATGCTACTTGGATAATGGATGGTACAAGAGTTACCAGCGCTGCTTTTCTACCCACAACTGAGTCAACTTGGGACTATGATATTGTCGATTTTAATAATGACGGGAAAAACGATGTCTTTTGGCGAAATCGGGTAACTGGTGAAAATGCTGCTTGGTTTATGGATGGTACTGATGCGACTGGTTTTACCGTCGCAGAAGTTGAAACATCTTGGAATCCAACTTTTGGTGATTTTAATGGAGATTCTCGTACTGATATTCTCTGGAGCAATAAAGATAGTGGAGAAAATTCTGTTTGGATAACCAATGGTACTCTGTTTAACGAAGTCCTTTTCAATGAAGCAACTTTACCTCAATTAAGTTCTTCTTGGGAAGCTAATATTGGAGATTTCAATGCTGATGGTAAAACGGATGTATTTTGGCATAACAATCAAACTGGTGAAAATACAGCTTGGTTGATGGATGGGGGAGAAATTTTAACTAAAGCTTTTCTACCTTCTAACGATATAGCTTGGGAGCCTATGGTTGACGATTATACTGGTGACGGTAGAACTGATGTTTTCTGGCATAATAATCAAACCGGAGAAAATGCTATTTGGACGATGAATGGTACTATTGCTGAAGGTGAGTTCTTACCCACATTTGAACCAGAGTGGAATGTTTTTTAACATTTAACAATGAATAGAAACGCGCTGTAGTTTGTAGGGTGGGTTACGGCTCGGAGTTGGCGATAGATTACAATTTCACGTCGCCGTAACGCTCTACAGTAATATGTAGGCATTACCTACTCAGTTTATGAATTTAGATTTTGAACAGTTTCTGGTTATCCATAAATTTGGTTCATATTTTTTTCAACAACGCCTAATCTTTTTATCAACCACCTCAAATTTACTATCAAAGTAATTTCAAAATTCCTTACTTCTAACCTTTCATTCTCCACTCTTGATTACTCGCTTCTTAGAAGCGTATTTTTTCTTAATCCGTTTAACCTGTTTTTGGAATTCTTTACCTTTTTCTGGATTCACCATTGTGACGAAATTCGCAAAGCCGGTAATTGCAGCAAGTAAGTTTGTCGAATTTCCCCAACTTTTACCCTCTATTCCTTCTTTCTCTATTTGATATAAGGTAGCGCGGAATTTTTTTAAAGTCTTTCGACATACACTAAGTTTTTCATTTACTACTACTCCAGTTACTTCTTGTTGACGAGAGTTTCGTAAAATTCGGGTTTTATCTTGATTAATTACTAATCCTTCATGAGTCACAATTGATTTAACTCGTTTGAGGATATTACATATATGACGTAGGCATTCTCCAGAGGCTGAAAAGCTTAAATCATCGGCATAACGAGTATATCTGAACCCTAAATCCTCCGCCATAACAGTTAATCGTTTGTCTAAACGGCGACAAAGTAAATTACTAATTGCCGGACTTGCTGGAGAGCCTTGGGGAAGATATCTGTTTCCTGGAGCTACATAATATATTTTACCATCGAGTTGCAATTTGTCAACGTCGGCGGCGGTACATAATAATGCGAAAATAGTCGCAGCTGTTTCGGAGTAACCGAATGAATGAAATAGTCCCTTGACTCGCTTATAAGAAATCGAGGGAAAAAAGTCTTTTAAATCAAAGTTAATTACGACATCAGCACCAACATGGGGAGTCGCATTTGTAATTATAGAACGTCTTTGACAAAAACCGTGAGCGGCTTCGTGAAATTCCAACTTGTTGAGAATATTAGTTAAAATCCAATGTTGTGCTTGCTTTAAATTCGGCATCGGTGCTGAAATAAATCTTTCTCCCCCAGTTTTCTTGGGCATTTTGAAGCGAATGTAATGGGAGACGCTGGAAGTTTTACGATTGAATGCTAAAAAACGCAGCTTTCCGATAGTAATTCCCATGGCTGTAGCAATTTCTTCGGCGGTGTTACACAGAGGTAAATTATTATTTTGCAACCGTTCTAAATTTGCTTCACCGTTATTTAAACCAGTAGAAACCTCTTCACCAAGATAAATAATTTTACATTCTTTTTTCTGCTGCCAAGCTTGCGCACGCTCTAAACGTTCTTTTTCTCGTCTTTCTTTAGTTTCCTGCTGTTTTTTTCTTGATTCTGCAAGCCGTTTTTTCAAGGCTTCTTTTCGCAGATATTGTTCGTTACGGAGACGACTGCTTTCTTGTCGTAATTCTTGCAATTCCCGACGAATTTCTCCTGCACGGCGAATTTCATCTGTAGGATCTTCTGGTATACTTCCTTGAGGAGACCAAAAACCATAGCGGATCATTTCTTCGAGGATGAATTCCTCTCTA
Source organism: Cyanobacteria bacterium P01_D01_bin.50 (assembly GCA_039200565.1). Classification (GTDB taxonomy): domain Bacteria; phylum Cyanobacteriota; class Cyanobacteriia; order Cyanobacteriales; family Nostocaceae; genus Rivularia. The sequence goes on along the minus strand of JBCCSG010000269.1, from coordinate 2,426 downwards.
CCTAAGTTGCGTACTTGTTCGTAAAGTTCCTGACGGGTGCGTGGTTGTTGCTCTGACATCGTAAGGTTAGGAGTTATGAGTTAGGAATTTTTAGTTTCTTTTTCATAACTATAGTTCCCAGATTGAGGAAGGTAATTTCAATACTCTCTTTTTTCTTCGCAAGGAGAGTTGTGCGTTATGTCCTGAGTCCGGTTTTTATTGTACGATAAGCTCAAATGGCATGTGCACTTTCTCGGAACACTTTGCGGTCAAAGCGATCGCATCAAGGTTATTCCCACAGTTCACTTAATGCTTATTATTTATTTGGGTTTTCCTCAAATTGTGTTCTTAATCACAAAGACTATTTATTTAACCTCCAGTTTTTCTCAATTAAAATACTGCTTTTTTATTTTTTTCAGTATTTTTCAATACTCTTTTTTTACGGGTTAAAAAAGAAGGCGCGATTTTTTATTTTAGGTGTCGCTTTCGTGATATTATTTTTCTAGAGGTAATTAATATAATGGGAATATTGCTGCCCTTAAAAATTTGAGCAATATTCCCATTATGAAAAAATCAGCCTCATACCCTCATTATCTCACATCGCGGCCATTTTAAATTTTTTCGCGGCAGAAAAATTGTGAATAAATAAAAAATTTTAAATATATTTAAACCCACAGAACTCCAGAGCGGCGATCCCAAATTCCACTTGAATCGATTTTTTTATCTTTTAATAATATCCAAATAAATTAGGGATGGCCGCAACTGGTATATTTTTTTGTAGGGTACTCCTAGACTGACTGATTGTTAACGCTGTAATTAGACTTTTAGTGTACGGCACCTCCAGAGTTGTATGACAATTGCGTAAGTCTTGTAAATATTCTATTTCTCACTCGGTTTCACTTCGGATTTTTCTCAACCAAAATACTACTTTTTGATTTTTTCAGTATTTTTCAATACTCTTTTTTACGGGTTAAAAAAGAAGGTGCGATTTTTTATTTTAGGTGTCGCTTTCGTGATATTATTTTTCTAGAAGTAATTAATATAATGGGAATATTGCTGACCTTAAAAATTTGAGCAATATTCCCATTATGAAAAAATCAGCCTCATACCCTTATTATCTCACATCGCGGCCATTTTAAATTTTTTCGCGGCAGAAAAATTGTGAATAAATAAAAAATTTTAACGATTTAGCTAAATCGTTCTGTTGCGATAAGCCGCGAGCGCTACTCTGATGTCGGTTGTGTAAGTTAGGAGAGATTGAGGGGCTTAGCAATAATACTTTTAGTATCACGCACCAACCGATGTATTGTAATTGTTATAAGTCCTGAAAACTTACGAATTACAGAATTATTTTAGAAACATGCTTTTAGAAAAATGACTCAAACAAAAATTATTCAGTCATTAGCTGAGTATTTAATATTTGAAGAATTTATCAAACTAAAGCCTTCTGAAGGATTATGGGAATTGCACGATGGGGTTTTAGTGGAAATGGCACAACCAAAAGGGAAGCATGAAATTGTTGTTTCCCGGATTGCGGGGGATTTGACGTTAGAGTTTAAAAGACTCAATCTTCTTTATGGTATTCCATCGAAAGTTTTAGTAAAATCCGCGTTTAATCAAGCTGCTTATTTACCAGATGTGTTGCTATTGAATCTGGATAATTTAGTTAATGAACCCTATTGGGATGATTATTCTACTGTTACTCTGGCAAAATCTATACCTTTAGTTATAGAAGTAGTCAGTACGAATTGGCGAGATGATTATTATAAGAAGTATGGCGAATATTCGGGTATTGGGATATCGGAATATTGGATAATCGATTATCTTGGTTTGGGTGGAAAGGAATTTACAGGTAATCCAAAGCAGCCTACTGTTACTGTTTGTTTATTGGATGATGAATCGGAATATCTTAAAACTGTTTACAGAGGTGATGAGGTGATTCAATCTAGGTTGTTTCCTGAGTTAAAGTTCTCTGCTAATTATTTATTTGGGTTTTCTTAAAATTGTGTTATTTCTCACAAAGACTATTTATATTACTTCCGGTTTTTCTCAATAAAAATACTGCTTTTTGATTTTTTCAGTATTTTTCAATACTCTTTTTTTACGGGTTAAAAAGAAGGCGCGATTTTTCATTTTAGGTGCCGCTTTCGTGATATTATTTTTCTAGAGTTAATTAATATAATGGGAATATTGCTATCTTTAAAAATTTGAGTAATATTCCCATTATAAGAAAATCAGCTTCATACTCTTATTATCTCACATCGCGACCATTTTAAATTTTTTCGCGGCAAAAAAATCTTGAATAGGCTAATTACTTACTATAGAACCCTATTGAAAAGATGGCGGTCATTATCTACTACTCATTACTTATTTTTTGGGCATTACAGCTAAAATATCAATAACACAAAAGACAGTAGTCCCATGAGCCAAAGCACTGATGAACGGGT